>JBGPTK010000059.1:0-17586 GCA_041490605.1 Terriglobia bacterium | reverse complement strand
GGATCGCTTTGGGCCGATAGACTTTGTCCTGGTGCAGTAGCAATGCCGAGAAAGCTGAAGAAAAACACGAAAGTATATTTTCTGAGAATCATGGCACCTCCCAAGCGTTCCAGTAGTGTGTCGGCTTGTACGCTATCCAGAAGATACTGTCAAGATACATTTCATTAACATTGAATAACTCTTCCCGTAGGTATCCGGCCGCTTACTAAACCGAGCACAACCACATCTGTCTGCCTGCTAAACCAAGCATGCGACGGAGGCTTCGGCTAGAGCGGCAAGTTTGTTGGTGGCGTAGGGATTCAAGTCGCGGACCTTTTCCAGTTCGGCAATGGCCTGCCGTAAGCGGGCGGCGTTGACAAGGTGATGGAGGGTCCGCTAGGCTGCTTCGATTCTACTGTTCGCGGCGAAGCATGTTGTGTCTCTTGCCGCGCGGGAAGCTAACGAATGTCTGATCAGAAATTGCCCTCGCGTTCCGAAGATTTTTCCGAATGGTACAACCAGCTCGTTCTGCGCGCCGAGCTGGCCGACTATGCGCCGGTGCGCGGGTGCATGATCGTTCGCCCCTACGGCTGGACGCTGTGGGAAAACATTCAACAAGCGCTGGATCGCCGATTCAAGGCCACCGGACACTTGAACGCGGCGTTTCCGCTGCTGATTCCGCGCAGTTTTATTGATAAGGAAAAATCGCACGTCGCGGGATTTTCGCCCGAGCTGGCGGTGGTGACCATCGGAGGCGGCGAAAAACTGGAAGAGCCGCTGGTAATTCGTCCCACTTCGGAAACCATCATCGGGTACGCTTATGCCAAGTGGATTCAGTCCTATCGCGATTTGCCGGTCTTGATCAATCAATGGAACAGCGTGGTGCGCTGGGAACTTCGCACCAAGCTTTTTTTGCGCACGCTGGAATTTTTCTGGCAGGAAGGGCACACGGCTCACGCCACCTCCGAAGAGGCCGAAGCGGAAACTCGCCAGATGCTCGATATCTACACGGATTTCGCGGTCACGGAAGCGGCCATACCCGTGATTCCCGGCCGCAAATCCGAATCCGAGCGATTCGCCGGGGCTGACCATACGTATTCCATTGAAGCCATGATGGGCGACTGCAAAGCACTGCAATCCGGAACCTCGCACAATCTGGGGCAGAATTTCGCCAAGGCGTTCGAAATCCGCTATCTCGATAAGAACGGCACATTGCAGTTTTGCTGGACCACCTCCTGGGGTCTTTCGACGCGCTTCATCGGGGCCATCATCATGGTGCATGGCGACGATCAAGGTTTGATCCTGCCCCCGCGGCTGGCTCCTTTTCAGGTGGTGATCGTGCCGATTTACAAGACCGACGAAGAAAAGGCGCTGGTTCTCGAGGCGGCCAGGAAAGTCCGAGCCGAATTGGTGGATGCGCAAATCCGCGTAAAGACCGACGAGCGCGAAGGCTCCAGCGCCGGCTACAAGTTCAACGATTGGGAAATGCGGGGAGTCCCCCTGCGCATTGAGCTGGGCCCGAAAGATGTGGCCAAGAACAGCGTGGTGCTGGCGCGGCGCGACCGCCCCGGGAAGGAAGGGAAGTCGTTCGTGCCGCAGGCAGGCCTCGCCGCGGTTGTCACCGCGACTCTCGCCGAAATTCAGCGCGCGCTTTTCGACCGGGCGCTGGCCTTCCGCAAGGCCAATACATTCGATCCGAAGGACTCCGTCGAATTCAAGCAGGCTGTGGAAAAAGGATTCGCGTTTTCCTTCTGGTGCGGCAGCAGCGATTGCGAAGCCAAGATCAAGGAAGAGACCAAGGCCACCATGCGCTGCATCCCGTTCGAGCAACCCGGCGGCTCCGGTCCCTGCATCTATTGCGGAAAGTCCGCCAACGAACGGGCATACTTCGCGAAGGCCTACTGAAATGCCGGTCCCGAGCCCGCCACGTGAGTCCGCTGCGCAGAACGGGCGATCTGTAGGGGTGGCAGTTAACCTGACGGAAACATGCCCTGTAAGGCTCTGTCGACAAGCGGATATCGCGGTGCTAGCATCAAATTGACTATCCCTGAGATTTCCAATTGTGTCGCGTTATGTACGCTTGAGGTTTCGCATGTTCCGCCAGAGAGAAAGAGGTTCCAGCCGTCTGCGAATGCCGATGACCCTGGCATTCGTGGCGCTGTGCATTTTCCTCGGCGTGAAGATCATTCCTGTCCTGGTGAATAACTATCAATTCGTGGACTCGATGAAAGAGGAAGCCCGTTATGCCGGGGTGAACCGGCGGGACGCTGAATTGATCCGCGACGATATGTATAAGAAAATTAAAGAGTTGGAGATCCCTGCCAAGCGCGAAGATGTGCACGTCGAGATGATTGGCCCGTTCATGTACCGAATCTCCCTGGATTACACGGTTGTTGTGGACTTGCGTGTCTACCAACTGGCTCTCAATTTCCATCCTCAGGCAGAAAGCAATTCCATTTAGGGACGCATCTCTATTAAGATAGCAAGGTGTCCCCATTAGAGGGGCGCGCCGAGCGGCGGAGTGTTGGGCGACCTCGGCGAAAGGGAAGAAAGTGGAGGAGCGGGTTGCGCATTCGTATTGCCCGTGGGTTCTGGTCGTCACGGATCGGCCTTGGCGTGCTTGGCGTTGCATTCCTCCTGTTCGCCACGGGCGCAGGGGTTTTCGCCTATTATTACGTCCACTTTGGCCACGTCATTGACGAGCGGTTGACCGGCCAGGTCTTCCAAAACACTTCCAGGATCTACACCGCCCCGCGAAAAATCTTTCTGGGCGAGCCACTTCGTCCGGCCGATGTTTCCAGTTACTTGCTCACCGCGGGCTATTCCGAATCCGAAGTTCCCGGCTCGCCAGGCCGTTACAAAGTAGACGGTCCGGTGATCGAGATTCATCCATCTTCGAATTCCTATTTTTCGCCGAACGGTGCGCTGCGAATCGAATTCATGGGCGGTGGAATCTCGAAGCTGGTGTCTCTGAAAGAGGGGACCCTGGTGGGCACTGCCGAGCTCGAGCCGCAACTGATCACGAACCTGTTCGATAGTTCCCGCGAAAAGCGCCGGGTGGTGCGCTTCGAGGATTTGCCGTCGAACCTGGTGAACGCCCTGCTCGCGGCGGAAGACAAGCGATTCTTCGAGCATCCGGGCTTCGACCCCTTCCGCATCCTCGGCGCGGCCTGGGCCGATGTGCGGCACAACGGCGTCACGCAAGGCGCCAGCACGCTGGACATGCAATTGGCGCGCAGCTTTTTCTTTTCCACCAAGCGCGAGTGGAAACGCAAAGTCAAGGAAACACTGGTTGCTCTCGAGCTCGAACAGCGATTCAGCAAGAAGCAGATTTTCGAACTGTATGCCAACGAGATTTACCTGGGAAATCGCGGCAGCTTTTCCATCCGCGGATTCGGCGAAGGAGCCGAAGCTTATTTCGGAAAAGATGTTCGCAATCTCTCCGTGGGCGAGGCCGCCTTTCTCACCGGAATTATCCGCGCGCCGAATCGTTACTCCCTGGCGGAGCGCCATCCCGAACGCGCCATCGAAGCGCGCGACCGCGTCCTGACTCAGATGGTTGAGGATGGATTCCTGACGGCGCAGCAAAGCGCCGACGCCCGCAAGGAAAAACTGAAATTCACCGGCGGTTCCACCGTAACCAGCGCCGCGCCCTACTTCGTGGACATGGTCAAGGAACACCTGCTCGAACATTTCTCGGAAACGGATCTCACCTCGCAAAGCTATCGCATTTACACCACGCTCGATCCTCAACTTCAGCGGGCTGCCGCGGAAGCAGTGGATTTCGGCGCCAGGAATGTGGATACGCTGCTCGTGCGGCGGTATGCGGCCTGGAAGAAGAAGGGCCAACCCGTGGTGCAGCCGCAAATCGCCATCGTGGTGCTCGACCCGAAAACCGGCGAAATCCTCGCGCTGGTGGGCGGGCGGAACTACGGAGAAAGCCAGCTCAACCACGCGATAGCACACCGCCAGCCGGGCTCGGTTTTCAAGCCATTTGTGTATGCGGCGGCATTTGACAACGCCGTCGACGGCCTGCAGCCGATCGTCACGCCCGTCACCTTGGTGGACGACGAGCCGACGACCTTCGTATTCGACGGCAAGGAATACACGCCCAATAATTACGGCGAGGAGTTCTACGGCCCGGTGACCGTGCGCGATGCGCTGATTCATTCGCTTAACGTCGCCACCGTGAAAGTGGCGGAGATGGTCAGCTTCAAGCGCGTGGCCGACGTGGCGCATCAGATGGGCCTTGCCTCCACCATTCAAGCGACGCCCGCCGTCGCCCTGGGCGCGTATGAGATGACGCCGGTGGAAGTGGCCGCGGGCTACACAATTTTCGCGAACAATGGCCTGCGAGCCGAACCGGTGTTCTTGACGAACGTGGTTGCGTCCGATGGCTCGGAGCTCGAGCGAACTACTCCGAAGACTCGTCCGGCGCTCGACCCGCGCGTGGCCTATCTGGTGACCAGCCTGATGGAGGACGTGATCAATCGCGGAACCGGCGCCACGGTTCGTGCCCGCGGCTTCACCGCGCCCGCCGCCGGGAAGACCGGCACCTCGCGAGACGGCTGGTTCGCGGGATTTACTTCGAATCTGGTTTGCGTGGTCTGGGTCGGCTTCGACGATAACCGCGACCTGGGCCTTTCGGGCACGAATGCCGCCGCGCCGATCTGGGCGGAGCTGATGAAGCGCGCGATTGCCCTGCCCGAATACCACCAGGTGCGGCCGCTCGATCCTCCTCCGGGCATTACCGAAGCAATGGTGGATCCACAATCGGGCGAACTCGCCACTCCCGCCTGTCCCAGCCCTCGGGAAGAGGTGTTCGTCGCCGGCACGGAACCGACTCAGTTTTGCTCCGTACACGGCAACGGAATGGCGATGCAGGCGCCTCCGGTCGCCTGGCTCGCCCATCTCTTCGGGAAACGCGAGCCGGAGCCTCCTCCGGGAGCAACGCCGGCGGGTCAAAAGACGAGTGGTACTAATGGGACTCCGCCCGCCACGGGCCAACCCGTCGATCCGGATGCCGAAAAGAAAAAAGGCCTACTGCACAAGATTTTTGGTATCTTTGGAAAGAGCAAGAAGACTCAGGAACCGCCAAAGCCAGATCCCTAGATGCAGTTCCTGAGCAAGGAGGTGGGCGATGACCCGAACGGCCTTATTTGCCGTCTCCTTCAGCCTACTGGTAACACCCGTTGTCCACGCGCAGAACCTGGTTACGTCCTCCATGCAACAAACCAATCCGATCCCGGTGACGAACATCGCCGCCAGCGCTCCCGCTCCAGAGATGAGCCCGCGCCAGTTGCTCGAATTGCGCGGCGACATTTTTGTGGCCCGCAAAATGTTTCTGGATGCGATCCATGCCTACGAGCAGGTGTTGAGCCAGGAGCCGAAGAATGCGGTGGTGCTGAACAAGATCGGCGTGGCGTATCAGCAACTCGGAAATTACCCGCATGCCGAGCGCTACTACAAACGCGCCGTAAAAGCCGACAAGACGTTCTCGACGTCCTTGAATAATCTCGGGACGATCCAGTACGACCACCAGAATTATCGAAAGGCCGCTCGTTATTACAAACAGGCCATCCAACTGCGCCCCGAGATTGCCACCTATTTCAGCAATCTGGGTTACGCCTACTTTGGAGACAAGCGCTATTCCGATGCGATGGACGCGTTCAGGCAAGCCACATCGCTCGATCCCAACATCTTCGAGCACAAGGGCGGATCGGGCGCGGTGATCCAGCAGCGCTCGATGGCCGACCCCGGAATGTTTTATTTCATGGTGGCCAAGACCTATGCGCTTGCCGGTGATGCCGAACACTGCGCGCACTTCCTGACCATCGCCCGCGACGAAGGCTACAAGGAACTCGAGGCGGCGCAGAAGGATCCGTCCTTCGCGAAGGTAATAAAGGATCCTCGCGTCCAAGCCGTGTTCCAACTGAACGACGTGGCCGACGCTCCGCGCAGCCCGTCATAGGGAGATCCCGCCGATTGCTGGAGGGAGGATGTCTGCGGGAAACGCTCTCTGTGCGAAAGATGCCATCCTGAAGGGTGGCGCTATACGGCTGCCCTGATAGGACCTCGGTTTTCCACTTCGTTGGCACTTATCTTGTATAATGCCCGCAGCTATGAGGCTTCCCAAAACTATCGTCATCGGATTTATGTTCGCCGCGCTATTCGTGTGCGGGTATGACAACGCACAAGCGGCGCAGGCGCCCGCGCCCTCTGCCGGGCAGCGCGTGGTGCAACTTCGCATCGACGGTGAAATCGAGCCCATCCTCGCCGAATACCTGACTGGCGGCATCGACGAAGCGAACAAGAATCACGCGGACTTGATCCTGATCACGATCAATACTCCCGGTGGCCTCGATACCGCCATGCGCCAGATCATCCAGAGCATCCTGGGATCGCATGTACCGGTGATCACGTACGTCACTCCCACCGGCTCGCGCGCAGCTTCCGCCGGATTTTTCATCCTGCTCTCGGGCGACGTCGCGGCCATGTCGCCGGGAACCGATACCGGCGCGGCGTCGCCGTTGATGATTTTCGGCGGCACGCCGGTGCAAATTGACGAGACGCTGCGGCACAAGATCGTCAATGAAGCCACGGCGTATCTGCGCAGCATCGTCACCAAGCGAGGGCGCAACGATAAACTCGCGGAGACCGCGGTCACCGACGCCACCGCCTTCAGCGAAAAAGAAGCGCTCGATGGAAAATTGATCGAGGTAATCGCTCCCACTCCCGAAGCGCTCCTTTCGCAATTAAACGGCCGCACGATTTCGCGGTTCGACGGCGCCTCCACCACGCTTGAACTTTCACACCCCGTGATCGAACTGCGCGAGATGAGCGCCCGCCAGCGATTTCTTTCGCGCATCGTCCAGCCGGATGTGTTTTTTATTCTTTTGATCGTCGGCGTGCTCGGGCTGTACGCGGAGTTCACCCACCCCGGCCTGTTCGCGCCCGGCGTGATCGGCGGAATCTGTTTGCTGCTCGCGCTCTTTGCGATGCATCTGCTGCCGGTGAATCTGACCGGCCTGCTGCTGATAGTGCTGGCGATGGCGCTGTTCGTACTGGAGGCCAAATTTCCGACGCATGGCGTTCTGGGGGTGGGAGGAGCGATCGCCATGGTGCTGGGAGCGTTGATGCTGGTGCGTTCGCCGCTCACGGGAATGGGCGTCAGCCTGGGCGCGGCATTCGGCGTCACGCTGCCGGTGGCGCTGATTATTATTTTCCTGATGCGCCTGGTGTTGCGTTCGCGGCACTGGAAACAATCCACCGGCCGGGAACAACTGGTTGGCGAATGGGGCGAAGTCACCGAACCGCTCACAGCCGGCGCACCGGGCATGGTGCTGGTCCACGGGGAATTGTGGCGGGCGATGGCGGGCAAGGATCTGCCGCGCGGCTCGCGCGTCCGCGTGACGCGCGTGAATGGCTTGACGCTGCACGTCGAGCCGCACGAATCAACGCACGCCGCGCAATAATTCCTCCCGGCCGAATTGCGGCGAGAGGCGTGAGGACTTTTGTAGATGCGGGCTTGAGTTGGGATTCTTGCGCTTCAGGGATCCGCCCGCTGTGATCCATCCGCGGATGTCAAGCGGGGCAGTTGACATCCCACAAGTTTCCAGAAAGACGTTCCCTCTGAGGAGGAATCATGGGATTCGTAGAGACCGTTTTTGCCATCGGCATCCTGATCTTTTTGATCTGGCTGTTCAATTCCGTTTTCGTCATCAAGGAATGGGAGCGCGGGGTGATCCTGCGCCTGGGCCGCATGCTGCCCGACCCGAAGCCGGCCGGCCTGCAATTGGTTTTCTGGCCGATCGACAAGCTCACGCGAATGTCGCTGCGCACGGAAACGCTCGACGTTCCTCCGCAAGACGTGATCACGCGCGACAACGTTTCGGTGAAAGTGAACGCCGTTTGTTATTTCCGCGTGGTCGATGCGAATCTCGCGCTTTCCCAGGTTCAAAACTATCTTTACGCCACTTCGCAACTCGCGCAAACCAACCTGCGCAGCGTCCTGGGCCAATTTGAACTGGACGAGATTCTTTCGGAGCGCGAAAAGGTAAACGCCAAGATACAAGTAATCCTTGACCAGGATACGGAGCCTTGGGGTATCAAGGTATCTAAAGTTGAGGTGAAACAAGTCGATATTCCGGAGAACATGCAGCGCGCCATCGCGAAGCAGGCGGAAGCGGAGCGCGAACGGCGGGCCAAAATTATTCATGCGGCCGGAGAATTCGAGGCCTCGACGAAACTGGCGCAAGCGGCGCAAGTGCTGCAAACCCAGCCCGCATCCATGCAATTGCGCTATTTGCAGACGCTGACGGAGATCGGAGTGGAAAAGAACACGACGATAGTTTTCCCGTTGCCGGTCGATTTTATTTCTCAGTGGATCTTAAAGGGTTCAGGGGAGAACAAATAAAGAATGGCACGCAGCGCGCGCAAAAGCGAAGGCAGTGACCGGGTGATCGAAAGCCGCCACCTGGTGGGACTTTTCCTGGGTGTGGTTCTGCTCTGCGGAGTTTTTTTCACTCTCGGCTACGTAATGGGCAAGACGCAATATTCGGGCGCCGCCGTCCACGCCGCCGAGTCTCTGTGGAAACAAGCCAAGCCTTCTCCGGCGCCCAAGACGGGGCCCGCGAAAACGGAGAAGGGCACGAACGCCAACGATTCACCCGAATGGGATTTCTCTGCTTCCAAGAAACCGGAAGGCAAACCGGAAGCTCCCGCCTCGGCCGCCGTTTCCCAGCCGGCCAGCCAGCCGGTCTCGCCCGGCACCGGGCCCACCAACGCGGCGCTGAAGACCGCGCCGGCGGCGCCCAAGCCGCTTGCCCGCTTCCAGCCTCCGCGGATTCCGCGCGGCGCCATCCTTTTGCAAATCGCCGCCCTCAAGAGCGAAGGCGATGCCATGGCGCTGGCCGATGCGCTCCAGCGGAAAAGATTTCCGGCCTTCGTCGTTATTCCCGGCGCGGATAGTTTCTACCATGTGCAAGTGGGCCCCTATGCCGACCCGCAATCCGCGAATATCGCAAAGTTGTCGCTCGATCACGAAGGATTCAAGGCTATCATTAAGCGCTGAATGGTCCTCAAAAGGCGCACGCGATTCCTGCTGGCCCTGGGCTCCGGGCTCGCCCTGGCGTTGGCATTTCCCAATTACAATTTGCCGGTCTTCGCCTGGTTTGCAATTACGCTGCTGATGCTTGCCTGCATCGGAGCGCGCCCGTGGGAAGCGGCGTTGTGCGGTTTTCTGCATGGCGCCGTTTGCTATCCGCTGATGCTGCCGTGGTTTTATACGGTCATGCGCGTATACGGAGACTTGAGCCTGTGGGAAGCGGGAGGCGTGCTCGCTCTGATCAGTTTCGCCGCTGCGCTCTTCCCCCTGGCGTTTACGCTGGCCGTGGCTCGCGTCGCCCGATGGAACATAACGCGGGCTTGCCTCTTCGCGCCTTTCTTCTGGGTGGCGCTCGAATTCGCCCGCACTCATCTGCCCATCATCGGTTGGCCGTGGAACCTGACCGGCTACGCGGCCTCGGGCAATCTCGCTTTTCTGCAACTGGCGGTATGGACGGGAATCTTCGGCCTGTCTTTCTTTGTTGTTGCTTTTAACGCCCTCGTGGCGTGGATGATCGTGCATCCCACCGGGCGCGCCCGCTACGCCACCGTCGGCGTAACGGCTGCCTTGGCCGCGGTAGCACTCTTCGGCCCACGTTTGGTGCCGCGGGATGCGCCACGGTACGTGGCGAACCTGGTCTCCACAAATTTTCCCCAGTCCATGAGCTATACATCGGACTGGCTGGACGTCCATGCGCCCGAACTCGACCAGATCGAAAATCTGAGCGTGGCTGCCGCCCGGGCGAATCCCGGATTGATCGTGTGGCCGGAAGTGCCCGCACCGTTCAGCTTTCAGGACCCGAAATTTGCCGCGCGCGCCGTGCGCATCGCCCGCGATTCGGGCAGCGATTTTTTGCTTGGCGTGGATGATTGGAAAACCGACGCGGCCGGCCGGTGGCAGACATCGAACAGCGCGATTCTTCTGGCTCCCTCCGGCCTGCGGATGTTTACCTACGACAAGATTCACCTGGTTCCCTTCGGCGAATATGTTCCGCTGCGCCGCTGGCTCACCTTCGCCTCGAAATTGACCGCCGGAATCGGCGACTTCCAACCTGGCAATCAGTATCGCGCCGGAAATCTGCCCGGCGGAAAATTCAGCGTCTTCATTTGTTTTGAGGCGGTGTTTCCGGATGAAGTGCGGCGCTTCGTTGCGAACGGCGCCGGAGTGCTGATCAATATTTCGAATGATGGCTGGTTCGTAGGTTCCGCGGCGCCTCCGCAGCATCTGATGATGGCGCGGGTGCGCGCCGTCGAAAATCGCCGCTGGCTGCTGCGCGACACCAACAAGGGTTTCACCGTCGATGTCGATCCTTACGGCCGGTACGTGGCCCGCATCGAAATGAATCAACTCGGCGTGGTCACGGCCCCCTATAGTTTTCGCAGCGACAAAACGCTTTACACACGCTGGGGCGACTGGTGGTGCTGGCTATGCGTTCTCCTTTCCGCATTGTTATTCGTCGTCACGCTGGCGCGCAAGGCGTCTTGACGCCATGGTGCACGGTGTGTTCGTGATCCCTCGTTTCACTCGGGATGACGGCAGGAAAATGTCATCCCAGGAAGCCACTCCGCCTCCTTCGTCACGATTCGCCTTTCTCCCGAATTTCGATTTTCCAATTTCCTCTTTAGGTTTAAGATATATCCCATGGCACCGCACATTGAAGACTTGGAACGCCGTTACGCCGACCTCAGGAAGCGAATCGAGATGGTTCGGAGTTATCTTTGACGTCTCGCAGAACCGCGCGCTGATCGCCTCCCTCGAACCGAAAATGAACGATCCGGCCTTCTGGCAGAACCAGGAGCAGGCCCAGGCCCTTCTGCAAAAACGGAAGAAGGCCGAAAAACTGGTCGCCGCGGACGAGAAGCTGGCGCGCGGCCTGAGCGATCTGGACACTTACTTTCTTCTGGCTCACGGAGAAACGAACGCGGAGCAGCGCGATTCTCTTTTGACCGAACTCAACGGGGAACTCACTACGACGGAAGCGTACGTCGCCGAACTCGAAACGGATACGCTGCTGGCCGGGGAAAACGACCGCCTCAACGCCATCGTCACGGTGAAGCCCGGCGCGGGGGGCACCGAATCGCAGGATTGGGCCGAGATGCTGCTGCGCATGTATCTGCGCTGGGCCGAGCACCAGGGCTTTCGCGCCACGGTAATTGATTCAACGCCTGGAGAGGAAGCGGGGCTGAAATCGGCCACCGTGCAGGTGGAAGGCGAGAACGCTTATGGCTTGCTGGCAGGCGAGAGCGGCGTGCACCGCCTGGTGCGCATCTCGCCGTTCGATCAGGCCGCCAGACGCCACACTTCGTTCGCGTCGGTCTTCGTCATTCCGGAAATCGACGATCAAATCGAAATCAACGTGAAGCCGGAAGAACTCCGCATCGATACGTTTCGCGCCGGAGGCCACGGCGGCCAGAACGTCAACAAAGTGGAATCGGCGGTTCGCATCACCCACTTGCCCAGTGGAATCGTGGTGCAGTGCCAGAATGAACGCAGCCAGCACAAGAATCGTGAGATCGCCATGAAGGTTCTTCGCTCGCAGCTCTACGAACTCGAAGTTGAAAAGAAGCAGGAAGCCTTGCGCAAGCTGGACGCATCGAAGCCGGAGATCAGTTTCGGGAGCCAGATTCGGTCTTATGTTCTTCAGCCTTACCAACTGATTAAGGATCACCGCACCAAAATGGAACGCGGTGACGTGGACAAGGTTCTTAATGGCGACATCGACAGCTTTATCCGAGCGTATCTCCTTTTCAAACGCACCGGAGCCATGCCGCCATCGAATGGCGATTCCCCCGAAGATTAGAAGCCGTGGCGCGCGGCGCGATCACTGCCCCGCGCCGTTCCATGCGGGGGAAATGCCATTTGAGGCCTATTTCAGGCATTTCCGTTCAAATCGTTGACACCCTATAGCGTGCATGTTAGCCTTTTTCTTCAGGCCATCCTCGTACGTTGCTGTTAGGCGCGTAAAATTGCTTCCCCCTTTGAAGGAGAAAGTATTGACTTCAACACCAGAAAGATTCCTATTTACCTCCGAGTCGGTGACCGAAGGACACCCCGACAAGATTGCGGATCAGATTTCAGACGGAATTCTGGACGCGGTGCTTGCGCAGGACCCGATGGGCCGCGTGGCCTGCGAAACGCTGGTGACCACCGGCCTGGTTGTGGTCGCCGGTGAAATCACCACCACCGCGCAGATCGATTATCAGGAAATCGTGCGTGGAGTGATTCGCGACACCGGCTACACGCGCGCCAAGTACGGTTTTGACGCCGATACGTGCGCCGTTATCTCCGCGCTCAAACGCCAATCACCCGACATCGCCATGGGTGTGGACACCGGCGGCGCCGGCGACCAGGGCTTGATGTTCGGATTCGCCTGCGACGAGACCGATGCCCTGATGCCCATGCCAATCGAGTTGGCTCACAAACTGACCAAGCGATTGGCCGAAGTCCGCAAGTCGGGGCAAGCCGATTTCCTGCGGCCCGACGGCAAGTCGCAAGTCACCGTGGAATATCGGGACGGCCGCCCTTCCCGCGTGGATTGCGTGGTCATCTCGACGCAGCACGATGAAAATGTTTCCAATGCGGAATTGCGCGAAGCGGTGGAAAAGCTCGTCATCCGTCCCATGATTCCTACGTCCATGATGGACAAGCAGACGAAATTCCACATCAACCCCACCGGCCGCTTCGTGGTGGGCGGCCCCATGGGCGATGCCGGATTGAC
This sequence comes from Terriglobia bacterium, assembly GCA_041490605.1. GTDB lineage: Bacteria > Acidobacteriota > Terriglobia > Acidiferrales > UBA7541 > JBGPTK01. The sequence goes on along the minus strand of JBGPTK010000059.1, from coordinate 4,783 downwards.
CGGGCGCAAAATTATCGTGGACACCTACGGCGGGTACAGCCGCCACGGCGGCGGCGCGCTTTCGGGAAAAGATCCAACCAAAGTCGATCGCTCGGCCTGCTACATGGCTCGCTACGTCGCCAAGAATCTGGTTGCGGCCGGAGTCGCGCGCAAAGTGGAAGTGCAGATCGCTTACGCCATCGGCGTTGCCGAGCCCGTCTCCGTGATGGCCGATACGTTCGGCACCGGGACGATTCCCGACGCTCAAATCACCGAGCTGATCCGCGAGCTTTTTTCTCTGACGCCGCGCGGCATCATCGAAACTTTGAACCTGCGGCGGCCGATTTACAGGCAAACCGCGGCCTACGGCCACTTCGGGCGCTCTGAGCCGGGGTTCACGTGGGAGCTTACCGACAAGGCGGACCAGATTCGCAAGGAAGTAGGCTCGCGCGGCGGCCAACTAGCCGCCCGCCGCTGATCGTCCCAGACTACTTTCTCCGGCGCAGTGCGCAGTCCGCGAACCGGATGGTTTTGCGGGACGGGAAACCAACCGCTCCTTCTAAAATTTTCGGGAAGTCATTTTGAGTCCAATTCATTTCAGCCGGCCAGCCGGCCATTCGAGCATAGGGGGATTCCCTTGGAAACAGTTTCTAAAGTGAATGGAGATGTAAAGGACATTAGTCTAGCCGAACGCGGCAAGCGCAAAATCGAGTGGGCCAATCAGCACATGCCCGTGCTGCAATCGATCCGCAAGCGATTCATCAAGGAGCAGCCGCTCAAGGGCATTCGCATGTCGGCGTGTCTGCACGTCACCAGCGAGACCGCCAACCTGGCCATCACCTTGCGAGACGGCGGCGCCGATGTGGTCCTCTGCGGGTCCAACCCGCTTTCCACGCAGGACGAAGTGGCCGCCTCGCTGGTGAAGGATTACAACATCCCCACCTTTGCCATCAAAGGCGAGGACAACGCCACCTATTACGCGCACATCAACGCGGCCATCGATCACAAACCGCAAGTCACCTTGGATGATGGCGCCGACCTGGTTACCATCCTGCTGACCAAGCGCACCGACCTGGTGAAGCACGTGATCGGTGGCACGGAAGAAACCACCACCGGCGTCATTCGCCTGCGCGCCATGGCCAAGGACGGCACGCTGAAATATCCAATCATCGCGGTCAACGACGCGCTCACCAAACATCTCTTTGACAATCGCTACGGCACGGGCCAATCCACCATCGACGGCGTTATTCGCGCCACGAATTTGTTGATCGCGGGCATGCGCGTTGTGGTGGCCGGTTACGGCTGGTGCGGACGCGGCGTGGCCATGCGCGCCAAAGGCCTGGGCGCCGACGTAATCGTCACCGAAATCAATCCGGTCCGAGCGCTGGAAGCGGTGATGGACGGTTTCCGGGTGATGCCGATGGCCGACGCCGCGAAAATCGGCGAAATTTTCATTACCGTCACCGGCAATAAATCCATTCTCACCGCCGAGCATTTCGAGAAAATGAATGACGGCGCGGTGGTTTGCAATTCCGGCCACTTCAACGTGGAAATCGATATTCCCGCGCTGGAAAAACTGGCCAGCTCGCGCAAACCCATCCGTCCGTTCGTCGAGGAATTTGCATTGCGCGACGGCCGCAAACTCTATCTGCTCGGGGAGGGCCGCCTGATCAACCTAGCAGCGGCCGAGGGTCATCCCGCTGTCGTGATGGATATGAGCTTCGCCAACCAGGCGCTCTCGGTCGAGTACATGCTCAAGAACGCCGCGCAACTCAAGAATGATGTCTACCCGGTGCCCGAGCCGATCGATCGCCAAATCGCCAAGCTGAAACTCGAATCCATGGGCGTTCAAGTCGACAAGCTCACTCCGGACCAGGAGCATTACCTCGCTTCCTGGGACGAAGGCACCTAGAAGAGTATGATAGCCGAGGAGGTCCTGCCACAGTCTTCAAGACGATCTATCTAGACCAATCGCATTTGAGCAAACTTGCTTTGGAGCGCTGCGCCGCAAGCGTGAGGGAGAAATTCTGCAGGCTAACGAATGAGGGGGGCATTGTCCCAGTTTTTTCTTTCGCGCATGTCTATGAAACGTTAAATTACCAAAATGAACCAGCACGCCGTGAGATTGCCAATTTCTCTGATTCGCTACCCAATCGCCGCTGGATCCTTTCGATGCATGAATTAATGCGGCGCGAGACCGTGCAGGTATTCCACAAATGTGTAGAAAAGATAGACGTTCCCTTCGACGTGTTCTTTGACAGTTTAAGGCACCTCCTCTATTCCAGTGCTCCTGAACCCATCGAACTGATTGTCGAGGACTTCGATTTCCAACGGTTTATTGAAATAATTTCGAATTCTCGGGAAATCCGAACGCAATTCCAGCATTGGCATGATTATGCAAGAATGCTTCCGATTGCGCAGAGCGAGGCGAGGGCTGCGGCTTCGAACCCTGCACGTGGAGACTGGCCTAAAACATTCCGCAGGATCATGCAAAGCTCCTTGTGTGAGGCTGTGCCCGATCGTCTCACGTGCGGCCGATTTGTTTCGCGACATGAGAGAGAGAATTTTGAAAGATACGCCCCCTGGGGAGACTTTCAGAAATGGCCTGCAGTTTCCCTTTTTCTTAAGGTATGTGAGGCGGTCGCATTGGGATTGGCTGGCGACGTGAAACCATCTGGTCTCGTTGATCAGCTGCACATCCCTGCTTTGTTCTACACGGACATATTCCTCTGTGATCGCCAAACCAAGCAATTGCTCCGGATCGCCAAGATTCCGTCTGCGGCGTATGAGCGGGCTTACGTTGACTTAGGCGAGGCGCTATCGCAGTTCAATTAGATGTGACAGTATAGGCGAGACTTGAATGCAAGACTGGGCCAACCGGGGAATTGAAACCGCACTCGCGCGCGGCGCAACTTACGCCGACGTTCGTGTGATGGATATTCGCCAGCGCGATCTCTCCACGAAAAACGGAGAAGTTGGCACGCTTGCGGAAAGCGAATCGCTGGGCATCGGCATTCGCGTGATCGCGCAGGGCGCCTGGGGCTTCGCTTCCACCGATCAATTGACGCGCGCCGGAATCGACGCTTGCGCCGTGCAGGCCGTCGCCATTGCTAAAGCCTCCGCGCTCGCCAAGCTGCACAACGTGGTCATGGCCCCTGAAAAGGCATTCGTGGATACCTGGCAGAATCCGTTCGTCAAGGATCCTTTCCGCATTCCCGTCGAGCGGCAAATCGATCTGCTTCTGGCCGCCGACAAGGAAATGCGCAAGGTAAAGGGCGTCACCATCGCCGAAGGTTCCATGTCGTTCCGGCGGATCGAACAGCTCTTCGCTTCCAGCATCGGCTCGAGCATTCACCAGGTAAAAATGCAATCGGGCGCCGGCATCGTCGCCACCACGTTTGCGAACAATGAAATTCAAAAGCGCTCGTATCCCAATAGTTTCGGCGGCCAGCACGCGCTGCAGGGCTACGAACTGGTGGAATCGCTCAATCTGGTGGGCCATGCCCCGCGCGTTGCGGAAGAAGCGGTGGCATTGCATTCCGCCGCTCAGTGCCCGCAGGGGACCAGCACGGTGATTCTCGATAGCTCGCAACTTGGCTTGCAGATTCACGAATCCATCGGCCACCCCATCGAACTCGATCGCGTGCTGGGGATGGAAGCGAATTTCGCCGGAATGAGTTTCCTCACTCTCGAAAAATTGCGCACCCTGCGCTACGCTTCGGATATTGTCAACGTGGTAGCCGATGCCCGCCTTGAACACGGGCCGGGCCTGGGCACATTCGGCTACGATGACGAAGGCGTGCCCGCGCAGTGCACGCCGATCATCACCGACGGACTTTTCACCGGCTATCTTTCGAACCGGGAAACGGCGGTGACCATCGGCGAAAACCGCTCCAACGGGACCATGCGCACGGAAAGCTGGAACCGCCTGCCGATCATTCGCATGACGAACATCAGCATTCTTCCGGGCACCTGGAAATTCGAAGATATGATTGCCGGCACCGACGACGGCATTTACATGGAAACGAATCGATCGTGGTCGATCGACGACCGCCGCTACCATTTCCAGTTTTCAACGGAAATCGGCTGGGAGATTAAGGGCGGAAAGCGCACGCGGATGCTGAAAAATCCCAGCTACAGCGGCATCACCACGGAATTCTGGGGAAGTTGTGACGCGGTTTGTTCGCGGGATTACTGGACTTTGTGGGGCACGCCCAACTGCGGCAAGGGACAGCCCATGCAGACCATGGGGACGGGGCACGGGGCATCACCCGCGCGCTTCCGCAATGTGAAAATCGGCGTGGCCTTCGCAAAATGAATTAGCTTTATGTAGAGCCGCCCTTAAGGGCGGCACTTTGGGTTTCTTAAAAATGCCTCGGGCAAAGAAAAAATCCGCCTCTCTCCGCGGCCCCGCCGTAGCCGCCGCGCACCAACTCGGCCCCGCCGAGCTGCGCCGCCTCGCCGAAAAGATTTTCAAGCTCAGCGAAGCCGAAGAGACGGAAGTGGGAATCGACGTGGCCACCAAGGCGCTGACGCGATTCGCCAACAACACCATTCATCAAAACGTCGCCGAACAAACCATGCACATTTCCGTGCGCGCGGTGGTGAATGGCCGCACGGCCCGCGCCGCGACGAATAAAACCGACGACGAGTCGCTTCGCCGGGTCGTCGCCGCGGCCCGGAGTCTCGCGCTTTGCCAGCCGAAAATGCCCGGCCTGCTGCCCATGCTCGGGAAGCAGAAATACACGAAAGTGAACCGCGTTTTCAAAGCCACCGCCGCGGCCACACCCGAGGATCGCGCGCG
>JBGPTK010000058.1:0-17608 GCA_041490605.1 Terriglobia bacterium | reverse complement strand
TCCTGATCCTGGCGCTGACCTCCGATACCATCACGCTTCCTCGCATGTATGACGCGGCGGATTCCATCCTGGCCCAGAAACTTTCGCAGGTGGAAGGAATCGGGCAAGTGTACGTCGGTGGCGGAGCGCGCCCGGCTGTCCGCGCGGAAGTGAATCCGATGCAGATCGGCAAACTCGGAATCGGCCTGGAGCAGATCCGCACCGCGCTCGGTAACGCCAATGCTAACCGTCCCAAAGGGGAGATCGCAGGGAGCCTGAACTCCTGGTCGATCAAGGCTAACGACCAGATCTTTAAAGCCGATGACTATCGGTCGCTGATCGTCGGCAAGGACAGTACCGGAGCAACCGTGCGGCTGCAGGACGTGGCGCAAGTGGAGGACTCGGTCGAAGACCTCCGCAATATTGGCCTGGCCAACGGCAAACCCGGGGTCTTGATGATCATCTTCCGCCAGTCCGGCGCCAATATTATCGCGACAGTAGACCGCGTCCGTAATTTGATGCCTTTGTTGCAAGCCTCGATTTCACCCGCGATCCACCTGAACATTGTCCTGGATCGCACCACAACGATTCGGGCTTCGATTGCGGATATCGAATACACAATCTTGATTTCCATCGTGCTGGTAATTCTGGTGGTCTTCGCGTTTCTTCGCAGCCCCCGGGCCACATTTATTCCCAGCATTGCGGTGCCGCTCTCGTTGATCGGCACTTTGGGCGTGATGTATCTGCTGCACTACAGCCTCGATAATCTTTCGCTCATGGCGCTGGCCATTTCCACCGGCTTCGTGGTGGATGATGCCATTGTGGTGCTCGAAAACATCACCCGGTACCTGGAGAAGGGCATGCGGCCGCTGGAAGCCGCTTATCGCGGAGCGGCGGAGATCGGATTTACCGTGCTCTCGATGAGCACATCCTTGATCGCCGTTTTCATTCCCATTCTGCTGATGGGCGGGATCGTGGGCAGGCTTTTCCGTGAGTTTGCCGTCACCCTCAGCGTTGCCATTGGAGTCTCCCTGCTCGTCTCGCTGACGACGACGCCGATGTTGTGCGCCAAGTTCCTGCGAAGCAGCGGGGGGGAACAGCATGGCGGGATTTACCGGGCGGGTGAACGAGTGTTCGACGGCGTTCTTCACGTCTACAGCAAAGCCCTCCGTTGGGTGCTGCGGCATCAGCCGCTTACTCTGGCGATCACCATTGGCACGGCTTGCTTGAGTATTTATCTTTACGTCATTGTGCCGAAGGGATTCTTCCCGCAGCAGGATACCGGGCGGCTGGGCGGCTCCGTGCAGGCTTCGCAGGACATTTCGTTCACAGCGATGCGCGCCAAGATGTTCCAGTTCATGAGTGTGGTGATGAAGGATCCGGCCGTGGATACCGGGAATGGCTTTGCGGGCGGGCAATCCGCGGGGAATACGGGCCGTTTCTTTGTCACGCTAAAGCCTATGAAAGTGCGCCAGGCGACCGCCGATCAAGTGATCAATCGTCTGCGCGCCAAGCTGGCGGCGGTACCGGGCGCCACGCTTTTTTTGCAGTCCGCCCAGGATCTTCAGATCGGCGGGCGGATGGGCACTTCGCAATATCAATACACGCTGCAAGGCGAGTCGCTCAAGGAACTGAATGAATGGGCGCCCAAGACCCTGGCGGCGTTCCGAAAACTGCCCGAGTTGCGGGACGTTTCCACCGATCAGCAGGATAAGGGCCTGCAGGCGAATCTCGTAATCGACCGCGACACGGCTTCGCGATTGGGCATCCAGCCGCGAACGATCGACCAGGTGCTTTACGACGCCTTCGGCCAGCGGCAAGTCTCTACCATGTACAATCAACTCAATCAGTATCACGTGGTGATGGAGGTGGCGCCGCAGTTTTACCAGAGCCCCGACGCGCTGAAAAATATATATGTTCCGTCGGCCAATGGAACGCAAGTGCCGCTCTCCGCGTTCACCCATTACGAGCCGGCGAATACGTCGCTGGCCGTGAATCACCAGGGTCAATTCCCATCGGTCACTTTTTCCTACAACCTCGCGCCCGGCACTTCCCTGGGAGCGGCCACCACGGCAATTGAAAATGCGAAGAAGGAAATTCATCTTCCCGCCACCATCCACGCGAGCCCTCAAGGCACTGCCGCGGCCTTCCAGGATTCGCTGAAAAGCGAGCCGATATTGATTTTAGCCGCGCTCGCTGCCGTCTACATCGTCTTGGGAGTTCTCTATGAGAGTTACATACATCCCATCACGATTCTTTCCACTCTCCCATCGGCAGGCGTGGGCGCTCTGCTGGCGCTCCTGATCACTCATAACGAGCTGAACGTAATCGGTACCATCGGCATCGTTTTGCTGATTGGCCTGGTGAAGAAGAATGCCATCATGATGATCGACTTTGCGTTGGACGCCGAGCGCAAGGAAGGGAAATCGCCGGCGGAAGCAATCTACGAAGCCTGCGTTCTGCGATTCCGGCCGATCATGATGACCACCATGGCCGCGCTTCTCGGCGGTTTGCCGCTTGCGCTGGGCGCCGGCGTCGGCTCGGAGCTGCGCCGTCCGCTCGGCATCACGATTGTCGGCGGACTGATCGTCAGCCAGATGCTCACGCTGTTCACAACGCCGGTGGTCTATTTGTACATGGATCGGCTGCGCCTTCGCGCCGGCGGCCGGCAGCGCGCTGAATTTCATCCTCAGGCGCCCGCTCCCAGGCCCAACCCCGCCGACTAAAAATGTTCTTGGCAGTCTGTCAAGAATCCCCGGCGCTCTGTGCGCCACGATTTTCATGCTGCGAAAAAAGTCAGTCTCGCCTCATTCCAGCGGGGCGAGGAATCGAGAGTAAATCTTAATTGCTTGAGATAAGCTTGGATTCTTCGGCCTTTATTTCAGACATGCCCCACCGATCGCGGAGGTAATCGAGTTATTCCGCAATGTGCTGGTGAAAAAATAATTCTAGCAGCCTAAATTCGAGGAGCTTTCATTCGCAGAACGGCTGCTCCACCCAGAAACAAAGCGATCAACAAGAATAGCAACCCAGCCGCGCTGGAATGCGTGCGCGAATTCAGATAACCCATCGCATAGGGCCCGGCGAAGCCTCCCAGATTCCCGACTGAATTAATCAGTCCCACCGCAGCGGCGGCTGCGGAACCGCCCAGGAGCGCCGTCGGAAGGGACCAAAAGCTGGGAATGAAGGCAGAGGAAAATGCTCCCGCCATGATCAATGCGGCAAGCGCGGCCCAAATGTTGGATCGAAATCCGATTGCGATCGCGAGAAATGCTCCACAAATAAATAGAGGGGCTGCCGTGTGCCAGCGCCGCTCACCCGTCTTGTCTGAGTGCCAGCTGATCCAAAGCATCACGACAAATGCCCCGATGTAGGGCAGCGCGGCGATCAGGGTAACGGCCAAATTCGGCAATCCCGTGGCGCGTTGCAGGATCGTTGGGAACCAGATGCCAAATCCATAGAGGTTCGTTACCGCCAGAAAATATACCAAGGTCAGCAGGAGCACTTCTTTTCTTCGCAGCGCCTCCCAGACCGTCAGGGACAGCCTCGCTGACTTCGCTTCCAGTTCGCGCTGGAGTTCGCCCGTGATCCACTCTTGCTCATCCCGGGGCAGCCATTTCGCTTGCTGCGGCCAGTCCGTCAGGTAGCCCAGCGTAATCAAGCCGAACACGATCGCGGGAATTCCTTCCAGAACGAACAGCCATCTCCAACCATGCAGCCCATACCAGTGCACTCCCAATAACCAGCCCGCGAAAGGAGAACCGATGATATTGGAGATTGGAATCGCCGACATGAACATCGCCGCTGCCCGCGCTCGATCTTCCTGCCGGAACCAATGCATCAAGTAGACGATGATGCCGGGGAAGAATCCTGCTTCCGCCGCCCCGAGCAGGAATCGCCCGGCATAAAACTCTTTCGGGGTATGCACCGCGCCGATGAAGATTGTGATGATTCCCCACGTCAGCAGGATTCGGGCAATCCACTTGCGGGCGCTCCATCGTTCCACAATCAGCGCGCCGGGGATATCGAACAGGCAATATCCCAGAAAAAAAATACCCGCTCCCAAGCCGAATACACGGTCGCTGAACCCCAGGTCGCGCGACATCTCGAGACCCGCATAGCCAACATTGACGCGGTCCAGGAAGGCGACGACATAAAGTACAAACAGGAATGGCAGCAACCGGCGAGCGATGCGGCGGCGCGCGCGTTGTCCTACGTCCGGGAGCTCCGCGTCAGAAGCCATATCGGCATCTGCGCTGATCTGGATTTTTGTCCCAAAGCCACTGGGAATCGGTGAGCCGTGATCTCATCGTTTTGGTTTGGCAAGCAGGGTACATGAATTAAGATCGAAATCGCTCATAACGTCCGTCGATCGGCAGCATTTACGCTGACCGATGCCTGGGCTGCGCGGATTTCTGTAACCGATCGAAGCTACTTACATCAGGGGAGATTGGTAAGATTCTCGCCGCAGATTCCAAAGACCGAGAGCAGGTTTGTCAGCCCCATCAATTCGCGCACCTGCTTGCTCAGATTAATGAGCCGAAAATCGCAATGGGATTTCTTGGCTATGATATACAGCGCGACCACGGCCCCCAGGCCGGCGCTGTCCATGTGAGTCAGGTCGCTGAGGTCAAGGGCAAGCCGTTTCGTGTGCGGGATCAACTTCTTCACTTCCTCCTTGAGCTGCGCGGTCACATCGGTCGTTAGTCTCCCGGTGCAATGCACCACCGTGGCTTCTTCCAGGACGTATGTCTTCAAGGTGAGATGTGGCGAGGCGGCGCTTCCTGGATCGGTTGCCATTGCGAATCTCCCTCCAGGGTCGAACTAAACTCAGACAAAGCCTCCTGATGGAGCGCCTGATCAGAAGTTCGATTCAAACACCCGAAATCGATGCTCGAGTTCCCACTGCTGCGTGGCTTTCTCACTCGACTCCAAAAATTCCGCGCAGGCCGCCGATGGTTTATCCGCGCCGAGCGCATCTTTCGCGCAGGGGACTGCAGAACGAGTGAACATGTCCTGCTCTTGCCACAGGCTTGGGCCGGGCAGAAAACTGTGCTCCAAGCTCGTCCGCACGATCTTCTTGAGTTCCAGGTAGCTCAAATTGTAGGAATCGGCCGCTCGAACATATTCGTGCGTGAGGTCAATGCGCGAGACTCCTTCATCGTCGGTGGAGAGCGCCACGGGTACACCAAGCTGCCGTTCTATCGAAAAAGGATGTTCCTCACCACGGATGCCGAGAATCACATCGTTGCTGGTGAGATTTGTTTCGATCATCACATGTTTCGCGGCCATTTCCTTCAACAGTTCATACGGATGATCTTCGTACATTAAATCCACGGCGTGCCCGATCCGCTCCGCGTGGGCCTCCTCGACGGCGAGCCGGACGTGGCAGCACAGGCCGCCGGGCGTCACCAGACCCGGGGCAAGTTCGCCGGCATGCAGTGTGATGTGCACCCTGGCATAGAGGCCGTGCAGATAGCCGATCATCTTCATGTGCAGCGCGTAATCGTGCATCGAGGTATAGCCGTCTTCAGGCATCACAAAATTTATGCCGGCGACGCGTGGATCAGCCGAAGCCACCTCGAAGCCCAGCACGGTCTGCGCGAACACTTGTTTCTCCGGAAAACCGCGCAGCACTTGATATAAAAAGCGAAGTTCGACCTTACACGCGGTCGATTCGTCCGGCTGGCCGCAGTGCTCGCGTTCCCGCCGCGTCTTTTCGCTCACATCGATAAGGGAGCTATATACCGCGATATCGTCGCGCAGCCCGCGCGCCAGCAGTTCGTCGCGGAACTTGGCGAGATCGCCGTTCCATCCGAGTTGATAGGCGATGCGAGCGGTGTGGCCGAAGTCTCCCGTCACCATCAATTCAAGATATTGTTCGTTCTGGGCCGCGGCGCGTGCGGCAACTTCATCGAGCCATTCCCCCATGTGGCGGCGATCGTCCAATCCGCCAAATTTCGAAAAGGTGTCGAAGAAATGATCGTGCCCGCTGGTGCCAGCAAACGGCACGAAGCTGCGCATGGAAAACGCATCCATCATCGCATCGTAAAGATGCTGATCCTTGAAAGCACTTGCCGCGGGCGCCTGGTTCTTCCCGCATTCGGGCTGCGTCGAATTATTTTCCTTCGCCGCCTGCGGCGGAACAAACCCAAATGTTGCCAGGTCCACGCACAGATGATCTTCAGCGCCGTTGCGGATGAACGTCTCGGCATAAATCGCGCCGCTCAGGTGATTGTGCAGGTCCGCGCCCTTCGGCATGCGCACCAGAAAAGCGCGCAGATCGAGTGGATTCGCCTTGGCTGCTTCCAGCGCCCGCGCCGCGCGCTGCTCGGCTGTCGCAGTCGGCGCCGGTTTCGATTTCGCCACTTCCTGCGCGAAAAGTGGGAGGGCGATGAAGATGAGCAAGAGAAAGCTGATGTGCCGAGGTGCGACACGGTGAAAATTGTGCGCCTTCTTCATGTTTGCATTCTCTCGGATGAAGTGCTCTACCTCGATCAATTGTGGGAGCAACTCTAATATAGGATCTGTTTACTTCCTACATCGAAATGGTTCCGCGCAGAATCAGCCACAGCGACGTGATTCCCACCAGAAACCAGAGAATCACGCCATGCAACAATGGACGCACTCCTACCTGCCGCAGCGTTGCGCGGGAAATTCCGGTGCCAATCAAATACAAAGTCGCCGTCAGCCCCAACCTTCCCAGCATGTTCAATACGTGAGAAAGATTCGCGAGCGCGGGCACATAGGTGTTCACTACCGCCGCCAGGCAAAACAATAGAATGAACCAAGGCCACTGGATCTTGCTCTTCGAGTGTTTTACCAGCGCGATACCGAGCGCGACGGGGACAATCCACAGCGCCCGCGTGAGCTTCACCGTGGTTCCCACCACCAGCGCCGCGGTCCCATAGCGCGCCGTCGCTCCGACGACCGAGCTCGTATCGTGGATTGCCAGGGCCGACCAAAGGCCAAATTGCTGCTGCGTAAGGTGCAGCGCCCATCCCAGCAAGGGAAAGATCAGCAGCGCAATCGAATTCAGTATGAAGATCGTTCCCAGTGATACCGCTGTTTGTTCCGCGTCCGCTTCGATGATCGGCGCCACGGCCGCGATCGCGCTGCCCCCGCAAATGGCCGTACCCGCCGAGATCAGAAGCGAGGACGTCTTGTTCACCTGCATCAGCCGTCCCAGGAGAAGGCCCACGGTAAGCGCAAAGGCAATCCCGCAAGCGGTGTAGACGAAACCGCTGCGTCCGGCGCGCAATACTTCATGCAGATTCATTCCAAAGCCCATGCCGACGACGGATGCCTGCAAAAGAACTTTCGACAGATTGCGGCTATCGGCCTGGTAGGGATGAACAAAACAGAATCCGTAGACGAGTCCCGTGAGCAGCGCGATGGGCGGAGAGATTACGCCACTGGCGCAGAGGAGGAGTCCTACAAAAAAAAGAGTTTTAGTGTTGATCTTCACGCGAGCAGAAGAATCTCATACGGAAGGCATTGAATGCAGCCAAATTAAGGCCAGGCGTTCAAAAGAGCCATCGTTCCCCGGCCTTAAGGGAGCCGCCACGGCCGCGAAGAATCAACGGGCCATTGTACGGCTGTGCGCCCGGAAGCGATCGAGCCGGCCACTCCTATTGACACTCGATAGGAAGGATGCTAGCGTTTTGCAGATCGTCGATAGGAGAGCATCCATGCCGTTGTTTCCTCGCTTGCGAAGCCTCTTCCGGAACTTGTTTCACAAGCGGCGCGTAGATGTCGATCTCGATGAGGAAATGTCCTCATACGTTGCGATGCTCGTCGAGGAAAGAATTCGCGCCGGCATGGCGCCTGAGGCGGCCCGGCGATCTGCCCGCTTCGAGGCGGGAGGGGTTCAGCAGCTCAAAGAGGAGGTCCGCGAAGCGCGCATGGGGGCGATACTCGAAAGTGTTTGGGCCGATCTGCGTTACGCGGTTCGGATGCTGGCGAAAAGTCCCGGCTTTACTGCGGTCGCCGTCTTGACCCTGGCTGTGGGCATTGGAGCCAACACCGCGATATTCAGCGTGATGAATGCGGTTTTGTTGCGATCGCTTCCGTATCCGAATTCGGACCGCCTGGCCATGATCTGGACGGCGTGGGGAAAGGAAAGCAGGGCGCCCGGGTCTGGCCCGGAATTCGTTTATCTCCGCGAGCGCAGCCGTCTGTTTGAAGACATCGCCGGCATCTGGGCCACCAGCGGCGCCTTAACCGGTGATGGCGAGCCGGAGCAAGTGAAGATAGCCCAGGTCAGCTACAATTTTCTTTCTCTTTTGAGCCCTCATCCGGAATTGGGAAGATTCTTTCTTTCGCAAGAGCAAGGCGCCGGCGCGCCCCGCGTCGTCATCCTTGCAGATGGGCTTTGGCGCCGCCGTTTCGGCGCGGATCCGCAAATGATCGGCCGGTCGATTCTTCTCAACGGTCAGCCCTCCACTGTCGTCGGCATCATGCCTCCCCGCTTCAAACTGATTTTCCCGGCAGATTCCCATGTGCCGCCGGATATACAAGTCTTTACTCCATTTTCGTACGACCTGGCCAAGAGCCCAAACTCTCTTGGATTTATCCGCATGATTGGCCTTCTTCGCCCAGGAATCACGCCAGAACAAGCGCGGGCAGAGGTGGCGAGCATCGCCGGGCAACTTCGCTCGGAGTTCACCGATTTCTCCGAGCAGAGAATGGATCTGAGTGTTGCGCTGCTTCACGGTGACACGGTGAAAAATGTTCGCCCCGCGCTTCTCGCGCTCTTCGCCGGCGTCGGTCTTGTGTTGCTTATTGCGTGCGTGAATGTGGCCAATCTCTTGCTGGCACGCGCCAATGAACGGCAAAAGGAAATTACTCTTCGCCGGGCTCTGGGCGCCGCGCCCGGCAGGATCATCCGTCAATTGCTTACGGAAAGTATCGTTTTAGGATTTTTAGGCGGAGCAGCCGCGCTCATGGTCGGCTCGTGGGCGCTTAAGTGGCTGCTTGCTCTGCGGCCTGAAGCGATCACGCGGATGGGCTCGATTCAATTCGATGGTGCTGTTTTCGTGTTCGATTTGTCGCTTTCGCTTGTCACCGGAATATTGTTTGGGCTCGCGCCAGCGCTCGGCGCTGCGAAAGCCGACCTGGCCGGCGCTCTTAAGGAAGGTGGCAGGACCGCGGCGGCGGGCAAGCGACGAGTTCGCAACGCATTGATCGTTTGCGAAGTCGCGCTGGGATTCGTCTTGCTGATCGGCGCTGGACTGATGATTCGAACTTTTGCCGGACTTCTGCGGGTAGATCCTGGTTTTGATTCCGCACACGTTCTTACGTTTCAGCTCTCGCTGCCGGGCAAGCGCTACCCGCAAGACCTGTCACACGTCAATTTCTTGCGGCAACTCGAGAAAAACATTGCCGCGTTGCCCGGCGTGCAATCCGTTAGCGCCACTTCTCATCTGCCGTTCGATGACGATTTGCCGAACTGGTATAGCTATTATTGGCCGGAAGGCGCGCCCAAGCAGGACCAAAATACCGTGATGGCCGATCAATGCGCCATCTTGCCGGGATTTTTCAAGAGCATGAGCGCGACTTTGATTACGGGCAGGGACTTCAATGAATTTGACGACGCCGCGCACGGTCACGTAGTGATTGTGGACGATACTCTTGCCCGGCGAACCTGGCCGAAGGAAAGCGCGCTGGGCAAGAAGCTAATTGTCGAGATCATGCTGAACCAGGAATTTAGTCAGAGTTCGGCCGAGGTTGTCGGTGTTGTGAAACACATTCAAATCCACTCCCTCACAAATCAAGTTCGAGAACAAATTTACGTGCCATATCCCCTGGCTCCCCGGAACCAGATCGCATACACCATTCGCACTTCGGAGAATCCTCAATCGCTGATCGGTCCTCTCCGCGCGGAAGTGGCAAGGCTCGACAAAGATCTGGCTGTCTCCAAGGTGTTTCCGATGGATGACTACGTCGCGATCGCCCGCACCGAGACGCGATTCACCACCATGCTCTCCAGCGTTTTGGCGGCAATCGCGCTCCTTCTGGCTTGCATCGGCATCTACGGCGTCACCTCCTATGCAGTCCTTGGGCGCACCAGCGAAATTGGTGTTCGCATGGCACTGGGGGCGCAAAAGCTCGATATTCTGAAACTCATTATTCGTCAGAGCATGTCACCGGTAATCCTGGGGGCCTTGCTGGGAAGCGCACTTTCTTTGGCCCTGACGCCGCTTCTCTCTAACCTCTTGTTTGGTGTCCGTCCAAGTGATCCGCTTACTTTTGCATTCGTGGCCGTCTTTCTGCTCCTCGCTGGCCTTGTCGCATGTTATCTCCCTGCCCGCTGGGCCATGCGCATCGAACCCATGGATGCTCTTCGCTTCGAATAGCTCCAGCCTATCAATGATCTGCGGACTCCGGCGACTCACCGAAGCATTGAAGCCGCTCTCTGCATCTCTCTTCGTTAGGATTAAAATGAATGCTAAGGCGTCAGGTATGGATGCGGCTGTTTTTCTTTAGGAGGGCCTCTCTCCGATGAGATACGATTTCCTCGTGGAAACATATGAAACCGAGCGCATCAAGGTGGTCAGCGCCTGGAGTGATTTCAAGGATGAGGATCTTCCGGCGCGCCCGCGGCTTGGCGACCCTCGCGGGCGCAGCTTCCTCGAACACATGGTGCATCAGTGCGTCAGTGAAGACCTATGGTTTCGCAACATGCTGGGAATCGACGTCGGCGCTCCGCCTTTGCCAAAGCTGGAGACTCGGCTCGAATTCATGAAGCGTTACGCGGAGGACAGCGGCAAACGATTGGCAGCTTTGCGAGCGGAGCTCGACTCGTGGTGGGAAGAGGGTGCCACGTTCTTTGACGTGCGCCGCTCGCGTGCCTGGATCATGACTCGCCGCATCGCTCACACGGCGCATCATCGCGGCCAGCAGGTTGCCATGCTGCGCATGCTCGGCCACGATTTGTGGAGCAACTATGGTCCCACCGCCGATACCGGCGGTCTGATGCAAAATCACGCACCGACAATCTATGCCTATCCGAGTCTGGCAGCCTTGTTGCAAGGCGAGTCCGCTGGCGGCGCGAAATCTCCCTTGCCCGGCCCCGGGGACAAACCCGTCACGGAACGAGCGTCGCCCAAATAGGCTGGCGCATACGATTGCATCGCGGCGGCCTTCAGGACTGGATCATTTTGTCGTGGTTGATTTCGCGGAGGGGACTTTCTTCCGTGGTTACCGCAACAAATCTTCCAATTGCACTTTTGCGTCCGTCTTCTCATCACGATATTTAACGATCACGGGCGTATAGAGCGAGAGATTCCATTCCTTGCCGCGCCCTTGCGAGATTGCGCGCGCCCCCGCCACGACCACTGCTTCCTGGGGTATCACCAGCGGCTCATCCCCGGCCGCCGAATAGATCTGGCCGCGAACCACATCATAGACCGGCGTCGAACGATTCAAAATTGTGCCGGTGCCCAGGACTGCGCGCTTCTTCACCACCGTCCCTTCGTACACGCCGGAATTTCCGCCGACGAGTACGTCGTCTTCCACAATCACGGGCAGCGCGCCCACTGGCTCGAGCACCCCTCCAATTTGCGCTCCGGCGGAAATGTGGCAATTTCGTCCCACCTGCGCGCAACTTCCCACCAGCGCATGAGAATCAATCAACGTTCCTTCGCCCACGTATGCGCCCACATTGATGAACATCGGCGGCATGCAGACCACGCCCTTGCCCACGAAACAGCCGTCGCGAATGCTCGAACCTCCGGGCACGATGCGCACCCCGCTCCAGGTGGTGAACGTTTTTACCGGGTAGGTGAATTTATCGAAAAATGGTTGGCGGGCGGCGTTTACCGAAAGATCGGTGACCGTTCCCATGCGGAAGCCGAGCAGAATTCCTTTTTTCACCCAGCCGTTCACGCGCCAGCCGCTCTTGGCGGATGAATCGGGTTCGGCCGCGCGAATCTCGCCTGAATTCAATGCATCCTTGAATCTTTGAAAAAGCAGGAAGTGATCCTCGGTGTAATGCTCGTGCTTTTCGTCCCCAAGCTTTTCGATATCAGTTTGCAGCATGCGCCTTTTCCAGTAGCTGCACCGATTTCAGCACGCGGTGGATTTTTTCGAGGTTTTCCGGCTTCGGAGGAACCATCGGCAGCCGCCACACCGGTTCGAGCAGGCCCATCATCGCCATCGCCGCCTTCACCGGGATTGGGTTCGATTCGATGAAATTAATTTCCATCAGGGGAAGATACTTGCGCTGCAGTTCTCGCGCGCCGCGAAAATCGCCGTCCAGGCAGAGTTGCGCGAGCCTGGTCATTTCCACCGGAATTTCGTTCGAGGCGACGGAGATGATGCCGCGTCCTCCGAGCGCAATCAGGGGGAGCGTGATAGCATCGTCGCCGGAAAGGACCGTGAATCCTTCCGGCACTTGATTCAGGATCGTTGCCATCTGGCCAATGTTGCCTGAGGCTTCTTTCACGCCAATGATGTTTTCAATTCCGGCGAGACGCTTCAGCGTAGAGGGCTCGACATTCGCGCCGGTGCGTCCGGGAACATTATAAACAATGATGGGGAGGGGAATTTCGGCGGCGATTGCCTTGTAGTGCTGGTAGAGGCCTTCCTGCGTCGGCTTGTTGTAATAAGGCGTCACGGAAAGAATTCCATCCACGCCCATCTGCTTCAATTCCCGCGCCAGCGAGATCACCTCGGCAGTGTTGTAACCGCCCGCCCCTGCCAGGACGGGAACTTTGCCCCGGGCTTCTTCGAGCGTGAGTTCGACGACCCGGAGATGCTCGGCATGAGAGAGCGTGGGGCTTTCCCCCGTGGTTCCGCATGGAACCAGGAAATTGATTCCCGCCTCGATCTGCCGCCGCACCAATTTGCGCAGCGTGGTTTCATCAATCGATAGATCTCGGCGAAAGGGAGTGACCAGAGCCGTTCCGCATCCGATAAACATAGCGACCTCCTCGTTTCTATTACCTTATCGTTTACCGCATCGCGCCAGCGGCCGCAGCGCTCTCACGCCAATTCGTTTATGATCTCGCGAAATTCGAAAAATCCTTTCTTTCCCACCACCCACCTGGCCGCCCGCAGAGCGCCGCGCGCATAACCTTCGCGGTTTCTCGCCGTGTGCCGCAACGTAATCGTATCCGCGGGTGAATCGAAGCCAATTTCATGCGCTCCCGGATGAGTGCCCACGCGGCTGGAACTCGTCGAGACTGGCCGCGAGAATCCGCTCTTCTTCATCTCGTCGACCAGTTTCAGCAAAGTGCCCGACGGCGCATCTTTCTTCGTCGCGTGATGGATCTCCCATCCCCAGGAGCTGTAATCGGATTCGTTCGCCAGGAGCCGCGCGGCCAGCGAAACGATCTGCATGAATGTGTTGATGCCCAAAGAATAGCTTGGGCTCCAGACCATTCCTATGCCGCTCTCGTTCACCACGCGGCGCACATGATCAATTTGATCGTGCCAGCCGGTGGTGCCTGCCACCACGTTCACACCCAGTCCAGCCAGGCGTTCCAGATTGCCAACCGCTGCCACCGGCGAAGAAAATTCCACCGCCGCATCGATGCCGCGAAAGTTCTCCCGCGTCAGTGCCTCGTAACTTCCGTTGTTTTCGCGATTCAGCTTTAGAGCAACGGTAAATCCATACGAAGGAGCGAGTTGTTCGATGAGTCGCCCCATTTTGCCGTAGCCCACAATCGCCAGTTTCATCCGGCCATCCTATCGAGACTCTGCCGCGTGCAGAGTCAGTTTCTTCACATTCTCGCCGCTCGCGGAGCCATGAGCCATCGGGCCGCGCCATCGCTCAGCAGATTGCCATCAATCAAAGACCCTTGGATCGAGCATTGTAAAGAATTCCCGGTGCAGCGCCGTTGCTGTTTTTAACAAGTCCTGGCCCGCGACCACGAAACTAATGTTCAGCAGCGACGCGCCCTGCGAAATCATCCGCACATTGATGCCCTGCAGCGCGCCGAAAACTCGAGCCGCGACGCCCGGCGTATAGCGGAGATTGTCGCCCACCACGCACACGATGGCGTGATCGCTCTCCACCGTCACTTTCGAGAAAGGCTCAAGCTCCGCACGGATGCGGCTCAAGCGGCTGGCGTCGTCAATCGTCAGAGACACGCTTACTTCCGATGTCGTCACCATGTCCACGGGCGTCTCGTGCCGGTCGAAAATTTCAAAAATGTGCCGCAGAAATCCATGCGCCATCAGCATCCGCGTCGAGTGAATGCTCACCACGGTAATATTTCGCTTGCAGGCCACGGACTTCATCATGTTGGTGCAGGAAACACTTTCGCTGACGATTCGAGTTCCTGGCGCTTCGGGCCGGCGCGAATTCATGATTCGTACGGGAATATTCTTCTCCTGGGCTGGCAACACGGTCGCCGGATGCAATACTTTGGCGCCGAAATAGGCCAATTCCGCGGCCTCGTCGAAGGATATGGTCTTCACCGGATGCGCGTCCGGCACCAGGTTCGGGTCGCAGGTTAACACTCCGTCCACGTCCGTCCAGATTTGAATTTCCGTCACATCGAGAGCGGAGCCAACGAGCGCCGCGGTAAAATCGGATCCGCCGCGGCCGAGAGTGGTAGTCACACCGTCTTCCGTCGAGCCGATGAAACCGCCAAGTACAGCCACCTTTCCGGGACCCACTTGCCGCACGGCTGCCGCGATTCGAGTGTATGTTTCACCGATGATCGGATTCGCCTGCGTATGCCGCCAGTCCGTCACGATCAGCGCTCTCGCATCCAGATGCACGGTGGCGAGGCCAAATCTGCGCAATGCCAGAGCCAATATCTCGCTCGATAGCCGCTCCCCATAGCTCGCTATCGCATCGAGTGAGCGTGGCGTCAACTCGCCGAGCATCGCCAATCCCTTCACGGTCTCTTCCAGCTCGGAAAAATGTTGTTGGAGAATCTGCTGCAACTTCGCGCAATCGGATTCCAGCACCACCGGTCCGGCGACACGCTCGTGATATTCCCGCAGCGTGGAGAGTTGCGCGAGCGCAGATTCCCGCCGGCCGCTGGCCGCATCCTGAGCGATGGCCAGCAGGGCATTGGTGGCTTTTCCGAATGCCGATACCACGATAACCGGCTGCTGTTCCAGCCGGGTTTTGACAATCGAAGCTACCCGTTCGATGGCCGGTGCCGATTCCACCGACGTCCCGCCGAATTTCATCACGATCATTAGTCGAGCAATCCTTCCGTGTGCATCAATTCACCGTTCAATATGGCGGCGCCCGCCGCGCCGCGAATCGTGTTGTGGCCGGTGGCCACGAATTTGTAATCCAGCACCGGGCAGGGCCGCAGGCGGCCGACAAACACCGCCATTCCGCGTTCCCTTTCCGCGTCGCGCCGCGGCTGAGGGCGATCGGCCTCCTGCATATAGATGACGGGCTTTGGCGGCGCGCTGGGCAATTTGTGTTGCTGCGGCACGCCGGAAAAATTCCGGATGGCGGCGAGCAAGTCCGCTTCGCCCGGCTTATTCGCAAACTCCACGGAAACCGTCACCGTGTGGCCGTTGACCACCGGCACGCGATTGCAGTGCGCGCTCACGGCGGCGGCCAGCGGCTCGATATGATCGCCCGCAAACTCGCCGAGAATCTTCTGAGTCTCCTGCTGCATTTTTTCTTCTTCGCCGGGAATAAACGGAATCACGTTCCCGGTAATATCCATCGAAGCGACGCCGGGATAGCCCGCGCCGGAAATCGCCTGCATCGTGGTTACGATCACTCGCTTGATCCCGAACTGCTTCAACGGCGCGAGCCCCAGAGCCAGAACCACGGTGGAACAATTCGGATTCGTTGCGATTTGTCCTTTCCAGCCGCGCTGCCGCTGCTGGCCGGGGATCAACTTCAAGTGGTCGGCATTAATTTCCGGCACCAGCAAGGGAACATCCCGCTCCATGCGAAAGTTGCGTGAGTTGGAAACCACTACATGGCCGGCCTGGGCGAAGGAGCGCTCAATTTCCGCCGCCACCGACGCATCCATGGACGAAAAAATCATTCGGGGAGCATTCCCGGGCCGGCAATCTTCCACTTTCATATCCGCCACCGAGTCCGGCATCGCCCCGTCCAAACGCCAGCTTGTGGCCTCTCGATATTTCTTTCCGGCGGAGCGGTCGCTTGCCCCAAGCCATTTCACTTCGAACCACGGATGGCCTTGCAGGAATGCAATGAACTGCTGGCCCACCATTCCGGTGGCGCCCAGGATCCCGATTTCTATTTTCCGTTCCATCTTTCATCCTTCTAAGTTTATTGGCCTCAAACTCAGGAGACGTTCAGGCGCCGTCCGAAAAGACTAAATTGGTTACCACCCAGACTCACGCATCCAGTACTTCCGGTGAGATGCCTCCGCTTCCAAACTAGTTTTTCGCTTTCGCCGCCAGAAGTTGGCGCACCATTTTTGCGTAGATTTCCACGGCCTCCGTCAACTGCTGCTTGCTGACTCGCTCGTTTTCCGTATGAGCCACGTGAATGCTGCCCGGCCCGAGCAGATATGGTTCGCCCCAGGCGTTCCCCAATGACGGAATGTCGGTAGCAAAAGAAACCACAGTCGTGGGGAGGCCGTCGATGCTCCCCAGCCGGACTGCCGGCGTGCAGAGAACTTCTGTTGCTTCGGCGCGGCCAGCCACCGCTTGCGAAACGGCAGCGCGCAAGGGATCGGCGCCCGCCACGATCCGAAACATGATTTCCGCGCGAGCGCAATCGGCGATCACATTTGGAGCGCGGCCTCCGGTAATGGTTCCGATGTTCATCGCGCCGCGTCCGAGCAGGGGATCGGCGGCCATGGGGATTTTGCGGAGATCCTCGAGGACGTCGAGCAATTTCTCGATGGCCGATTCGCCAAGTTCCGGATACGCGGAATGGGCCATCCGTCCGCGCGCCACAATTTCGAATCGCAACGCCCCCTTGCATCCCAGCGCCAATTGATTTTCCGTCGGCTCACCATTCACCAGATACCGCGCGCCAGCGGGAGCGTGACGGGCAGCGAACAAAGCCCCGGCACTGTCGCGTTCTTCACCCACCAAAAACAACAAACCAAAATTCCGCAATCCTTCCGCGAGCAGCTTTTCCGCTGCCGCGATCATGGCCGCGATGATCCCCTTGGCATCGCAAGCTCCCCGGCCCCAGATGGAATCGTCATCCTCGCGAGAAGCGATAAATGGCGGCACCGTGTCCATGTGCGTCGAAAGCGTGACGATCGGCTGGCCCCAGATCGCCAAGACGTTGCTGCGACCCAGCTCGGCATCCACCTCCATTTGCTCCGCCTTGCCGCGGGTCCTAGTGCAAAGCTCCTGCAGGCGCTCGAACAGAAACAGGCCAACGTGCTTCTCGTTATTGGTCACTGACTCGATATCAATCAGCGTTCGAGTCATCTCGAACAGGTTCATGGATTTCTCTTTCAGGATAGAGGAGGTAGGAGAAGGAAACCGCGGCAGGGAAGCCGGGGGATTCACTTCTCGATAGCGCTCCATCCGTTTCAAACGGATGACAGTGGGCAGGTCTTATCCATGCCCCCCAATCCCCGTGGAGTTGGCTCCCAGCGAAGATTTCGGCGGAGTGAACTACTTATGCCCCTTTCACATAGGCCTCCGAAGCTGCTCGGAGTTCTGGCCCTGCTACTGATGGCCTCCGCACCTCTATCAAGAATTA
>JBGPTK010000057.1:0-17685 GCA_041490605.1 Terriglobia bacterium | reverse complement strand
GTGGGATGCAAAAAATGAAAAACGTCCGCAAGCGGAAAACTATGCTGCTCGCTCAGCGAGATATTTAATCCATTGTCGGTTGCGGCGGCTTGCAGCTCGAAATTGAATGACCGGCAGAAACGCTTTCGCAGGGAAAGTCCCCACGCTTTGTTGATCCGCCCTCCGAACGGCGAATGAATCACCAATTGCATCCCGCCGCTCTCGTCAAAAAATCTCTCGGCAATCACCGTTTGTTGCGTGGGAACAGCGCCCAGCACGGCCCGTCCCGATACCACATATTCCACGGCTTGTTCCGCTCCGGAATCGTCCAAGCCATATTCCGCTTTCAGCCAATTCACGGCGGCATCCGCCTCGACGGAATTTTCTCGAACGAATCCAGGAGCAACGTGCGGCGTGGCAGAGCTGACCCTTTCCCGCAGATCGCCAACCTGCTGGGAAAGCTCCATCGTTCGCGCCGGCGCTTCGCCCCGCCAAAAGGGAACGTTCGGCGGCGCTCCTTTGGCGTCTTCCACTTGAACAGCTCCGCCACGGATGCTGCGAATGCGCCAGGAAGTGTTGCCGAGAAGCATGATGTCGCCGCTCATGCTTTCCACGGCGAAATCCTCATCCACCGTGCCGACCATGAATCCTTCCGGCTCCGCAATTACCGAATACAGCGCGTTATCCGGAATTGCCCCGCCGCTGGTGATCGCGGCCAAACGCGCGCCGCGTCGCCCCCGCAGCCGGCCGTTTACCTTGTCGCGGTGGAGATAACTTCCATAGCGTCCCCTCCGCGCAGCGATTCCTTCGGAAAGCATTTCAAGAATAGCTTCGAAGTCAGCCCGAGCCAGATTGCGATAAGGGTAAGCGCGCCGGACCAGCGTGAATAAATCCTCTTCGGCCCACTCTTCCGCCGCGCACGCGGCCACAATTTGTTGCGCCAGAATATCCAGCGGAGCCTCGGGAATCATGATTCGATCCAGTTCACCGATGTGGATTGCCCGGACCAGCGCCGCGCACTCCAGCAATTCATCGCGCGTCGTGGCGAAAATCCGTCCCTTCGGTATCGCGCCTCGCCAGTGGCCCGCTCGTCCCACACGCTGCAATGCGACAGCGATGGATCGCGGCGACCCGATCTGGCAGGCAAGGTCCACCGTGCCGATATCAATTCCCAATTCCAGCGACGCCGTCGCTACCAGCGCCCGAAGTTCCCCCGCCTTCAGTTTGCTCTCCACCGCCAGCCGCCGCTGCCTCGACAAGCTGCCGTGGTGCGATGCCACCACATCCTCGCCCAGCAGCGCGGCCAGGTTGTGCGCCACCCGCTCCGCCAATCGGCGGGTGTTGACGAAGATCAGCGTCGAGCGGTGCTGGCCCACCAGTTCAGCGATTCGTTTGTAAATTTCCGCCCACATTTCATTTGAAGCCACTGGTCCCAGTTCGCTCCCGGGCACTTCCACGGCCAAATCAAGCTTCCGCCGGTTCGGGATGTGAACGATCACCGGCGCCGGCATCTCGCTGCCAGCAAGGAATTGCGCAATCAATTCGATGGGTTTCTGTGTGGCTGAAAGGCCAATTCGGACCGGGCGTTGCGTGGCCAATACACTCAGGCGTTCCAGGCTAAGAGCCAGGTGCGCCCCTCGTTTATCGTCCGCCACCGCGTGGATTTCATCGACAATCACGGTTTTCACGTCGCGCAGCATTTCACGTGATTTTTCCGCTGTCAGCAGGATGTAGAGCGATTCGGGTGTGGTCACCAGAATGTGCGGAGGGCGCTTCAGCATCGCGCGGCGCTCGTGCATCAAGGTGTCGCCGGTGCGCACCGCCGTGCGAATTCCCGGCATCAAGAATCCGCGTTGCCCGGCGAGTTGCACGATTTCCGCGAGCGGCACATCGAGGTTATTGCGGATGTCGTTGCCTAACGCCTTCAGCGGAGAAATATAAAGAATTTCGGTTTTGTCCTGCAGCGCGCCCGTCAGAGCCTTGCGCACCAGGCGATCGATACACGTCAAGAAAGCTGCCAGCGTCTTACCGGATCCTGTGGGAGCACAGATCAGCGTGGTTTTTTCCGTCAGAATGTGCGGCCAACCGAGCTCTTGCGGCTCCGTCGGAGTTCCAAATTTTGAAACAAACCATTCCTGAACAATGGGGTGTGCCCATTCAAGGCCAGTGGGGGACGAGGGGTTTGGATTGAGCTGGTTCACGATGTAACCGGGAAACTGCGGAAATTTTGCAGCGCTTACTCAACTATTGTGGCCAATTTCCTGCTTCGAATCAAGAATCAAACCGGACCGCATCGAAATTCCCCGCGAAACAGGAATAATCCGCTTGGCTAACTTTTACCTTTGGATCGGTTTCCTTTTCTGCCGGCCGAGAATTTCTCATGCCATGCCGCATCCGCATCTTGAAATCGGCGAGCGATCAATACATCCAGGACGTACGGTTTCCCGCCGCGAACGGTTTGCAAGGCTTGCTGCAGCGCCGGTTGAATCTCATCCGGTTTGGCGACCCGGTTCCCCTCGACGCCATAGCCGCGAGCGATTGCCACATGGCCGATCTCCGGATCACCCAGGTGGCTGCCCATATATTTTTTCGTTTCAGCGGCGCGGCCCGCGCGCTTCACCAAGCCCAGCCGGTTCGACTGGTAACTGCGATTATTCAAAATGACGAACAGCACGGGAATGTCATAACGTGCCGCCGTCCACAGTCCCTGAATTCCAAACTGAAAACTGCCGTCGCCGCTGAGCAGAACCACTTCGCGGTCCGGAGCAGCCAGCTTCGCGCCGCACGCCGCTCCGATTCCCCAGCCCAGAATCCCTCCTTGGGAGACCACATGCATTCGTCCCGGCTCGCCTTTGTAATAGTCGATGTAGGCGGCCTGAATTGGGTCGGAGGTAATCGTTTCCGCAACCACGATTGCATTCGGATCCATGGCCTCATTCAGTTCGGCCATCAGGCGCGGCGTGGAGATCGGTTCGCTGGACCATTCCTCTTTCAATTGCTTTTTTCGAGCGGCATCCATTTCATTGCGAAACTTGGCAATCCGTTTCAAGCGTTCCGGATTTTCTTTTCTCCGTTCCGGCGAAATTTGCGATTGGACGCTTTCGAGCAGCGCTTTCAACGCTTCCTCGGGGTTTGCCAGAATCGGAACATCCACTGGATAGGTGCGCGCGATCCGGAGCGAATCGATGCTCATATGAATCGTTTTCACGTCGCGCGCCACAATCGGCTCGGAAGCGTGGTCATATTCGGAAAACATGCGCCCGCCCGCGCTGAAAAATACGTCGAAAGCCATTGGAAATTGTTTCTGCCCCGGGAAATATCCGAAATATTGCGGATGAGCCGTCGGAAAATCGATGTGGCCGTGTCCGGCCACGAAATCTCCCACCACGGGCGCCGCCAATAATTCCGCCAATTCGATCAATTGCTTCCGGCCGCCATACTTGCTGATGTCCTCGCCCGCCAGCAGCAGGGGAGCCTTCGCCTGCAGCAGCAGTTGCGCCGCGCGTTCGATGGACTCGCGGTCGGGGCCTGTCCGGCTCGACACAGCGAATCTTTCTTGCGGCAGCATTTCAGCCTTCACTTTTTCCTCGAACCACAGGTCTTTCGAAAACGTGAGGAACACCGGGCCGCGCGGCGCCGTGCCCGCGATCTTGAATGCCCGCCGCATAATTTCAGGAATCGAATCGGCCCGCAGCACGTCCCAAGTCCATTTGGCGCAGCTCTGCCCCAGGGCCGTCAATTCCTCCCACTCCAGAAATGCATCGCGTCCGCGCAGCCGCGAGTCTTGATTCCCGGCCACAAAAACGATCGGCGTCCCATCCACCGCGGCATTCGCAAGCTGTCCCAACCCGTTCGCGGTCCCCGCAACGGCATGAACCATCACGAACGACGGTTTTCCCGAAATCCGGGCATACCCATCTCCCATCGCGGTGATCGGACCTTCGTGCAAGCCCAGAACGAACTGCAAATCCGGATGATCGACCAGCGCATCCATCACTCCCGCTTCATTTGACCCGGGAATGCCAAACACATATTTCACGCCAGCCGCCTCCAGGCAGCGAATCATCAGCTCTCCACCGGAAGCTTCAATCACCTCCCCGTTGGGAGGAATGGAGCTCGCTCGCTTCAATACGTCGGCCATCAGCCCGTCTCCGAAATCCAGGAATCGAGGGGATCATTGTGCTCTTTCTGGTGAGGGAATTTCCAGAGTGCCGTGATTGCAACTCACCCGGCTGCGTGGAGTCTTAAGAGATTTGCAGTTTCGGCCTGCACCTTTTCACGCCTGCCCCGAATCTAATTCTGATCTTAGACAATCACGGAGTTCGTGCCATCATAGGGTTCGCGCAAATGAGGCTCTGGAGAGGGCCGGAAAGCTCAGCATCGAAACCGGGATTCAAATTAGATTAAAGGAGAAACTGGAATGGCGAATAAATCGACGAATTCGAAAGACACAGCAGGCCGCAGCGCGGACCCAACCGGCCGCGCTCGTCCGCTGGTGCATCAACACTCCCCGGAGATCCAGCCTTATGGCTCGATCAACAAATTGCCGATCGCCCTCGATCAAAAGGTCTGCGCGTCCAGCGCCGAGCTGTTGAATCAGGTCTTGGCGGATACGATGACCCTGCGCGATATGTACAAAAAGCATCACTGGCAGGTCGCCGGGCCATCCTTCTACCAACTGCATCTCCTTTTTGACAAGCATTTCGGCGAGCAGCTTGAACTCGTCGATTCGCTCGCCGAGCGCATTCAACTCCTCGGCGGCATCAGCATTGCCATGGCTGCCGATGTGGCGGAGACCACTTTCATCCCTCGCCCTCCGCGCGGCCGCGAAGAAGTCCCCGTTCAAATCTCCCGGTTGCTCGAAGCGCACGAGCTTATTTTGAAGGAAGCCCGCACGATTGCCAGGCAAGCCGCGGAAGCGGGCGACGACGGCACCAATGATTTGCTGGTGAGCGAGGTAATTCGCACCAACGAGCTTCAAGTATGGTTCCTTGCCGAGCATCTGGTAGACGTCCCGGTAGTGCGCGCGGATCAAGCCAAGGCCGCTTCTTCCGGAGACTGAAGCAGCGTGCATCAATTTGAGCGCGCCGCGGCGCCCAGCGAGCTCGAACGGGATCTCTGGGAATCGGCAGTTCGGTGAACTGCCGATTCCCCTTCTGTCGATGAATCCAGCCGATTGCCGATTGTGCACGTCGCATCCCACACTTCCTTGCATCCATCGCGCATTCGGGCATACTGACCTTCCCTTCCAATCAGGCCGTTCTTGGCCCAGAATTTCCTCCTCTCCCCTGGCCCTGAATCCGGCCGTTTCAGCGGTGGAGAATCCATGTTCACTAAACCCAGAGCGTTTGTCCTACTTCGCCCGGACTTGTATTCCGGGAACCCCGGCCGGTGTTCCTGGCGAAGCTGGGAGCCCGCATGATTGCCGCCTCGGCTCCCGTTCTGACTGGCTCTTACAATTATCAACTCGTCGCGCTGTCCGTATTCATCGCGATCCTGGCCTCTTATGCGGCACTGGATCTCGCCGGACGAGTAACTTCCGCGCAGGGCGCGGCTCGTCTCGCGTGGTTGAGCGGCGGCGCCACGGCGATGGGGCTCGGCATCTGGTCCATGCACTACATTGGCATGCTGGCCTTCCAACTGCCTGTCCCCGTGTCGTATCACTGGCCCACCGTCCTGCTTTCACTTCTTGCCGCTGTTTTTGCTTCTGCCGTAGCCCTGTTTGTAGTCAGCCGGCAAAGAATGGGTCCCCTGGCTGTGTTTCTGGGCAGCATCTCGATGGGTTGCGGAATTGCAGCAATGCATTATATCGGCATGGCAGCGATGCGGCTGCCGGCAGTGTGCGGTTATTCTTCAGGGCTCGTAACGCTTTCCATCTTCCTTGCGATTCTGATTTCGTTCGTGGCTTTGTGGCTCACATTTCACTTCCGGGGAGAAACCTCCGGGTGGTCGTGGCGGAAAACTTCGAGCGCATTGGTCATGGGGGCGGCCATCCCTATCATGCATTACACCGGTATGGCCGCCGCGCGGTTTACGTTCTCCACCGCCGATCTCGATTTGGCGCATGCGGTGAGCATCTCCTCTCTCGGCATCGCCGGCATCAGCGCCATCACCCTGATGGTTCTTGGCCTCGCCATACTCACGTCGCTGCTCGATCGAACCTTTTCCGCTCAATCCCTGGAATTGGCGTCGAGCGAGCAACGCTATCGCCAGCTGGTCGAATCGGCGCAGGTTATTCTCTGGCGGCGCGACATTCAGACGCTCAAATTTAATTTCGTCAGCAAGGAAGCGGAACCCCTGGTCGGTTATCCGGCGGAACGCTGGGTGAACGATCCATTGTTCTGGGCCAATCATGTTCATCCGGAGGACCTCGCACTCGCCGATTCCTGCTGCGCCAAGGCAATCCAAGAGCATTCATCCCAGACCTTCGAGCACCGGATGCTCGCCTCCGTGAACAGGATTCTCTGGCTGCGAACTTCCGTACGAGTGGCGGCGGCAGGGAAGGGCAAGAACGAACTGATGGGCGCGATGGTAGACATCACAGAACGCAAGCAAGCCGAAGCAGGGTTACGCGAAAGCGAGGAGCGCGTCCGGCTCTTACTCGATTCCACTGCCGAAGCAATCTATGGCATCGATCTCGACGGCCTTTGCTCGCTCTGCAATCCCGCTTGCCTTCGGCTGCTTGGCTACGACGGCCCCGCCGGCCTCCTGGGGAAAAACATCCATGCTTTGATGCACCACACCCGCTCCGATGGCCGGCCCTATCCGGCCGTCGAGTGCCGAATTCACCAGGCATTTCAAATCGGTGAAGGCGCCCACGTCGATGACGAAGTGCTCTGGCGCAAGGATGGCAGCAGTTTCCCGGTCGAACATTGGTCCCATCCCATGCGGCGGGACGGGAAAGTCATCGGCGCCGTAGTCACCTTTTTGGACATCACCGAACGGAAACGGGCCGAAGAGGCGCTTGCCAGAGCCAAAGACAATCTGGAAATAAAAGTAGCTCTACGGACGGCGGAACTGGCTCGAACGAATCGGCAGCTCGAGCAAGAGCTTGTTGTACGCAAGGAAGCCGAAGCGGCACTGGAGGGCGCGCGCGACCGCTACCGCTTCTTGGCGGAAACTATCCCGCAGATTGTGTGGACGGCACGGCCCGATGGTTGGCTGGACTACTACAATCAGCGCTGGTTTGAATACACCGGGCTGACTCAGAAACAAACCGAGGGATGGGGCTGGGGACCGGTGGTGCATCCGGATGACCTCCCGAATTGTCTGGACTCCTGGGACAGGGCGGTTCGGACGGGCGATCCTTACGAAATCGAGTATCGCTTCCGGCGGGGATCAGACGGCGCCTATCGCTGGCACTTGGGGCGCGCGGTGCCCCAACGGGACGTGCTGGGAAACATCGTTAAATGGTTTGGCACATCCACGGATATTGATGACAAGAAGACGGCGGAAGTAGCGCTGCTCGCGGCGCGTTCCGAGCTGGAAGAGCGAGTCAGGGAAAGGACCGTTGCTCTCTATGGCGCCAACGCCCAACTCAAAAACGTCCTGGACGCTGCCACTCTGGTGTCCATCATTTCCACCGATCCACAAGGCTTGATCACCACCTTCAATTCCGGCGCGGAACGGATGTTGGGCTACACCGCGGAGGAGATGGTCGGAAAGCAATCTCCCGCTATCATTCACTTGGCGTCCGAACTCGAAGCTTACAGCCACGATCTAACGGAACAGTTCCAGCGCCCCATTCGAGGCTTTGATGTTTTTTTCGAGAAAGCCAGGCAGGGCAAACATGACGAGCGCGAGTGGACTTACGTTCGCAAGGATGGCACGCATCTCACGGTTGACGTAGTGGTGACCGCGATTCGCAGTGCCGAGGGAGAGATCTCTGGCTTCCTGGGAATGGCCAAGGATGTCACCGAGCGTAAGCGAGCAGAGCAATCCTTGCGGGAGAGCGAGGATCGCTTTCGCAAGCTCAGCGAGTGTTCGCCCGTCGGCATATTCCAGACCGATGCCCGCGGACAAATTCTCTACGCCAATTCACGGTGGCAGGAAATCGGGGGATTGACGGTCGCCGAAACCCTCGAAGAAGAAAATGGAAACGAAATTCTCTCTTCCGGCCGGAAATCCACGCTTCGAGCGGAAACCGGGAGGGTTCGCACCGCAACTCCCTTTGCCAAGGAATTCTGCCTGGTCACGCCAGACGGCCGCGTTCGCTGGGTGCGCTCGCAGACCGCGCCGATCCTGACGGAGTCCGGCGAAGTTGCAGGCTATGTGGGCACCACGGAAGATATGACCGAACGAAAGAAATCCGAGGCGGAGATTCAGAAAGCCAGGGAAGCCGCGGAGAAGGCAACTCGAACCAAGAGCGAATTCCTCGCGAACATGAGTCATGAAATTCGCACGCCCATGAACGGCATCATTGGAATGGCCGAATTAGCTCTGGAAACGGATCTGAGCGATGAACAGCGCGAATATTTATCCATGGTGAAGACCTCGGCCGATTCTTTGCTGTCTTTGATCAACGACATCCTGGACTTCTCCAAGATCGAAGCCGGCAAGCTCGATATCGAAGCCATCGCTTTCAGCCTGCGGGACACCCTGGACGACACGATGAAAATCCTCAGCCTTCGTGCCGGCCAGAAGGGACTCGAACTTGCCTGCCACGTGCTTCCCGACGTACCGGACTCCGTAATCGGCGATCCCACCCGCTTGCGGCAAATCGTGATCAATCTGGTCGGCAATGCGATCAAATTCACGGCGAAAGGCGAAGTCCTCGTCCGCGTGGAAACCGAAACCGAGGACGAAGATCAAGCGATTCTCCATCTTTCCGTGAGAGACACGGGAGTTGGTATTCCACAGGAAAAGCAGCAAGCCATCTTTCAGGCCTTCTCGCAAGTAGATTCCTCCACCATGAGGAAATATGGCGGAACCGGTTTGGGTCTTTCGATTTCTTCGCGCCTCGTCGAACTGATGGGCGGCCGCATCTGGGTGGAAAGTGAGCCGGGCCAGGGAAGCACATTCCACTTCAATCTTCATTTTGGATTGCAAAAAATATCGCTGCCGGCGCCGGTGACCGTGGAATCCACGATGCTCCGCGATCTTGCCGCCCTGATCGTGGATCACAGCGCCACCAGTAGCCGCATTCTCGAGGAGATGCTTCTCAGTTGGGAAATGAAGCCGCTGGTGGTGAACGACGGTAGAAGAGCGCTCGAGATACTGGAACAGGCCAGGAAAGATGGCAAGCCATTCCGGCTGGTCTTACTCGACACTCAAATGCCCGAAATGAACAGCTTTCAGTTCGCGCAGAAAATTCGGCAAGGCGAGCAGCCCCATGAATCCATCATCATGCTGACCTTGGCGGGTATTCGCGGAGACGCGGCCCGCTGCCGCGAATTTGGCATTCAGGCCTATCTGACCAAGCCCGTTAAGCGCTCCGACCTTCTCGACGCCATCAAAGCGATCGTCGGCGCGCAAGTTCAGAACGGGGAGGAGCCGCCCCTGGTCACCCATCATTCCTTGCGCGAGAGTCGCGGCTGTTGGCGGGTTCTTCTGGCCGAAGACAATGCAGTAAATCGCGTGCTGGCGATTCGCCTCTTGGAAAAAAGAGGCTATACCGTCGTCGTCGCGGAGACGGGCAAAGGGGCCTTGCAGGCTTTTGAGGGCAATCGTTTCGATCTCATTTTAATGGACGTTCAAATGCCCGAGATGGACGGATTTGAAGTCACGGCTCATATTCGCGAACTCGAGAAATCCACCGGGAAACACATTCCGATCATCGCCATGACTGCTCATGCCATGACCGGCCATAAGGAGCATTGCCTTGCCTCCGGGATGGATGCGTATGTTTCCAAGCCGCTCCAGATCAAGGAGCTTTTTGCGGTAATCGAAAACCAGTTGATCCCTCCGCCATCGACGCCGGTCACCCCCGAAGAAAGCATGGCCGATCCTTCCATGAAGATCTAACCGGGCGGCCTTCGGGATATCGATCTCCTTCCAACGCCGCACCCTCTGAGTCTGCTCTTCAGGGCTGCCGCCAACCCGAACTCTTCCCCCAAGAAACTCTCCTGGAATCTCAACTTTCGCCCTGCCTTTCCCGCCTCTAGGGCCGCGGTTCGCCGGTAACTCACCGGCGCTCGCCGAAAAGCGCGAGACACCCCTGCCCAGTGCCACTAATCTTGTCCCCGCACAGCAAAAATCCCCGGCACAGGAGAAGACAAGATGCCGACCGGAATGAAAATGATGATCGACCAAGCCACAATCCTCTTCTCGGAGAATACTTTCCTCTACTGGCCGATGATTCTGGTGTTGATCGGACTCATCCAGGTGGTCCGTTCGCGCAAATCGCCCGCGCGCCAGTGGGCGAGTGTCCTGATGCCATTGGGGGTTTTGTTGCAACTGGCGGAGTTGAGCTATGCTGGCCTCTCCACCAAGGGCCTTTGGCCGATTTTCCTGATTGTGGAGCGGCTCTGGACCATGTGCGCCTTGGTCGTACGGTTGGATGCCCCAACTTTTCCGGCCTGGCTGGCCATTTGTCCCCTCAGTCTGGTTGTCGCCGGGCTGCTGTTCTTGCCCGGTCAAAAGTGGCAGAATCGCCGCGGCAGCGAATCCGGCGCCTCGATGGGAGACAAACGTGGATAACTCTGAAAAAAGCCGGATGGGACCGAACCTCATCTCCGGCGTGTTCGTGATTGCTCTCGGAGTGGTTCTGCTTCTCGATCATCTGGGGATTATCTCCGCGCGCCAGTTTTTTCACTTCTGGCCCGTGTTTTTCGTGGTGATTGGTCTGGCACACCTGTTTCAGTCCAATCGCATTGGTGGACGCATTTGGGGCGGATTCCTGATCATGATGGGTGCGTCATTTCAGCTCAAAGAATTGGGATATCTCCACGTGGGCTTCTCGGAAATTTGGCCTGTCTTCATCATTATCGCGGGCGTGATGCTGATCGTTCGTGAGTTCGAAGGGGGCAAGGGTAGTGTCAAAGTCGTAAGCAAAATCGGTGCGGCAGAAAAGACTGGAAAAGTCTATGGCTTCCGGTGGCCCTCTCCGGGAGACTCCAACATGGATTCCGTCAGCTTTTTCGGAGGCACCAGGCGGCGCATCACCGCCAAGGATTTTCGAAGTGGAAGACTCATGGCGTTTTGCGGGGGGTTCAATATCGATCTGCGAGAGGCGGACATGGAGGGCAGTGAAGCCGTGATTGAGGCCAGCGCCGTCCTGGGCGGCGGTGAAATCCGCGTCCCGTTCACTTGGACCGTCACGGTTCAAGGCCTCGGTATTTTCGGTGGATACGTCGACGAGACTCAGGCTTTGCCGCTTCAGCCGGGGCAAGCTTTACCGGCCAGTTCCGCCGCAACCAAGCATCTGATTGTAAAAGGAGTCGCTATTTTCGGCGGTATCGTCGTCAAGAACTGAAGCCCCGCAATGCATCCCATCCTTGGCCAGCTCCGGCGCCTCGCTCTCTATCTCGTCGCGTGGATTCCGCTCGCGGCGCTGCTGATTTATCTTCTGGCTGTTCCCGGGGCGCTCAGTTGGGTCGAAGCATCGGCCGTAGCCATTCCGCTTTGCCTGGTGTATGCCTTCGTGTGCCTCTCTGCCTGGTATCCCTGCCGCGTCACTCCGCTCGAGCGAACCAGCCTGCTCAAATTGCTGCTCACCCACATGATGGCAGCGCTTGTCGCCAGCGCCCTTTGGTTGCTCGCGGCCAGGCTGCTGGCCATGGCGCTCTCGGGTACCGTCACGTTCCAGGGGCTGGACGATCGCCTCTTGAAGGATTTTCCCCTGCTACTGGTCACTGGAATCTTGCTCTACTTGATGGCCGTCGCCTTCTACTATGTGCTCCTGGCGGTGGAGGCTTCGCAGAGAGCGGAGGCTCGCGTGATGCAAGCCAGCGTTCTGGCCCGTGACGCGGAGCTCAAGGCCCTCAAGGCCCAGGTGAATCCTCATTTCATCTTCAATAGTCTTCATTCCATCAGCGCGCTCACCACTTCAGATTCCGCCAAGGCCCGCGAGATGTGCATTCTGCTCGCCGATTTCCTGCGCCGCACTCTTGGTCTCGGCGAAAAAGCGGCGATTCCGCTTTCCGAGGAAATTGCCATGATCCATTCCTTCCTCGCGGTTGAAAAAGTTCGCTACGGCTCGCGTCTTCGCATGGAGGAAGATTTCGACCCGGAGGCGTTGGAAACCCTTGTGCCGCCGCTCCTCTTGCAGCCGCTCGTCGAAAATTCGATTTCCCACGGAATCGCCAATATTCCCGAGGGGGGCTGCGTGCGATTGCAGGCGCGCCGTCAGGGCCAGGTCGTGAACATCGCCGTCGAAAACAGCTTCGACCCGGAAGCGCCCTCCCGGCACAGGAATGGCATGGGTCTCGCCAACGTTCGGCAGCGGCTGGCGGCGCATTACGGCAACCAAGCCAGTATTGATGTAAAAACCGACGGGAATTTTTTTCGCGTGCTGATCACCGTGCCGGCGGAAAGGAACGCTGCGGAAGCATGAGCCTCGAAACGGGCAAGAAGATTCGCGCCATCCTGGTGGACGACGAGGAACTCGCTCGCCAGATCCTCCATGAATTGCTGGCCGCGCATCCCGAAATTGAAATCATTGCCGAATGCGCCAACGGTTTTGAAGCCGTCCGCGCCGTCACCGAGTTGAAGCCGGATCTGCTCTTTCTCGATATTCAAATGCCCAAGCTGGACGGCTTTGAAGTCCTCGAACTCGTCGGCACGCACATGTCCGTTATTTTCGTTACCGCCTACGATAGCTATGCGCTCAAAGCGTTTGAAGTCCACGCGGTGGATTATCTTTTGAAGCCTTTCGGGGCGGACCGGCTCGCAGCGGCTTTACGGCGTACCAGGGAACGCCTCAGCGGCAAAACGCCCTCGCCCACGGAGTTGGCCACCGCGGCGCGTCCCCCTTCTCAATTTCTCGAGCGCATTGTCGTCCGGGATGGCACGCGCGTCTTCATCATTCCTGTTTCCAAACTCGATTATGTGGAAGCGCAGGATGATTACGTCGCGTTCAGCACTGAAGGCAAAAAACATCTGAAGCAGCAACCGCTGGCCGATCTCGAAAAGGCCCTCGATCCAGCCCGCTTTCTCCGCGTTCATCGTTCGTATATCGTGAACCTCGAACGCATCGCGCGAGTCGAGCCCTACGGCAAGGACAGCCACCTGGCTATTCTCGCCAATGGCGCTCAACTCCCTGTCAGCCGCGCCGGCTACGCGCGCCTCCGGTCATTTCTCGATCGCTAGGCGCTCTCAGCCTTTCTGCCGATCCTCGCGGGGTCTTCAATCTAAGCGATGGCGGGGATCAGATCGCAGGTTTCTTGTCCGATCGGAATCACTTCCACAATCGCGTTGTAATCGGGAACACCGCTGGCATCCAGGCACCCCGAGGGGACGAGCACGTTTACCTCCGGCCAGTATCCTTGCAAGCTCCCCGGCTTCACCCGCTCGATCTTCACCCGGCCGCGAAATTCTCCGCGATCGTTGCGCAGCAAAATCGGATCGCCTTCCTTCAATCCAAGCCGTTCGGCATCTTCCCGGGACATGAAGATGTGATCTCGTTTCGCCCCCGTCAGCGGATCGGTATCCCCGTGAATCAGGCTGTTGAATTGTTTTCCGCGGCGCGTGGCGAGAATGAATTGCCCTTCCGGAACTTTTTCCTCCGGCAATTCGATCGCCGAAAAATGTCCTTTTCCGTCCGGAGTCAGGAAGCGATCCACCAGCAATCGCGGCCCGCCATATTGGAATTGATCCCCCTTCATCCGCAGGTTGGCGATGCCTTTGTAGGTGGGGCACACGCGGTCAATTTCATCGCGAATCCCCTGGGTATCCTCCCAGGGGAAAAATTGCGCGGCGCGGGCAGGATCGGCGCGGCGCGCCACCAGTACCGGGATTTCCCACTCATCCTTCGTTTCTTCCAGCCGCGGCCCCTGGATTTCCGGGCTGAAGATGATTCGCCGTTCCGTGCTGGTCTCCGTGCCTCCCCCTCTTTGTTCGTATCGCGTTCGAGACGGCAGTAACAGCGCGGTTTCGCCCGGATCGACCAGCATGTTCGAGCTCACCAGGATGTCCTGGTGAATACGCAGGCCGATTTTTCCGGCCGCCTTTTTCACCTGCTCGGGCTCGGGCAGCGTATCCACAAAGTTTCCGCCGCTTTGCCACAGCGTATCGATTTCCCCACGCCCCGCCGCCAGGATCATCGCCGCGGCGGACAATCCTTTCCACGAAGGAGGTTCGAATCCCCAATAATCCGGCTGGGCAAATCGGCGCGCGCTTTCCTCGTTCACCGGATGGCCCATCACATAGGAGCCGGGCTGCGCTCCCATTTCCGCCCCGCCCTGCACGCCGCTATGGCCGCGGATCGGCATCAGCCCCGTATTTGGCCGGCCCACGTTTCCCCGAGCGAGCTGCAAATTGACGATGGCTCGAACATTGTCGCTCCCATAGCGATGTTGCGTAATACCCATGCTCCACACCATGATTGCCGAGCGCGCTTTGCCGAAGGCTTCCGCAAAGCGGTACATGTCCGCCCGCGTGAGTCCGGACCATCGCTCGAGCGATCCCCACGAAAGGCTCAGCGCCTTTTTTTCCACCTCCGCCCAACCCACGGTTCGCGCGGCCACAAATTCGCGATCCACCCATCCGTTCTCGATCAGGTGCCTCAGCACGCCGTAAAAAAACGGAATATCTCCCCCCACGTGAATGGGGAAGAAATCGTCAGCAAACCGGGTCCCGAACATCGCGCTCTTCGGCACCGAAGGCACCCAGTAGCGCTCCAGGCCCGGCTCCAGGTAAGGATTCACCACAAATACTTTGGTTCCTTTCTCCTTCGCATAGTAAAGGTACTTGGTGGAAACGGGTTGGTTATTGGCGATATTCGAGCCCACAAAAATCAACAGGTCGCTCCCGATCCAATCCGAATAGGAGCAAGTGGTCGCCGCGCAGCCGATGGTCGCGCTCAAGGCCGCCGTGCTGGGCGCATGGCAGACTCGCGCGCTGGTATCCACGTGGTTCGTGCCGAAGAATCGCGCCACTTTCTGATGGGAGTAGTAAGCTTCGTTGGTCAGTCCGCGCGAAGTCAAAAACCAGCCCAGGCGATGCGGGTCCGTCGCTTTCACCCCTTCGGCAGCGAGGCCAATCGCTTCCTCCCAGGAAATTCGCCGGAATCCCTTTTCGCCTCGCCGGCGCACCATCGGCACAGACAGGCGGCCCAACTTGGCAAGATTGCGAGACGGTATTTTGCGCAGTGCTTCCACGTCTTCCAGCAGTCGCCAATCCATCGCCGGCATCGTGTTCAAACGCAATAATTTCAGGCGCACCGCGCACAGGTGGACTCCCTTCATGGTCCAGTCTTTCATCCCCGTCGTCCCCAGCGCGCAGCCGTCACAGCAGCCATTCTGCAGAATCCGCCAGGCATAGCCGAGGCTGTCCCGGTTCTCCCAAACCGTCTCCAAAATGTCTTTGTAAGCGTTCGGATGCTGTTCGTTGAGCCCGTAGGGAACCAGGCTCACCCATTTCCGCTTGCCGCCTTTCTTGTTCTCTGGGCCGCTGGTTTCCATGGGTTCTTCCCCGGCTGAATCGGAAGCTGCTCTGAGGGACACTGCCACACTTCTAACTTTTCTCCGCCAGGCTGTCAAGCGAGCAAAGACCGCGCCGGGGTATCCAGTAACCGTGGAATTGGATATTTTTTTCTGCTAGCACCCGGCTAGCAAGCCATCCATCCAGGGTTCATCCGGCCTGCGCCCAGTTCATTTCGGGGCCATTGAAACGCCGGCCGATTCCATCTCGGATTCCTCTTCTAGTCTGCCCCCAGGCTGAATCCAGGGCTGGTTCGGCAGGCGACGCGCCTTGCGCGGTAGCCGGAAAAGATTCAGCATGAATTCCACTTGGTCCTCGAAGGAGAGTTTCGATTCTCCGTGTAAACGGTGCAGAAAGCTGATCGGGGTTTCCGTCGCGCGGGCCCCGTTCCCCAGCAGTTCGCACAGAAACCACGACTGGAACGAATACCCGCGCGTCGAAAGTGGCGCCAGGTTGCATCGCAAAATCAACTCGGTCTTGATGCAGCGAAAACCTGAAGTGCAATCCTGAATCAGCGGGATGCCTCCCACCCATCGCACCAGCCGGTTCCCCACCATGCTGATCACTTTCCGGTGCCAGGCGAGGCTCGGGATCGACGCGCCGGGCGCGAAGCGCGATCCGATCACCACATCGAATCCCTCCTCGCTCAGCCGCACGAATTCCGGCAGCATCTCCGGGTCGTGCTGGAAATCGGCATCCATCTGGAAAATTAAATCGGCCTCGAGTGATTCAATCGCGTGTAGAATCCCTCGCTTGTACGCGTCTCCCAGGCCCTTCTTTTCTCCTGAAATCAGGTGCAAACAGGGATAGAGTGGCATGGCTTCACGGACCCGGTTCGCCGTTCCGTCGGGGGAATTGTCGTCCACCACCAGCACGTGCAATTCGTGGCTCGCGATTTTCTTGGATTGGCCGAAGATGAGCGGCAATAAAGCCTGAAGGTTCTTGGCTTCATTATAGGTCGGCAGAACAATGCACGCGATTTTTCTCACAAGATCGTCTCCCCAGGACTACTTGCTTGGAATTAAGCAGCCGCGCGATTCAACTGATCGTCGTGATGAGAGGAATTGGAGGGAATTCCCAGCATGGAGTGGAATTGTACGAGATCAGTTTCTATTGCTTGGCTTGACTGCCGCCGCTCTTCTGATTCACGGCTACCACTATGGTATCGAAGATCAAGCCGTCTATTTGCCCGCGATCAAGAAGTTGCTGAATCCGGCATTGTACCCCTTCGATGCAAATTTCTTCTTTCTATACGTCCGGTGGACGCTCTTTCATTCGGCCGTCGCAACTTCTGTCCGCCTTACCCACTTGCCGGTGGATTGGGCCGTGTTCCTCTGGCACGTGGTCAGTATCTACTTGCTGCTGCTCGGGTGTTTACGATTGGCCCGGCGTTGTTTTGCTGAGCCAATATATCAATGGGCCGGGGTTGCCTTGGTAGCCGCACTGCTCACGCTGCCGGTCGCCGGCACTGCGCTCTTCATCGCGGATCAGCACTTGCACCCGCGCGCGCTGGCGACGGCCTTCCTCTTATTTGCAATGGTGGCGGTCATGGAGCGGCGCCCCATCGCGCTCCTCTGGATTTTCCTGGCGGCGCTTTCCCATCCCAGCATGGCTGTCTACGGATTTTTTCACATCGCCATCCTGGCTTGGGGCCAGTCCCTTGCCGCTCCCGCATTTCTCCTTCCGAAAATTCCCATGAGCGCCCCCACGAATCCCATCTGGCGCGAGATCATGTCCCACCGGAATTTTCAATATCCGCTTCGCTGGGCCTGGTACGAATGGCTCGGCGCCATCGGCCCGCTGATCATCCTTTATTATTTTGCGCGGATCGGCCGCCGCAATCAGATGCTCGATTTCGAGCGCGTTTGCCGCTGCCTGGCCGTCTCCACCAGCCTTGGCATCCTCGCCGCCGTTCTCTTCACTCAGTTCTTTCCAGCGCAGACCTGGGTGCGCTTCGAGCCCATGCGCATTTTGCATTTCACCTACGTCATCTTCGTTTTGTTTTCCGGCAGCCTTCTCGGCAAGTATGTCTTGCGCCGGAAACCTCTTCGATGGGTCCTTCTTTTCGTCCCCTTGGCAGGCGCGATGTTTTATTGTCAGCGCCTGGAATTTCCCGCGAGCCGCCAC
>JBGPTK010000056.1:0-17776 GCA_041490605.1 Terriglobia bacterium | reverse complement strand
CAAGGGCGTGATGATCGACCATCGCGGCGCGGTAAATACGGTGCTCGACATCAATCAGCGCTTTGCCGTCGGTCCGCGAGATCGCGTCCTGGCCCTTTCTCGCTTGAATTTCGACCTTTCCGTTTACGATATTTTCGGCCTTCTGGCGGCCGGCGGCGCGATCGTGATGCCTGCCGCGGACCTGGCGCAGGATGCTTCGCATTGGCTCGAATTGATCGCCTCGGAGAAGGTCACCATCTGGAATGCGGTTCCGGCGCTGATGCAGTTGTTGGCGGAGCAGGCCTCGCATTCGAAGAACGCCGGTCCCTCGTTGCGCGTGATCATGATGAGCGGCGATTGGATTGCGGTGAATTTGCCGGCGCAAATTCGGCGCGCTTTCCCGAAGGCCAAGCTTTTCAGCCTGGGAGGCGCCACCGAGGCTTCCATCTGGTCGATCCTGTATCCGATCGATCAAGTAGATCCGGATTGGAAGAGCATCCCCTACGGCACGCCGATGCTGAACCAGACTTTTCATGTGTTGAATTCAGCGCTCGCTCCGTGTCCCGTGTGGGTGCCGGGGCAGCTCTACATCGGCGGGGTGGGCGTAGCCAAAGGCTATTGGAAAGACGATCAGAGAACGAACGCCAGCTTCATCATTCATCCGGATTCCGGCGAACGCCTCTACCGCACCGGAGACCTGGGACGCTACCTGCCCGATGGCAACATCGAATTCCTGGGCCGCGAGGATTTCCAGGTGAAAGTGAATGGATATCGAATCGAGCTAGGCGAGATTGAATATCACCTGCAGGGCCACGAGAACGTGGAAAATTGCGTGGTCGCCGTGCGCGAAGATAGTCCGGGCGACAAACGCCTGGTCGGCTATGTTGTTCCCAAAGCGGGCGTGGAAGTAGAAGCAGCCAAACTGCGCGATCACTTGCGATCCAAACTGGCTGACTACATGGTGCCTTCGGTATTCGTCTTCCTGGAGCGAATTCCGCTGTCGGCAAATGGCAAAGTGAATCGCAATGCGCTCCCCGCCCCCCAGCGCGCTTCGGCCGGCGCCGATGCGGATTCGGATGCACCGCGAGACGCCGTGGAATTGCAGCTCATCCATCTTTGGGAAACGACTCTGGGCGTCCATCCCATCGGGCGCCGGGATAATTTCTTCGATATCGGCGGCACGTCTCTGATGGCCGTGCGCCTGTTCGCTCAAATCGAAAAATCCTTCGGCAGAAAAATTCCCCTGGCCGCGCTGTTCAAAACGCCCACCATCGAACAATTGGCCGGGATTCTGCGCAGCGACGAGCGCTC
This sequence comes from Terriglobia bacterium, assembly GCA_041490605.1. Taxonomy (GTDB): domain Bacteria; phylum Acidobacteriota; class Terriglobia; order Acidiferrales; family UBA7541; genus JBGPTK01. The sequence continues at coordinate 16,486 of JBGPTK010000056.1, read as the reverse complement.
CGGAGCCTGGTCGTGCCTCGTCCCCTTCCAATCGAAGGGATCGCTTCCGCCGCTTTTCTGCGTCCACGGCCACACCGGCGAAGTTCTGTTCTATCGCGATCTCGCAAAACGCTTGGGCTCCGGCCAGCCGTTTTATGCGCTGCAGGCTCGCGGTCTTACCGGCGGCGAAGCCCATCTCACGATCGAGGAGATGGCGAGGGATTATGTGCGCGAAGTTCGCGCGGTCCAGCCACGCGGTCCCTATTTCCTGGCGGGCTATTGTTTCGGAGGCCGCATCGCATTTGAAATGGCCCAGCAACTCCGCGAGCAAGGTGAAGAGGTGGCTTTCCTGGCGGTCTTCGATAGCTATTTCGCGGCGCGCCACGTACAGCGATCGCTGAAACGCTTGCATCGATGGCTGGATGCCCGCGCGGTCACCGGTGATCCACTCCTGGAAAGAATGCGGTACCACCTGGCTCATCTCGGCAGCCTCGGATTCAAGGAGCGGTTCGCCTACATCGCCATGCGCGGCAGCAACGTCTTGGCGAAGACGCGCTTGCGGCTGAATCATTGGTCTTGGAGAGCGGCTTACCGCTATTATTCTATGGTCCGCCGCCCTCTCCCCCGGCGGCTTCAGAATGTCCCCGAAATCAATTTGCTGGCTGCCGTCGAGTACAAACCGAGGCGTTTCGCGGGCCGCCTCACGCTGCTCCTGAACGGCCCTGTCCCCGAGGGTTTTTCTCTGGATCAGGAATTCGGATGGCGCGGACTGCTGGCGGACAAATTCGACTTGCAGCTCGTCCCCGGCAAGCAGGACGGCATGTTTCAGGATCCCAACGCCATTGTCCTGGCGGAAAAAATGGCGGCATGCATCGAGGATGCTTGTGCCCATGCCAGCATGCGTGCGGAGAGTGCGAGCTCCGATCAGAGTACGCCTGAAGAAATTCCCACGGCAGTGCTCGATTCGAATCCCACCGGGAAGTTACACCAACTCCACTAGACCGGCTGGAGCTATACTGGGGCGGAGTTTCCGCTGCATCCCGTTTCACCGGATCGGTTCCAGGCGGATGCTGGTATGCTTTTCGGCGATGCCAAACGCGCTTCACCTCGTTCGCTCTCGCTCGGGCCTTCCGCCTGAGGAATCCTGCACGATGATTTCCGCGATCGTACCAGCCGGCGTAGCGGTCTCTGAGGCCGCCGGCGATCTCGGAGACGCATTGCTGCTGCCAGAGGAAGCAGCCGCCCTCGGCCGCGTTTCCGAAGGCCGCCTCCGCGAATACACCATCTCCAGGGCCTGCGCTCGCCGGGCGCTTGCGAAACTCGACATCGCTCCCGCGCCAATCTTATCCGGCTCGAAGCGCGAACCGCTGTGGCCGGCGGGAATCGTGGGCAGCATCACCCATTGCAGCGGTTATTGCGCCGTGGCGGTGGCGCGATTCGAAGTGTTTGCGACTATCGGTATTGATGCGGAAATCCACGCCGAGCTGCCCCCGGGCGTTCTCGCCACGGTTGCGCTCGAAGAAGAACTCGAAGGGATGCGCAGCCTGCCCGCCTCCGGCATTCATTGGGACCGCGTGCTCTTCTGCGCGAAGGAAAGTGTCTACAAAGCTTGGTACCCGCTGGCAAGGAATTGGCTCGGATTTAAAGACGCTCTCGTAACCGTTCAACCGGAATTAGCCACATTTCACGCGCGTCTGCTTGTCCCCGGCCCGCTTGTGAACCGCCAGTCCGTAACCAGTTTCCACGGTCGATACTTGGTGCAAAATAGCCTCGTAATTGCCGCCGTCGTCCGCGGCGCCTAGCGATTTCGGGTCATTCCAAACGAAGCGCTTTGTTTGAGTCCCGGATGGTTCTATGGGACGAGGAATCCAGGGCAAATGCGGAATCGAGCGATCAAACATGATTCCTGTCACCGCATCTCGAGCGTCAGATGGAGTGTTGAGTTTCAAAACCAGCGATTCTTTCGCCTCCCCCAAAATGAAAAAAGGCGCCTGCCGCGAGGCGGGCGCCTTTCTATCATCAATCGAGTCCCGCTTAAGAATGCGGGCAAGGTGCAAACGGCGAAGTCAGGAATGTGGTGTCCGGATAGCTGTACGCTCCGCCAATCGCATCCGACGGGCTCTTTCCCTCAAACCACTGGAGCAGCCCTTCTACTTGCGGATGGTAGGTGAACCCGTGCAGCGTGACCGGGAAGAAATCCGGCGTGAAGGCCTCAATGATGTCTCCCGTCTCCAGATTGCTCTGACAAGCCCCCGGCGGGAACCCGGGTAGCTGGTAGTTCGGGGTCGCGTTGTTCACGAACGGATCGTTCACCGTTTCCGCGACCTCATGGCTCAAGGCGTTCACGTCCGCAAATACGGTGGCATCCCCAAAAATGAACTCAGCCAGATTGGCGTCGAGCGAGGTCGCGAAATCGATCACTTGCACGAAAATCTTGTTCCCCACTTGATTGGTCTCGAACGCGGTGTGGAAGCCTCCGATGCAGCAGTCCACCGGATCGCCGTGGTCGAAGTCCCCATAGACCGCGTTCCGCGTCAGGAAAATGGGCAACGTCTCGACGGTGATTCCTTCGGTCTGCACCAGCGTGTTCAATTGTGACACGATAAAGTTGATGTCGATCAACGTGCCAAAGGTTCCGTCAGAGCTCTGAAACACGATCGAGGCGCCCACCGGCACTTCAATGGTCACCGGAATCAGCGTCCTCGGACGGCTCAGGATGGTGTGCCAGGCGTCGTCCCGGTCGTGATCGCCATCGTGGTCGTTATCGCCGTCGTGATTGATGATGTTCCAGAATTGCGCCCGCTGGATCGCATCTTGAAATTGGGTGTGCCCCGTGGTGTAGTCGGATTTCTCGAAGAGCGGAGATTGCTTGATCTCATCGGTGATCACGGTCGTATCGATCACGATGTTATTGCCATCCTGGTCTACGAACTCGTCAAAGAAGAACGACATCGGAATGTAGGTCATCGGGATTCGCGTCGTCCCTCCACGGCGCGGCCGGCCACCGATCATCGTGTAGGGATACGTCACGCCGCCAAACGTGAAGGACTTGGTGAAATTGGGAATGGATATGATCCGCTCCGGCTGGTTCTTGGTCGCGGCATTCGTTCCGCCCGACATTTGGTTTGAAGCCGTGTGCTTCGGCGAGCTGTTCAGGCCCTGAAAAAAGCTGCGGCTGATCTGCACGGGCAGCCGGGTATTCACCGATTTGCGGATCTGCGCGGAGGCATTGCTGCTAATCAGGGTAATCGCAAGCAGAGATACACTTGCAAGAAGTTTTCTCATTCTCGGTCGCATCCTTTTATTGAATTGAATTTCCACCCCTGGGGTCAGCGGGTAATCTGCCGCACTTGACTATTGAATGTCAATTTGTTTGCGGTAAATTTTTGTAAATATTTTTCGTCGCGCTTCCGGAAATGGATTTATCCCGAAAATAATAAGTTCGACCCCGAAATCCGATTCAAAGCAGGCCAGAAGGTCACAGTACTGCTAGTCACTCCCAAAGTTGTTTCTCTCTCCGAACCGTCATCCGGCTGCGGAATCCGAATAAGAAGGGGCCCATTGCGTTTCTTTTACGCGCCGGCGCAGCTCTTCCTCAGTAGACTGAGGAGCGAATCCGGCGCGCTGCGCTTCCAGGCCGACCGCAACGGCGATTTCCACCGCCACTTGCCGGATCTCCGCCAGGGCAGGTAGCAACGGCGCAGTGGGATCTTTCAGCGCCGGTGAGCATTCTCCCAACACGCGTCCGGCTTCCAGGAACATGGCATCCGTCGCTCGCCGCGCGCGTGACGCCACCAGTCCCAATCCCATTGCCGGGAAAACGTAAATGTTGTTGCACTGTGCGATCGGAAATTTTCTTCCCTCATAGCTGACCGGCGCATTCGGCGAACCAGCCGCAACGATCGCTCTGCCATTCGTCCAACGGATCAAGTCTTCCGGCTTCGCTTCCGATTTCGCGGTCGGATTGGACAACGGAAAAATGATCGGCCGTTCACATTTGCGCGCCATCTCTCGCACAATGGATTCGGAGAATGCGCCGGCGACGGTCGACAGTCCGATCAAAATGGTCGCATCCACTTTTCCGATCACGTCGCCGAGATGGATTCGCCCATCGGAGCTCCGCGGCCAGTCCGCCACCCGTTCCACGGGCTGAGCATAAACCCGCTGTGCGGCCGTCAGGTCGGTTCGCGAACTCTCCAATAAACCGTTCCTGTTCACAATCCAGCACCGGCTCCGCGCCTCCCGTTCGGAAAGTCCTTCGGCAATCATCGCCGCGCTCAAGTAATCCGCGACGCCGATTCCCGCCGATCCCGCACCCAGGAAAACAATCTGTTGATCTTTCAGGCTTTTCCCGGCCACCTTCACCGCTCCAACGATTGCTCCCAGCACCACTGCCGCGGTCCCCTGGATATCGTCATTGAACGTCAGCAACTGGTCCCGGTAGCGCTCGAGGAGCGGCCGCGCATGTGGAGCCGCAAAATCTTCCCACTGCAGGCAGACTCCGGGGAGCTCTTGTTTTACCGCCTGCACGAATTGCTCGATGAAATCAAAATACGCCTGCCCGCTGATGCGCTCGTGCGGCCATCCCAGATACGCGGGATCTCGCAGGCGTTCCGCGTTGTTGGTCCCCACATCCAGCACGATCGGCAAAGTACGCGCCGGATGAATCCCGCCGATCAACGTGTACAAGGAAAGTTTTCCGATCGGGATGCCCAAGCCGCCGGCGCCTTGATCGCCAATCCCCAGAATTCGTTCCCCGTCCGTCACCACGATCACGTCCACCTCCGCGTTGGGACGGTTCCGCAAAAGGGTGGGAATTCGATCGCGCAGTGGATACGAAATGAAAATGCCGCGCGGACGCCGGTAGATCTGGCTGAATTGTTCGCAGCCCAGCGCCACCACCGGCGTGTAAACGATCGGCGTCATTTCTTCGATGTGATCCAACAGCAGCCGGTAGAACAGCACCTCGTTGTTATCTTGCAGCGCCCGCAAATAAATGTGTCGCTCGAGATCGTCATCTTTTCTCCGGTAGGCCACGTACGCGCGCGCCACCTGCTCCTCCAGTGTCTCCACGTGCGGCGGCAGCAGCCCGTGCAGCCCCAACTTCTCCCGCTCCTCATCCGTAAACGCAGTCCCTTTATTCAGGGTCTGCATGTTGAGTAGGTCCATCCCCCGAACTTCTTCACGAACCCCGCGCTGTTTTCCGGTCTCACCCATGTCTATACCTCGGTCCCTGCTCATGCAGCTTGTTGAAAAACGATGCTCCGGTCATTCCGAAGGCCGGAGTTGTCCGGGGAATCTCGCGCTTTGGCAACTCTTCGGCAAACCAAGATTCCTCGTCATGCTAAAAATGAGGGTTGAGAGCACTCTTTCACCAAGCTCCTAGCCGGTCATCACCCGCCAGAGATCTTCGCCCGACAATTTGATCCGCATCGCCTTTCCGTTCACGATGTCCGCGAAGCGAATCCACTCCGGGCTGTGTTCCTCGTCGCGAAGATAAAAGACTCCCCCTTCTGCCGGCTCCAGCGGAGTCTCTCCGTCGATCATCAGCTTGCCCTTTCGCAGAACGATGCGAAGACTTCCGATCCAGGCGCTCTCATTGCGGTAATGTCCCACGTAACCGTTCCACTCTTTCGGAACATTAAACTTCTTGGGCCCTTTGTATTTCGAATTGCTGAACCAGTCGCTTCCCCACCCCGCCTCAACCACCGCGCTTTTCGGGTCCTTCTCATCCGCGCGCCCAAAAACGAGTGAATAGCGTTCCCAATCCTTATGCATCACTAGAAATGAATCTTCGCCATGATGCTCGAGCGCCACGCGATTCCCTTCTTGTATCAGAAATAATTTCTGGCCGTCGGCTGCAATCTCTAATTTGCGTCCGTCATCTGCTTGTAAAATCCCTGCAAATTCAGCAGCGTTCTCCACCTGCTCCGGCGGCTTCAGAGCCGGCATCGCCGGAAAAGTTTTGCTCTGGCTGTGCGCGCGCATCAATTGAATGGCAAACTGAGCCACCGGGTTCGGACGGTAGCCCTGCATCGCGTTGATCGAGGCAAAGACTCCCACACCCTCATCTATATCCACCTGCATCGCCGACGCGAACGACACCATTCCCCCGGTGTGCCTCAGGATGGTGTGCCCCTCCAGCGCGTCCACCGCAATTCCGTAACCATAGCTCGCCGTCGGACCAAACTCTTCGGCCTTGATATGCGCCTTCGAAAAAAGCCCAAAACGTTCTTCCGTCAGCAACTTTCCCTTTATCCCCTGCCCGCGATTCGCAATCATCTGAATATATAAACCCATGTCATGCGGAGTCGACGCCACACATCCCGCTCCATCGGTCATGATAATTGCCGGCGCCTCCGCCAGCCTCCCATAACGCGGATAAGGCCGGTCCCCAAGAAACGCCCCATAGTTCTTCGCGGTCTTCGTGCGAATATCCAGCGAAATCATAGGTTCCGTCTGAGTCATCCCCAGCGGCTTCAGCACGCGCTCCCGAATCACCTCCGGCAGCGGACGCCCGTCCAAAGTCCACAGCAAATGCCCCAGCGTGGTAAACGCCATATTGTTGTAATGAAAATAAAGTCCTGGCGCATAGGCCGCGCGATGCTTCGCCGCTGGGTCGGAAAGAAACACCGGCGGGATGCCAGGCAAGCCGGTGGTGTGCGTCAGCATGTGATGCGTGGTGATCGGCGCAAAAGATGATTCAACCGCGAACCACGGCAAATACTCGCTCACCGGTTTGTGTAGATCGAGCTTCCCTTCCTGGTTGAGCTGCAGAATGCAATTGGCGATGAAAGATTTGCTGATCGATCCAATCTCGAATAGCTCCTCGGGTTTCACGGCGGCCTTTCGCTCCAAATCGCTGAATCCATACGTGGCCACTCGTTGCACTCCGTCGCGGTCAGCCATCACCAGCGTCATGCCCGGGGAGTTCATGCTGCGCATGTACTGCTCGACAAACGTATCAAGCTGCCCGAATACACCCGCATATTTACTTCCTCCGGATTGTCCCCGCGCCTCAACGGCGAAAAATCGGCTCGCGGCTGCCAGCGCCGCTGTCTGCGCCCCAAGAGTCACAAATGTTCTGCGGGTCACGCCAGAAAACATAGTTCCCCTCCCCCTACACAACGCCTAGACGAATCGCTCGCGCGCCGCTGTTTCGCGATGCTCCTTTTCGGCGTCAACGCCACCGATCCCCAGACGTTCATTGCGATTTCCCTGCACCTCGCTCTCGTCGCGCTGCTCGCCAGCTACATCCCCGCCCACCGCGCCTCCCAAGTCGACCCCATGATTTCCCTCCGCTGCGAATAAATCCTGTCAGGGGAATTCGTCCCGCTCTTGGGTTGGCGTTGAAACATTGGCGATCCTTCGGATCTCACCCTTTCTTCCCTTCCAGTTCGGCCCAACGGGCATACAGCTCATCGACGGCTTTCTGCGCCGCGTCCAATTCTTCGCAAGCGCTCTGGAGTCGAACCCGGTCTCCCATAATTTCGGAATCTTCCAGCGCGGCATGTCTCGCGCGTAAATTCTCTTCCGCGTGGGCAACCCGCTGCTCGATCGTTTCAAATTCACGAGCTTCCTTGAACGATAGCTTCTTCTTCGACGCCTTTCCCGGCTGAGTATCGTCCACCGGCGCGCTCGCGCGTTGCATTCCGCGCGACAAAATTCGAGCATCCTTCGCCGGCTGCAATCGCAGCCAGGCCTCCCACTGCGAGTAATCCGCGAACCGCTCTGCCTGCCCGCGGCCGTCCAGCCCCAGCACGACGGTGGAAATTCGATCGAGCATGAATCGATCGTGCGTCACCAGCACCAGCGCTCCGCGAAATTCCAGCAGGCTCTCTTCCAGTATTTCCAGGGTGGGGATGTCGAGATCGTTCGTCGGCTCATCGAGCAGCAGCACATCCGCCGGCTGCAGCATCAACTGCGCGATCAGGATCCGCGCGCGTTCGCCTCCGGAGAGTTGCCCCACCGGCTGGTTCAGTTGCTCGCTCGAGAAAAGAAATCGCGCGGCCCATGCCGCCACGTGAATCACTCGATCCAGGTAAATCACCGAATCGCTGTCCGGCGCCAGCGCTCTCCGTAAACTCACATCCGGGTCGAGTTGGCGGCCTTGATCGAAGTAAACCATCCGCAACGAATCCGCCTTGCGGATTTTCCCTTTCGCCGGTTGTAAATCACCGAGCAGCAGGCGCAACAGCGTTGTCTTTCCGCTCCCGTTCGGGCCCACCAGCCCCACTCGCATTCCCGCTTGCACCGTAAAATCCAGGTCCTTGAAAAGCGTGCGGTCCCCGAACGCGTAGGAAACGCCGTCCAGCACAATCAGTTGCTTGCTTTTCCGTTCCGTTGCCGAAAAATCAATCTTCGCGGTGGCCGCGCGCGTTCGAGAATTCAAATCCTTTAATTCGCCGATCATTTCGTGCGCTTTATCGATTCGCGATTTCGATTTCGTCGTGCGCGCCTTGGGGCCTCGCCGCAGCCATTCGATTTCCGTGTGAACCAGGTTCGCCAGTGCATCCTGCCGCTTTCCTTGCGCGTGCAAGTATTCTTCTTTCGCTTCCAAAAACTTGCTGTAGTTTCCCTCGACGCGCAGCAATCCATCCGCGTACACGCGATTGAGTTCCACCACTCCGTTCACCACGTTCTCCAGAAAATACCGGTCGTGGCTCACCACCACGCACGCAAACGCCGCATTTTGCAGCAGGGATTCGAGCCACTGGATTCCCGCCAGGTCCAAATGGTTTGTCGGTTCGTCCAACAACAAAATGTCCGGCTCTTGCGCCAGTCCTTCCACAATCGCCAATCGTTTTCGCCATCCGCCCGACAATTCCGCCGCGCTCGTCTCAAAATCCGCAAAGCCGGCCCGGCTCAGCGCTGCCGCGGCTCGCGCCGGCCGTTCCGCCTTCGGCGCCTGCACCCGTTCCAGCGCTTTCTCGATTACGGACCGGCATGTCTCGCCCGGCGCAAATTCCGAAATCTGCCCGGCGCAACTCACTTTCGTGCCTTTGCGTATGGCCACATCGCCGCTGTCTGGCGTCACGCGCCCGTAAAGAATTTCGAGCAGAGTCGACTTCCCCGAACCGTTGGGCCCGATCAGCCCGATCCGGTCTCCCTCCGCCACGGTGAAAGAAATATCGTGAAAGAGCGGAGCGATCCCGTATCTTTTCGAAAGTCCCTGCGCATTTATGATCGGAGCCAAAGGATTCAGTCCTCTCCCGCCGCAAATTGTCACTTCAGGATACCAGCAAGCACACTCAGGCTGAAAAGATAGCCAGTCGATTGGCCTATAGCTTTCCGAATAGTTTCTGGCCGTTTTCCAGGCAAATTCGGGCACCCCGGCCTGCGCCGCAGCCCGGGTTTGGGGTGCCCTCTTTTGGACGAAATAGGAGCGATTAGACTTCTGTTTCGCCGTTTGTTTTGATGGAGTTATGCAAAATTGTGATCGTTTGCCGCTGGCGATTAGCCAGGCGATTAACTTTCCGCTAAGTAGGCTTGATTTTCGGGTAGGTCTGTTGAGAATCGAACTCCATTGCCGTCGTGCCGGACCCATTTTTCTTCCCCGTATCTATCTTAACTTACGAGTCAATGGGTATGTGGGCAGAGATCGGTGGTGATTGGCCCGTCCGGTGAAGAATGCCGATCTAAAGGGAAGGAGCTCGGTATGGGGCCTACAGCGCTTTGAGGCATCCAGGTGCAATGTTTCCCAGCCTTTACAGGCTGGGCTAACTTCTGGCGCGCCTCCGGCGCTGGGATCCTGCGGTGCCGGCTATTTGTAGATGACATTTGCAGTTGCTTGGAGCTTCCGGTTGAGCGGGTGAGGGCTGCAAAGATTTGCGCCTCTTAAGGTCTGGATCGTGAAGAAGATAGAGCCTGCAGGGCAAGGAAAGACAGGCGTAAATCGAAAAGCGAAGAACCGCACCCTTTCAATTCCCCAAAGGAAGGGACGGCCCGAAGACCAACTCCGTCCGAGGGCGGCCACCCGCCGACACAATCGAGAATGAAGTGAAGAGTTGGGCCAAGCGCCAAATTGCACCCCGCACGGAGCCAACTTGGTTTTCTCGGCAGTACAAAACAACGAGGCCCTGACTGTCCAAATTAGAGGGAAGCACTACACATCTGTGACTCATCTTTTAAGACGAATCCCGCAGCCGGAAGTGATTCACGGTTTCGTTCTTTCAGGTATAGAATGTACAAAGTTAAGAGATTGAATTGCGCAGGTGACGAGAAGCCTACTCGGAGACTCGATGAGTAAGAGGATTCGTACAGCAAGCCTTCCGCTTTTCGGGAAGGCGGACACATCTGAAAAATTCGATGCCAAAGCTACTTCAGTGATTCTGGCAGGCGATTCAGCAGAAACACTGAAAACGATGCCGGATGCATCTGTTAAGCTGATTATCACATCACCACCTTATAACATCGGAAAAATCTACGAGGAGGCGACCCAGCTAGACGCTTATCTAGAGAACCTAACTCCAATCGTAGACCAGCTCATACGGGTTCTGGCAGAAGACGGGTCCCTCTGCTGGCAAGTGGGCAATTACGTTGAAGATTCGGAAATTTTCCCGCTAGATATATTCTACTACCCGTATTTCAAAAGCCGTGGCCTCAAACTCAGGAACCGCGTTGTTTGGCACTTCGACCACGGGCTGCATTGCGCCAAGCGATTCTCCGGTCGGTATGAAGTTCTGTTGTGGTTTACCAAGCGTGATAAATATACTTTCAACTTGGACACCGTCCGCGTTCCGTCCAAATATCCAGGCAAGACGAATTACCGCCCCGGCCCAGACTACGGAAAACCATCTGGGAACCCTCTGGGCAAGAATCCTTCTGACATTTGGAGAGTTGTTGAGGAAGATTGGGAAACTAGTTTGTGGAATGTTCCAAACGTCAAAGCTAACCACCCAGAAAAGACTATTCACCCATGCCAGTTCCCGATCGAAGTTGTAGAACGTTGTGTCCTAGCGCTCACGAACGAGAATGACTGGGTGCTTGATCCGTTCTCGGGTGTTGGTTCAGCCATCCTTGCGGCTCTTCGTCATAACCGCAAGGGCATTGGCTGCGAAAAGGAAGACTTATACATCGAAATTGCCAAGCAGCGAATTGCCGATTTCCGAAACGGGACGTTGCCATATCGCCCATTGGGGAAACCAGTCCACCAACCGACGGGACGTGAGAAGGTCAGTCAGATTCCTAAGGAATGGCTGGAACTGCTGGATGAAGCCCAGTGAGAATTGCCGGAGTCTATTCCTTCAATAACGGCGAGAAGGAAGTTTCCAAGCGTTACCCAAACCTCCTCGTAGAAGTCAACCGAGCCATCAAGAGTGTTAACTCTTCCCGGCATAAGACGAAGGAGAGTAGTGAAAAGACCATGATGGGACGAATGCTCTTCAGTCCCACGTCCATCAATAAAGCCTTCAAAAAAACATTCGATGAAATCGGCGGCTGGAAACCCATTCGCGTGCCCTGCGACTATCCCACAACGTACTATCTGAAAAATTATAATATCCGCAGCAAGAACCGTGGGGCATTCCGCGAAATGGACTTTGTTAAACAGAGACTCGGAATCGAAGTTCAATTCGGCAAGTACGCATTCATGGTTTACAACGTCTGCGCAAAAATGACGATTTTCCATAAGCTGAAGCACATCAACCACGGAATTGAAATTGTTCCAGTTAAGGCGTTCGCAGATGAAATGTCCACCGGCGTATCTTATTTTGAACAGTTCATTTGGGACTTGGAAAGCCGTGGGGTTTCGAACATAGATATTCCCGTTCTGATTTTGGGGATTGACGCATAGGCGGGTGACGGACCCATTGCCCGGTTGTGAGGGAGAATGTCGAGGATAAAACGAAAAGCCGCACCCTTTCAAAATCGGAAAGGGTGCGGCGCCCGGCACAACCTCTACAAGGTGGCCAATCGCTTTCCGCGAAACAGACCTTCCCACAATGGGCCGCTGAGGAAGTCAGAACTGGTAAGAAATACCCATCGCGAAACGGCTGCGGGCCTGGAGGTCCACACCCGGCATGATTTTGCCCACCGACTGCGCTACCCCGAAATCGACATTGAGGCGTCCCTTCTCGGGGACCGGCAAGACGCGGGCGAAGTAAGTGAGCGAGGTGGGAACGGTGGCCCCGGGCACTGCCGCGATGAAGTGTGGCTCCTGGGAAGCCTCTGAGCCCACGACCACGCGGCTACCGAACGGGGCCTTGAGCACAAATCCCGCCGCGCCGAACCAGCGACCCTGCCAGGCCGTCGCATTGCCCGCGATGGCCATCACAGATGCATTGGTCTCCCGGAAGCCGGCGTTCAGCAGGACCGGAAGCGCCTTGATCTGGCCGATCGTCTTGGTGGCCACAAGGTAGAAATCGCCGTTGGAGGTAGCGAGTCTGTTCAGAACTCCACCCCCGCGCAGCACCTGGGTCCGGGCTACGAATCCACCGGAGATCGCGGGAATGTACTGTTTCTTCCAGTGGTTCTCCCGCAGCAGTAGAACCTTGCCGTGCAGGATATTAAAGCCGTAGGCAAACAAGGGGCTGAAAACAGAGGACGAGCCGACGCTGTCGAGCGTGCGGGTATAGCCGAATTCGGCGCGGTTGAAGAGTCCGACGGTGACCGACGCTTGATACATGCCGCCAATGACTTTGCCTCCGTCCATATAATGAAAGCTCAACTGAGGTTTGCCTATGTTTCTGGCCGGCGACGCGCTGGTGTAAGCGAATGGAGTAATCAAGGCGCCCGTCTGCCCCTGCCAGTTCAACCCTTGCGCCAGAGCAGGGGCAGCAAAACCAAACAAGGCGAATATGGCCAGGGTGCAGCCGGCGGAGGCTTTGGAAATCGATCCTGGCTTTCCTGTTGCCCGCGTGTTTCGATTCATTGACTTACCTCCCTCTATTGGTGCTTGGGTTTTGAGCCGGGTCTTGGCGTTTGCCTGGTTACAAAATGCCCATCCCCTGACTACATCGTCCCCGAGAGAGAAAACTTGAGCGGGATTCTCCGCGGACTGGCGCATGCCGGCTCAGCCCGGAGCCGGGAGCATCCCGAAGGACGCTTTCAGCGAAGCTGCCCATAGCAAAGCCGATCAAATTGCGCCTTCTGGCCGAGGGATCGCTGCTATTTAGCGCCCGGTGACACGGGCGAGGGTGGTGAAGAAATCGGGGAAGGAAATGGAGACGCAATCGGAATCGCGGATGGTGGTTTTGCCGGTGGCGCCGAGGGCGGCGATAGAGAAGGCCATGGCGATGCGGTGATCGCCCTGGGGTTCAATGGTGGAGCCGCGCAGGGGGCCGGCGGAACGGCCGGCGACGCGCAAGCCATCGGGAAATTCCTCTACCTGCGCGCCCATTTTTTTCAAGTTCGTGGCGAGAGTGGCGATGCGGTCGCTTTCTTTTACGCGCAATTCCCGGGCGTCGCGGATTTCAATTCCCTGTTCGGTGAACGGGCCGAGGGCGGCGAGCATGGGAAGCTCGTCGATCATTGAGGCGATGGAAGGGCCGGAGATTACGCCGCCTTTAAGCGGGGAGTGGCGGACGATGATGTCGCCGACCAGTTCGCCATCGCGCAATTGAATCGAGACGAGGCGGATGGGAGCGCCGATGGAGATGAGGAAGTCGAGCACGGCGGAGCGAGTGGGATTCAGGCCGACGCCTCGAATCAGGAGTTGTGATTCCGGGAGAATCAGCGCCGCAGCGATGAAGAAAACGGCTGCGGAAAGATCGCCGGGGACGGTCAAGGCGCGGCCGCGGAGGTTCGCGCCGCCGCCGTGCACGGAAATTTTGCGGCCCACCTGGCCGACTTCGGCGCCGAATTCGCGCAAGGCGATTTCGGTGTGATCGCGAGTACGCACCGGCTCTTCGATGGAGGTGACGCCGGGAGCCGACAATCCCGCCAGCAGGACTGCGGACTTCACCTGGGCGCTGGGCACGGGCAGGACATAATCGATCGAGCGAAGATCGCCGCCCTGGATTTCGAGTGGCGCGAATTTTTTATCGCGAGCGTGAATGCGAGCGCCCATTTGCGCGAGCGGCTCCATCACTCGCTGCATGGGGCGGCGGCGCAGGGAGGAATCGCCCGTGAGGGTGGAATCGAACGGCTGGCCGGCCAAGACTCCGGCGAGCAGGCGCATGGTTGTGCCGGAATTTCCGGCGTCCAGGGCTCGACGAGATGCTTTGAGGCCGCGCAAACCGGCGCCTTGAATTTTGATGGAAGCGTTGGCGGATTCGATTTTCAAGCCGAGGCGGCGGAGGCAATCGAGCGTGCCGGCGCAATCCTGGGCGGTGGAAAAATTGCGAATTTCGCTAGGGCCTTCGGCAAGCGCGGCGAGAATCGCGTAACGATGGGAGATGGATTTATCGCCGGGAACTTCGATAGCGCCGTCGAGTTTGCGGGCGGGCTCGATTGATTTTTTCGCCACGGGGGGATTTTAGCACGGGCGGTGCCTTGAACCGGGCGGCGGGCGCACACAGGGCCGGTTCTGTTTTGAGGCCAGGAGTGAGGCTTTGCTACCGGGCAGAGCCGGTTCGAATTTGACGAGAGGTACACAGCCATGAGTGGCTGTGCTACCACAACCGCGGGCGGCGGATTTACAACCGGGAATGATGGTAGTTCTTAGCAACTTGGCCGAACCCCGGATTTGCTTCGCTTGAATCCGCTAGGTATCATGGACATTCCATGCGACTAAATCATCGAATTTTCGCCCCGGCCATGTGCGCGATTGTGCTCCTGGCGGGCCTGCTTTCCCTTCCCTCGTTCGCGACGGATCAGCCCAAAGCCGACCAGCCCGAAATTTTCCCGTTGAAGGACGTGAAGGCGGGAATGAAAGGAACCATCTACACAATTTTCACCGGCGATCTGGTGGAGCCCGTCGAATTCGAAGTGATCGGCGTGCTGCCGAACGTGCTTGGCCCCGAGCAGGACATCATCCTGGTGCAATTGAAAGGCGAAAAGGCCGAGCACACGGGAGTGGCCGCAGGCATGAGCGGCAGCCCGGCCTATATTGACGGGAAGCTGTTGGGAGCGCTCTCGCTGAAAATTGGAATTTTTAACAAGGAAGCCATCGGCGGCGTCACTCCGTTCCAGAACATGCTGGCGATTCAGGACGGCGGCGCAGGCGACGGCGAAAATTCGGCTGCAGCAGCGAACCATTCGGGGGAATTCGCGGGTTCGGTTGCCGATTCGAATTCGGCGCGTGTGGCAATCCCCGAGCAAATTTCGCGGCGAGCGGGCCTGGGCTCCGGCAATTTTCTGATTCCGATCCCGACGCCGCTGCTCTTTTCCGGATTCTACCCGCAGACGCTGGCGCAATATGCCAAGGAATTCGCGAGCTACGGAATGACGGCGATGGAAAGCGGAACAGCGGAAGCGACTCCCGAGGACGCAAAAATTCAGCGCGGCGACATGGTGGGAATGATCCTGGCGGATGGCGATGCCTCGATGAGCGCCGGCTGCACGGTGACGGCGGTGATCGGCAAGCGCGTATTCATATGCGGGCATCCGCTTTTCGGGCTTGGCGCGATCTCCATGCCCATGGCGCGGGGACACGTGGTGACCACGCTGGCCTCGGCCATGGAATCGACGAAAATCGTGAACACCGGCGGAGTGATCGGCACGATCAAGCAAGACAAGGTGACGGCGGTGATGGGCGAATTGGGGCCCGGCCCGCGTATGATTCCGCTGGAAATGACGCTGGTGACGCCGGGAGGAAAAAAACAGCTTCACTTCAATTTGATGGATGACCGGAGATTGACGCCGCTGCTGGTCGGCATCACCACGTTGAATAGCATCATCGGCAGCCCCGCTTACAGCGAAGGATCGACGCTGCGGCTGACCGGCAATATCGAAATCGAAGGACATTCCCGGGTGCGGTTCGACAACATGTTCGCGCCGGGCGAAATCATGATTCCCGAAGGATTTTTCGTGGCCAATATGGTGCAGAGCGGCTTTATGAGCATTTTCACCAATCCTTACGAACAGCCGCATGTGAATAAAATCAATTTGCAGGTGGAATGCCTGCCGGAACGCCGATGGGCGGTGATCGACGGCGCGTGGAGCGAGAAGAGCGAAGTCCACCCGGGAGAGACGATCAGCGTGAAGGTGCTGCTGCGGCCCTATCGCGGCGCGCCGGTGATCCAGGAAGTGCCGCTGACCATTCCGGTGCAAGCGGCGCGAGGCAATTTGCGGATCCAGGTGAGCGATGCCGAGGCGCTGAACCGGATGAGCCGGTTTCTGACGGCGGCCTCGCAGGGACAGCTTACGGGCCTGGAAGAATTGATTCAACTGGTGAACCGCCAGCGGCGGAACGACCGGATTTACGTGACGCTGCTGCAACCGAATCCGACCTTGATGGTAGAGGATAAGGAACTGCCGAATGTGCCGCTCTCCGCGATCAACGTGCTGGACCACCGGCGCACGCCGGGAGGCGCGACGCTGCTGGGCGAATCGGTTGCAGGGGAATGGTCGGTGGATATGAACCAGGTGATTACCGGCCAGCAATTTTTGACAGTCACAGTGAAAT
>JBGPTK010000055.1:0-17919 GCA_041490605.1 Terriglobia bacterium | reverse complement strand
TAAAATAGGCCTAAAATGGGAATTTAGTGATGCAAGGGACCAGAACAGCACACTGTAGTTTTTGTGACCTAATGGAAACCTTCCGCGACAAAGGTAAGGATTGCCAGGAAGGGGGAACCACCTGGCGACGCGCGGGCAACCCTCGAAAGCGCTGCCAAGGGTCTCCGGCTGATCTTCTGTCTATCCAGTTTCTGCAGATGGCTGTGGAGAATTCGGGGCTGACCGGGCTTCGGGGTTCCGCGGATGCGGATTACCCTACAAATCGGTAGTGATGCGGCTGGGAAACACGCCTCGGGAGGCTACCCCAGGAAACTTCGCCGTTCCGTTTGGGGCCGCCGTAAATCTCTTATTTGGCGAACAAATCCAAGATATGCGCATGCAACATCGTGCGAATCAGCAATTTGGGCCAGCTTTGATCCGATACTCCAAGAAGATTCAAGAAAAGCTGGTCCCACTCGCCCTGCGAAGTTTCCTCGAGTTTGCACCTCTCACACTCACGGCCATCGGGGTGGAGGATTTGGCGGACGATCTCGAGCAGGCCCTTTTGATAGGAGCCGGCGACGATTTTGCAGCCAAGCGATCGGGCCACAGGACGGCAGTTACAGTTCGAAGGAGCAAAGCTGCGCGTGGCTACACGGAACGCAGCGAGATCGGGTTCGGTGTCGCCAATGGCGATGGTTTCCGCGTTCTCCAGGCCGGCCAAGTCGAGCATCGCCATCATCCCGGTTCCCTTGTCGACTTCTTTCGAGATGATGCAAGTGTCGGTGAAGGTGGGGCGCACGGAGAGGCGTTTCACGCCAAGCCGGTCCATCAATTCCAAAACCATCAACTTGGGCAGCGGGATGGTGCGCCCGCCGGAGTAGGTATAGGTCTTGATGGAATATTTGTAGCAGTCGTTGAGGAAGACGCCGGGAATGTTCAAGAGGGCCTGGCGCAGCCGCTCGATTTCCTCGCGGCACTCCTCACTGATCAAGACTCGCTCGCGGCCCCTGATCCCGTCCCATGCGTAGGCGCCATATTCGCCGATGCCGCCGAGGAAACCATACGCGCGGCAATATTCCTGGACTTCCATGGGCGATCGAGCCGTGTTCAGCGCGACCGGAAAGTTGTGGGCGTTGAGAAGCCCGATGGCGCGAATGCCCGCCGAAGTGTTCGAAGGAAAGCCGAAAATCTGCTTGTCCACCACGCCGTCCACGTCCAGGAAAATCAACGGAGACCGCCAACTGCGTTCGGTGGGCCGCTTGCTGAACGCCGCGCTGAATCGCGCGGTTTGAATCATGGAGAAGTTCCAGGCATTCAGATAATCCCGATTGAACTCCGGATGCCGGGGAGCGAGATGAGGATCTTCCAGATTCAAGAGGGCGTTGGCCATGTTGAGGGTTCCGGCGAGCAGTTTGAAGAGAAAGATGCGCTGCTGGATTTGGGAATCGCCGGACTGGTTGGCGTAATTTTCGAGCAATTCGTTTTCTTCCGCCTCGGAGAGCTCGAAGTGGAGAATGGCGTCGGCTAAATCGTAGGCTGGGTCCGTCACATTCAAGCAGATTTTGCCCTGTCCGTGCTGTTCGTAATCCGTTTTGATCAACGAACTGCCGTTATCGATCCATTCCAGCAGCCGCATTCTGGAATCAATCAGAGTGGGGCGTGGATTGTTTAAATTGCCGAGATCGGCAAGGATGCGATGGCGCTTGAGTCCCGCAGTCGCTTTGTACCCGTACGCGCGGCTCAACACATCGGCCAGGTGTTCGAAGCCGTTGTGGCCTGATCCGGCGCACATTTTCCGGGTAGAATCATCCGGCATGCGCAAGGTTTCCACGCGCTTCGCGACATAAGAAGCGATCAAGCGGGTCAGTTGAGGCCGGTCGGCCAGATAAGCGTTGCGGTTACCACCCGGAACCAGTTCCGAGTAGAGGATGCCGTCCCGCAATCCGATGATGGAGGGGACCGATCCCTCCAGGCGTTCGCCCGACAAGAAGGCATGGTAACTGAGCCATCCCCAGCCCACGCCCTTGGCGAGGACGTAGCGGCGCTCGGTGTTTCCGGCGGAATCTCGAAGTTGGATTTCATAGCAGCGCTTCATGCGCGAATGGAATTTCTTCTCCGAGGTGCTTTCGATTTGAGCGTAAAACTCTTCCGCGGCGTTGCTGGGGACGATTTGGACGTCCTGCCAGCCGCGGCTCTGGAAATATTCCCGGAGACGAGGTTCGGCAACGCCAGGATCCATCAAACGATACTTTTCGTATTCCTCGGGTTCGAGGGTGAGCATGGGAATTTCTCCCATGGCCATGAAAAGTTCGTTGTCGCGCCATTGGCGGTTGCTGGGATGCACGGGGAAGAGGGAAACCAGGCTCTTTCTCTTCGTTCCATACTTCTCCAGGATGTTCACGCACTTCAGCAGCGCGCTGCCGGAGTTGGGGGGCTCGTCAATGACCAGGGTCAGGGCATTCTTTTTCGCCGCCCTGCGGATATCGTTGTGTTCCGAGGGGCTGGCGTCTTTATTGGGACGCAGCGTCATCGAAGCCAGGTCCCGATAACCCAGATTGGCGAGATAGGCATGCAGCAGGGGCGCGAAATAGGATCCCGCCGTGCGCGAGCCGGCAACCAGAATGGGCCGCTCGCGGTCCGGGAACATGGCCGCGAACTTATCGCCCAGCCTGAGAATATCCGCGGCGCTCAAATCCTGCGTGCGGAAGGCGGCCGGATTGCGGGTCCAGGATTCCAGGTATTTTTCAGGAAGCGCCGCCGAAATCAGCCGGGTAAATCGTTCCCGCAAATCCGGCAGTGCTGGATTGGGATTGTGATTCCCGGCCACGAATTCCCGGAGGAAATCGATGATCACCCTGCGCCAGCCGCTTCTCCACTGATGGAGGTGGGAGAGGTTCCAATTCCGCAATTTCCGGCGCAAGGCCAGGGATTTGTGAAGAACCCCGATGGGGAGATTGAAAGCTGGAAAGACATTGCTGACCTTGGAGAAGTCATGGACGCTGCCGATTAAAAAATCATCCACCACATCGGAGACCGAACAAGAGAGCAGGAAGATGTTGCGCATCACTTCCTCCCGCTGCCAGGGGCTGCCGGCACGATCGAGCTTGGCCAGTTCGTGGCGCAGCCGATTCAGGGAGTTGCGCACCGTGGGGAAGGCGTTGAACGCCCACGGGCAATAATCATTGTAAAAAGCGGCTTCCTCTTCCAGCAGAATTTGCTTGAGAGGCTGATAGTCGGCTTGAAGCACGTTGCTGGAGGAGTTCAAAAATCTTCTCCTAATCTGGAATAGCGCCGCTGCTTTTATTTTTGGCAACAAGCATGTCTGCGATTCGTTCCGTCAGACCGATGGCCCTCACTCAGCCTATTCTTCGCCGCCCTGCTCAGAAGCCGGGCTGTTTTTGGGTGCGGCCGAAGGTTTGGTCAGGAGCCGGTGATAAGTACCCCGCAATCTCTCCCAAGCCTGCTTGGGGAAGCGAGCGCGCAGCCAGGCTTTGCTGCGGTTGGCGGAACGAGTGAGTTCGATGAACAGAGATCCGCGGGTCCCGGGCCTCGCGCAGGTCCGGAAGAGAATTGTGTGCGTTTGCGGCGCCCATCTTTGCTTATAAGGATCATCGTGACCGAGAAAGTCATAAGCTTCCATACCCTGTTCGATCAATTCGCGGAAGATTTGCGCCTTCAGGACAATTCCAACGCTATCGGCGAAATAATCGGGATCGAAACCAGTCTGCAGGAAATAATAGGTTTTCCCGTGGTGAAATCCGAATTCGGCAGCCGCCGGCTTCCCGTCGAGTTCCAGCAGCCAGAAATCAAGCCAGCCCCGCTGGAGGAATGCGCCCGCCATCTCGGAGTAGAACTGGCGCCGCGCGGGCAGGAAGAAGCTTCCCGATTGCTCGAGCAATTTCCAACGCAGCGTGTGCAACCGGTAAAGCTGGTCGAGGAATTCGGGCAATTCCTCCGATGATGCGCACTTGCGCCGTTGGACTTGATAGCGTTTCTCCAGCTTGCGCATCTTTGAATTCACGGAGGTGCGCATGTTCTTGGAGAGCGAACTCAGATATTCTTCCCACTTGCCGGGCAGTGCGACGATCTGATGAACAATTTCCTTTTGCCAGCAAACCCAGCCCCGGGCGGCGAACTCGTTTTCGAGCTCGCGCGCGACGGCGGATGACTGGGGCACGGTGTTCAGTTCCAGGAGGTCCCACTCGGATTCATGTTGTGCGCACCAATCCAGCACGCTCTTTACGAACGATCCTTCGTAGCCTTCCCGAACGATGAAGTCCAGAGTGTCGGAATCCGTGCTGCCGTCCCCTAAAAGCCGGAGAGTCTTCAATGTGATTCCGGTCACAATACGGCGCCGTTCGGAAGATAGGAGAGCCAGCCCCACAAGGCCTCCTTCATCGTCCGGCGCAGCCAGTGCTATGAGCCGCCTGCCTCCGCCGAAGGCGTCCCACCAGGGCTTCAGCCACTCCCAAGTCAAGAAAATGGTTCGCGAAGGGCTTTCCGCCAACAGTCCTTCCCATGCCGTTCGGATGAGCGCCAACTCATCCCAAGATTTGTATTCTTGGAGTTGCAGTTTGCTTCCTTGATCCAAGTGAATAGGGTCCTTCTCTGCCACAGTCACGGCAGATCCTCCGGAGATTCCGTCGTTCGATCGAGTGTCTGCAAGCATTGTGATTGTTGAGGAAGATCCGCCGGGATGATTGTCCGCCGGAGGAATCGAGAGAGACACGGCTCTGCCAAAAGCCCCGGCCAGCTAAACCGATGTACACACTTGAACGGCCTGTGTGGACGGTTCAAGCCGGGAGACGCCGCCTTCTCGCACTCTGCCTCATGTTAACAATTAACTTGGCGTGAACGAATGCGCAAGGATAGAAGCGAAACGCTGTGCACAACTCCGCAACTCACAGCGATGCCGGGGGATGCCGGAAGCGATTGCGCGATCCCAGGTTGCCATCCTGCCTTCACTGCCCCTGCCCTGTGAATTTACGGACCAGATTCGTTCCGTTTCGCCGGCCGCTCTTGTGGGCATATTCCCCCTCCGCTCCATCCCGTTGCTCATCGTCTGTTTCAATTGTGAACTCAGATATTTGAAATAGTTACCCGAGGAAGTTGGAAAGTTTAGGCCCACATTTCCTTTTTGAACTCCGTGTAAGTGGCGGTAGGATCGAGCCAACGCCAGTATTCACGCGTTTGTGAGGGTAATACGAACTCTTCGGAGCCCTCGACCCACTAGGTAAGAAACAAAATCAGTCCTTTCAGGTCTGGTTCAACTCTATCTTGGAGAATCCATTTCCAAGGTTCTCGAGTCACTTCCGGCGGCGGCCTGCTGCTGGTGCGCGAATTGGATGAAGGTCTGGAATTGAGGGCGCTCCGCATGCTATGAAACAGACCGTTCCCCCGGTGCGTAGAGGGCTATGACATGTTTAAGCCGGTGAACAGGAACCTCTCTTTGCTCGTGGCGTTTTTCGGCTTCGTGGTGTGGCGCCCGCCCGCCGTTTCAGCCACTTAAATCGCTACAATATTTGCTGCCGCCGTTCGTCTACAGGAATGGATGGATGAGCCGTCGAGGATCACGGGGATGACCGAGCAAGACCGCCAAGTCTCCGAGATCATCGCGAAGGAACGATCCCGGCTGCGCAATTTCATCCGCCGGCGTGTGCCCGATCCCTCCGACGCCGAGGACATCGTGCAGGAGGTCTTCTACGAATTGGTGGAAGCCAATCGCCTGCTGATGCCGATTGAGCACGTGACCGGCTGGCTTTTTCGCGTGGCGCGCAATCGCATCACGGACCTTTTCCGCAAAAAGAAGCCAGAGACCTTCAGCGACGCAGCGGTCGAGAACGAAGACGGCGAGCTGCTGCAGATCGAAGATCTGTTGCCATCGCCCGATGCCGGGCCGGAAGCGCTCTACGTCCGCAACGTGCTTCTGGATGAGCTGGAGCTTGCGCTCGACGAACTGCCGGAGGAGCAGCGGGAGGTATTTACAGCGCACGCAATCGAGGGGCGCAGCTTCAAGGAGATCGCCGCCCGGACCGGCGTGGGCGTGAATACGCTGCTTTCGCGCAAACGCTATGCGGTGCTGCATCTACGCGAGCGATTGCAAAATATGTACGACGAATTCACGAAAGGATGAGGAGCCGAACATGAGTGGAAGATTGAAGAGAGTGATTTTCTTTGCTCCGCTGGCGATTCTGGGGATGCTGCTATTTGTCTTCATCGGCGGCGAAATAGTGCTGCACCTGTGGAATTGGCTGCTGCCGCCGCTCTTCGCCTGGCGCCAGATCACCTTCTGGCAAGCGCTGGGACTTCTGGCGCTGTGCCGGATCCTCTTCGGCGGATTTGGATTTCACGGTTCCGGCCGCTCCAATCTCCGCCGCCGCATGGAGGAGCGCTGCGAGCGCATGACGCCCGAGGAGCGGGAAAAATTCCGCCAAGGGTTTCTCGGCCGCTGGGGCCGCGTGGCGCCGCCGGATTCGAAGCCGAGTGCCTGATCGCAACTAGGCTGCCTTGTGTGAAGCCGCTCGCCGTTCCCGGCGGACTCCCATTTGAAGCGGTTGGCAGGAACGTAACGCAGTTCAAACCGGGCGACAATGTGTTCGGCTCGTGCCGCGGGGCCTTTGCGATCCCGCTATCCCAGGGGCAGGGATGTTCCACAATTATCCGAGCATTTTCCACTGAACGAAGGAAATGAAATAGACCTTTCCCCACAAGTACCCTAATTTCTTATGGTTGGCCGTTTCCCCATTTGGCAGATCAATTGCCCTATCCATAACGTAAGTTGAGAAAGATGTTTCTCATCTCAAACCAATGGGAGCTCTTTATGAGGAAGGCCCTACTGCCCTTCGTTCTGCTGACCGCGATCACGGGTATTATTGCAGTCAGTCCGAACCATGTGTCCGCTGACCGCCGGCAAACAAGTCCACAATCTTCTGTAACGACGACGGCTACACCTGCGACGGCTGCCGCCCGGGTTCAGACTGTGTCCGTGCAGACAACCGCAACTCAGATTCCAGTCGCAGGCGCCATCAGCCTTCCGGAAGCCGGAGGATTGTTCCTGATGGGGTCTGGACTCTTGGTCAGCGCAATCTATTTGCGAAAGAAGCTGCACCCTCACGAAAAGTAGAATATTGGGCCGCCTCTCTTTTCTTCTTGGCTAAAGGGTTTTACCTCAGCTATCTACCTCACATCTGTTCCAGCCAAACCAGATCAACCTTACAAAAAGCGGTTCGATCCCGGTGCGGGGCCGTCCGGCGGACAAGGCTGGGACATTCTATATTTGCCTTGCTGGACTTGATTCAGAATGAAACGGGGAGATGTTACGAGTAGGCAATTCGTTCGTCTTTTTTCCGCAGTGGCGCTGGGGACTTGTATATTCTATCTTAGGTAAAGAAGCTTTCGAGCACTCGATCCGGGCCACCAAACGATTTGCTCGTACTTGAGACCGGGAAGGAACCTTTCCAGATGGATCCCTGTCATTTGCGGCATATTCTAAGCGTCGACGTCGAGGACTACTTCCAGGTCGAGGCCTTCGCCGGCTCGGTGACCCGCGAATCCTGGCCCAACTGGCCTTCCCGGGTAGTTGACAACACCCGCCGCGTCCTCGATCTATTCGACCAGCACAATGCCAAGGCCACATTCTTCTTCATGGGTTGGGTGGCGGAGCGATTCCCGGATCTTGTGCGGGATGCTCATGCAAGAGGCCACGAACTGGCTTGCCACAGTTACTGGCACCGCACGGTTTACAGCCTGACGCCTCAGGAATTCCGCGATGATACGCGCCGATCCCGGGATGTGATCGAGCAAGTTTCCGGGGCCCGTGTCCTGGGGTATCGCGCTCCCACCTGGTCGATCACCAAGGACTGCCTGTGGGCGCTGGATATCCTGGCGGAGGAAGGTTTTCAGTACGATTCCAGCATCTATCCCATCCAACATGATCTCTACGGCGTGCCGGGGGCAAAGAGATTTCCGTATACTTTAACCTGCGGGAACGGAATGACGCTGCGCGAATTCCCTCCGGCAACCGTCCGATTCGCGGGCATGAATTTTCCGGCTGCCGGTGGAGGCTACCTCCGGATTTTTCCCTATGCCTATACGGAGTGGGTCTTCCGCCATTTCGAAGAGAAGGATCGCCAACGGGTGGTGGTGTATTTTCATCCCTGGGAAGTGGACCCGGATCAGCCGCGAATCAAGGATAAATTGAAGTCGCGCTTTCGCCACTACACGAACCTTTCGCAGATGCAGAGCCGGGTGAGCTCGCTGTTGAAGGATCACTCGTTTCAATCGTTCCGCGATTTGCTTGCGGCCGAGGCGCCGGCTTCGGCGGAAACGCAGGAAGAGTGCGCGGAAGTTTCCGCCGCGGGCAGAGTTCTTCATAAATCAGAAGAAGGCAGGGCTTAGGATGCAGACTGCTGTGACGGAAAAGAATCCATCGGCGCCCGGTTCCTCTCCCAGCGTTGCGATTCCCAGCGACGGGCGGCCGTGTGCCATCACCTATCACGAAATCCAGCCGGAGCATTCCACCGACATTTACCGCATCAGTTGCGGGGAGCTCGAACAGCACTTCTCCATGCTGGACTCGCTGCGCAAGCAGGCGCCGGGTGGATTTGTGGTTCCGCAAGTGACGTTTGACGATGGCCACATTTCCAATTACCTCTATGCGCCGGCGCTGCTGGAAAAACACGCCCAGAAAGCTATTTTCTTCCTGGTCGCAGGCCGGGTGGGAAACCAGGAACAGGTCATTTCGTGGGAACAAGCGCGGGAAATGGCTGCTCAAGGCCACGAGATGCAGTCGCACACCTGGTCACATCGCCGTCTGCCGGGCTGTTCCGATGCCGATTTGGAAATGGAGCTGCGCCAGTCGCGTGAAATGATCGAGGACAAACTGAGTGCATCCGTAGACGCCATCTCCATCCCCTACGGGCGTTGGGACCAGCGAGTTCTCGAAGCCTGCGCGCGCGCGGGTTACGCGCGTGTTTTCACTTCCGATCCGTGGATTGTCCCGGGCATGCGCTCGGGCGTGATGGTTTTGGGGCGGCTCACGATCCGCAGCACGATGGGGCCGAACGATCTGAGGGAGAAACTTACTCTCAGGGGCGCATCGCTGCGTGCCGAGCGAGCCAGGTTCCGGGCGAAACAGGCCATGAAGCAGTTGCTGGGCGAGCGAATGTATCACCGAATATGGTCGCGGCTGATGGGCCGGCCTCAAACCACGGGGATGGCATAAGGAATCGCGGGATTGCCGGCGGCAAGAATACTTCCATGCGCGTTCTCGAACTGATTAGCAGCGGCGGATTCTATGGCGCGGAAAGCGTCCTGCTAACGCTGTCGGCTGCGCTGAACAAGATTGGCTGCGAGAGCGTGGTGGGTGTTTTCGAAAATGCGCATCTGCCCAATCTGGAAGTGGCCCTGCGAGCGCGCCAGGCGGGCCTGGATGTGGAAGTGTTTCCCTGCCGGGGACGCTTTGACCGGAAGCTGGTGCGCGTGCTGCGGGAGTTCGCGCGGCGTCGCGGCATCGGCGTGGTGAATACCCATGGCTACAAAGCCAATCTTTATGCCTATGCCGCATTCTGCCGCACGGGAATTCAACTGATTGCCACCTGCCACAACTGGACGAATCAGAGCCGCTCGCTGCAGCTCTATGCGCGAGTGGATCGATTTGTGCTTCGAAGATTTTCCCGGGTTGTCGCGGTTTCCGGAACGGTCGAGCAAACGCTGGTGGCCTCCGGCATCCGGCCGGGGCGCGTCGCGACAATTGAGAATGGCGTGGACATCAGCCGGTTTCCGTCTGGGTCTTCCACGTTTGCTCGGGAAATCGGAAAGGGTGATCGCAAATTGGTTGGAATGATCGGCCGGCTGGTTCCGGAGAAGGGCCCGGACGTTTTCTTGCGGGCGGCGCGAGGCGCGCTGGAGCGCTTTCCCGATTCGCTCTTTCTGCTGGTGGGCGACGGGGCCATGCGGCCGGAGCTCGAACGCCTGGCCAGGGAACTGGCCATTGCGGACCATGTGATTTTCACCGGCAGCCGCAACGATATGCCGGAGATCTACGCGGCGCTCGATATCGTGGTCCTTCCTTCGCTCAACGAAGGCCTGCCGATGTCGCTTTTGGAAGCACTGGCGGCGGAACGGCCGGCGATTGCGGCTCGCGTGGGCGGTGTGCCACGCATCATCCGCGAGAACGAAACAGGAATCCTGGTGAATCCAGGCGATGTGCAGGGGTTGCGCGAAGCGATCGAGCGGCTGCTTGCGGATTCAACCCTTAGCAGGCGGCTGGCCCGAGCGGGCCGCTCCCTTGTCGAGAGGGAATTCTCCGCGGAAGTGATGGCGAGACGCTACCTGGATCTCTATCAGGCGCCCCCCAGCGAGCGAAGCCGGCTTGCCGATGAACAAGACCTTGCCGGATGCGCCGTGGGCGGATCAGCGGCTGGGCGGAGGTAGGGATGCGCATCGGATTCCTCTGGCACTGCACGTATCCCTGGGACGTTCGACTCGAACGCATGATGCGAGTGTGCATTGCGCAGGGGCATTCCGTGAGCCTGCTGGCGAAAGGCAAGACCGGGTCGCCCGTGGATGAAACGAAGGACGGGGTTCGCATCCGCCGGGTATTCGGCACGCGGTCCCACGGGGCCTCATTGCTGGGCAAAATTCTGGGCTATCCGCTGTTTTTCAATCCGGTTTGGGCGCGTCAGGCCCGCCGCTTCTTCCGGGAACAAAACGTGGACTTGATTATCGTGCGCGATTTGCCGCTGGCGATGCTGGCGGCACGAACCGGCGAGCATCTGGGTAAACCAGTGGTGCTCGATATGGCCGAGAATTATCCCGCCGCCCTGCTGGCGTATCGAAATCCTCTTTATAAGCCATTCCTTCTGGGCAATGCCTGGCTGCCGCGGAAATACGAACAGCTTTCGCTCAGGCGTCTCGATCATGTTCTGGTGGTTGCCGACGAACAGCGCGAACGCCTGGTCCTGGAGGGCGCGAATCCGGCGAAGATTACCCTGGTCGGAAATACGCCCGAAGATTTTTTTTACCGTTCTGCTTCGGCGAACGGAACATCGAATGGATCATCTTCCGGTGCGGGCGGGAAGGATCTCCTGGAATTGCTCTTTGTGGGGATGCTCGATCCTCATCGCGGCATTCATCTCGTGATTCAAGCCATGCCCGATCTGGTGGCCGAGTTTCCGAATCTCCGGCTCACCCTGGCGGGAAACGGCACGGAGCGGGAACGGCTGATCGGCCTAGCCGAATCCCTGGGGGTCGCCAAGAACGTCGAGTTCCCCGGGTGGGTGGAATTTCGCCAGGTTCCGGAATATATCCGCCGGAGCGCTATCTGTCTGATTCCGCATCTGCGGAGCGAGCACACGGAAACAACCCTGCCCAATAAATTATTTGACTACATGGCTTTTGGAAAACCGGTTGTGGCATCCGATTGCAAACCCATCCGCCGCGTGATCGAAGAGACCGGCTGCGGCCTCACCTTCCGGAGCGGCGACGTGGAGGATTTGAAGCAAGCATTGCGCAAGATGCTCTCCGATTCGCACCGGGCCGCCATGGGCAAAAAAGGAATGCGAGCCGTGGCGGAAAAATACAATTGGAATGTGGATGAAAGAGTCTTCGTGAACACAATTCAAAAATTCTCCGCGAGCGCGGCTGCTTCATGAAGATAAACTCGCAAAAAACCACCTACTTCATCGTCTCGGTGGACACGGAAACGTACGCTGTGAACGGAACTCCTCCCCCGTTCGGCGCCAATCTTTATGGCGAGATTGGCGGGGAGCTGCTCGGCGTGCCGAAGATCATGGACATCTGCGACCGCTTCGGAGCCAAGGGCACTTTCTTCGTGGATGTTTATATGCACCGCTACTACGGCGAAAAACAATGCGCGGAATTCTGCCAAAGCATTCACCAGCGCGGGCACGACGTCCAGCTCCACGCCCACATGTCCTGGCTGCCCAACAGCAAAGCCGACGGTTTGTCCGCGTATTCCCGGGATCAACAGACGGAATTTCTTGCGGAAGGAAAGGAACTGATCCGCCGTTGGATCGGGCGAGCCCCGCGGGCGTTCCGGGCCGGTTCTTACGCCGCGAATCTGGACACCATCCAGGCTCTCCGGGAAAATGGATTCGTGGTGGACTCCTCCTATTTTGCTCATAACCCACGATGCCAATTGAGCCAGCAACTCGAAAACCGGTTCGCCAATAAACTCTTCAAGATCGACGGCGTGTACGAAGTCCCGGTGACCACCTATTGGCTGCTCAATCTTCCCGGCTATCGAAAAATCGGCAAGATGGACGTCAACTCCTCGGCCTTCGCTGAATTGAAAAATATTGCCTGGAAGCTGCTGGACAGCGAGATCGAGTACGTCGTCCTGTTTTTGCACAGTTTCAGTTTTATCCGTTGGAAAAAAGATGGCTCCGGAATCGTTCCCAATTATCGCGCCGTAAGGCGCTTTGAGAATCTGATGCGGGAAATTGCCGGCTCCGGCCGTCGCGTTGCGTTTTGCACGTTTGAGGATCTTTGCCGCGAGCTTCCGGGACGCCCGTGCGAAGACCCCGATTATTTGCCGACGCTCAACTTTTGGCGGGTTCCCGCGCGGGCGGTTCAGCGCATTTTGGAATGAAGAATGGAATGGATTGTTACGGCGTTCCAGCTCATTTTCAGGCGGCCGAATCCATGACGCGCCCACGGGCGCAGCAACAAAACATAAGTTGATTTTGCTTTCACGGAGACTCCGGAATGGATACTCGTGACTCATCGAAACCGCTTTCAAAACGTTTGAAGGCCATGATTGTTTTCGGCACGCGGCCGGAGGCGATCAAAGTGGCCCCCGTGCTGCAAGAGTTTGAACGCCGGAAAGATTCGTTTGAAGCGGTCATTTGTACCACCGGCCAGCATCGCGAAATGCTCGAGCAGATGCTGGAAGTTTTCGAGCTGCATCCTCATCACAACTTGTCCGTCATGAGGCCGGGTCAATCGCTTACGCAGGTCACCAGCGAAGTATTGAACGGTTTGGACTCCATTTTGCAAGAGCAGCGGCCAGACGTAGTTCTGGTGCAGGGCGACACGACCACCGCCTTTGCGGCGTCCCTCGCGGCCTTTTACCACAGAATTCCAGTGGGCCACATCGAGGCGGGCCTGCGAACCGATAACAAGTACAGCCCCTTTCCGGAAGAAATTAATCGCCGGCTGGCTACGCACATTGCCGAGTTTCATTTTCCGCCAACCGAAACGGCGCGGGCCAACCTGCTGCGCGAGGGCATTGCCGAGGACAAGATTGTGGTCACCGGCAATACGGTAGTCGACGCGCTGCTTTATATCCGGGCGCGGCTGGCGCGTGATCCGAAACCAATCCTTGATGCCGGCCTGACGGCCCTGAATGGCCATCGCCTGGTGGTGGTGACAGCTCACCGCCGCGAAAGTTTCGGCGGCCCTCTGCTTCAAATCTGCCAGGCTCTTCGGACATTAGCCGAGCGCAGGCCGGACATTTGCATCGTATATCCCGTCCACTTGAATCCGAATGTTGCCGGGCCGGTTCACAAACTGCTCAGCAAAATGGAAAACGTGAAGCTGCTGGCCCCGCTCGACTACCTTTCCTTCGTTGCGCTGATGGACCGCGCCAGCATCCTGCTTACCGATTCCGGCGGCATCCAGGAAGAAGGCCCATGCCTCGGCAAGCCGGTCCTGGTGATGCGCGAAGTTTCGGAGCGTGCCGAGGCCATCGAGGCCGGCACGGCGCGATTGGTGGGCACAGACCCGGATTTGATTGTGAGTTCCGTGGAGACGCTGCTCGATGACCCCGCCGTCTACCAGCAAATGACAAATCGGCGCGATTTGTTCGGAGATGGCCACGCCTCGGGGCGCATCGCCGACTTCCTGCTTCAACAACTGCGATGATTCTTCTCGCATCGCTTATTTCATCTTGCCCCCTTCCCCAACCGTCGATGGGCAGTCAATAGGCCTGTCCTAAAACCGTCCTTCGGGCCGGTAGGACTCGAGTGCAAGCGCCTACTACTATGAAAGTGTGAAGCCTGCAGCACAGCACACTGAGCCCCCAGCCCAGGTTTGTCTAATTCACTTGAAAAGACATGGGCAAACAACTCTCTCGCGCGAAGGGTATTGATCCAATTGCTGACATTCACCAACGATCGGTTCACGCGGGTATGGCAGTCGAAATGCTCATTGCGGCCGGGGGGAGGACTCCCATTCTATGGGTGTGCTTCGAACTGTAGTTCGAGCACTCTGCCCCTGAGGCAAGTTAGTTGATTTAAAGATCCCAATTTTCCTACGGGAATCAGGGGCCTGCTTCTCTTCAGAGAAGCTCGGAGCCGCGGTACCTGTTGATGAGGAGAAGGCATGAGAGACCCGAAATCTAAAATTACCGCCAGAATGGCATCATTCTTGAGTGTTCGCATTTGGTCCATCCTGTTCTTAATGGCACTGTCACTTGTTGGGGCGTCCGCGGCAAGCGCGCAATCGCCTCAGCCCGTAATTTTCTTCACGGACATTCAGAGTGGGCCAAACTCCGGCGGCGAAACCGTGTCGGGATTTGCCGGCGCATACGTGGCGATTTACGGAAACTTCTTCGGATCATCGCAGGGAAGTTCCACCATCACGTTGAACGGCGCGAATTGTTTGCGCGTGGTTTCCTGGGGCAGCGCCTGGCTTTGGTATCAGAAAATTGTTGTGCAGCTTGGCAGCAGCTGCGCCAGCGGCAACTTTTCCATTTCCGTCGGCGGTCAGGCGTCCACCAATGCGATCATTACCATTAACGGCGGAACGATAAATCCATCGAAGTTCACGGTACGTTCGGGAAACATCCGCTGCGTATCGACATCCGGCAGCGATTCCAACAGCGGCGCGTTTCCCTCCTGTTGGTCAACCCTTCCGAAAGCGGTACATGCCGTGGCCGCCGGGGACACTATCTATGTTGAAAGCGGAGTCACGGCCAGCGGGCAAGACCCCATCGCTTCGTTCAATGCGGTCGTCGCCATCACCTCGGCGGGCACTTCCACCTCGCCGATTGCCCTGTTGGCCTATCCGGGGGCCACTCCGGTCATCAACACCAGCCAGCAATACGGCATCCGGACGCCGCAAATTTCCGGAACATTTAATAATTGGGTGATCGCCGGATTTTCCATCACCACCACTGCGAGCGACAATCCCGAAGCATTTAACTTTTTTCAAGGAAATTTCCGTTTAGTGGCGAACACTTTTAGTTGCCCCAACGGCACGGGACAGTCAGCCTGTGCTGAAATTGGCGGAAATCTCAACTTCATGTATGGTTCGAATGTAAATAACGTGGGAACCAGTAATTCCGACAAGACCTATCATGCTATTTATTTCTCTGAACAGAATGACCACACGGAAGTGGGCTGGAACAGCGTTCAAAACGTCCGTGGCTGCCGCGGAATCCAGTTTTTCCAGTCCGGCTTTGACAGCACCGACCTGCACGTTCATGACAATCTGATTCACGATATCAAGTGTGACGCCATCAATTTCGCCACTGTGAATCCCGACGGAGGCACTGTCGAGGCCTACAACAATGTCATGTACAACGTGGGGAAAGGCCCCGATCCGCATGATGGCTCCGCAAACTATGCTTGCATTAACATCGAGGCGAATAACAATCACACCACGCCGGCGCAGCTTTACAATAATACTTGTTTGAATGGCGGCGATCCCACCACGGCAGATCCCTCCGACAGCGGCGGCTATACCGTCGCTATTCCCTCGGTCCTTCGCAACAACCTGGTGTATCAGACCAATGGCCAGCCGTACCTCGGCCCTGGTCCAGGATGCGGCCATATATCAAGCGGAAGTAAGAACAATGCCTTTTTCGGAAACGGAGGCGCGCCAAGCTGTTCGGGAATGTCCGGCAGCTTGACCGCAAACCCGCTGGTGGTCAGCACCTCAACTCCCGATCTTCACTTGCAGTCGGGAAGCCCAATGATCGGGGCGGCCTCCACTCCGGCGCCCGCTCTCGACTTCGAGGGCAAAGTGCGTACCAATCCAGGCGCGGTGGGAGCCTATGAGTTTTCGGCGGGAGTGGCGGCAAACCCGAAGCCCAATCCGCCGACAAGCCCGTCCCTGGTGGTGCACTAGATCCGGGGCTCGATCGGCAAGATCGCTTCTTAAACATATCCTGCCTGGCGGAGCACACGCTCCGCCAGGCAGTTTTATTTTGAATTCATCCGGATTCCCTCCTGCCCTTTTTCCCAGCGGCAACAAAGACGAAAACTCACGGCGGCATGCGCCAACAGGAATTTACAAAATGGAC
The DNA here is from genome assembly GCA_041490605.1 of Terriglobia bacterium. Classification (GTDB taxonomy): domain Bacteria; phylum Acidobacteriota; class Terriglobia; order Acidiferrales; family UBA7541; genus JBGPTK01. The sequence goes on along the minus strand of JBGPTK010000055.1, from coordinate 1,667 downwards.
AAGGCCGTAGGCGCATTCGCGCCTTCCTCGATGGGCAGGGTGTAAAATTGCTGCAGTCATAATCAGGCCCGCGCGCCGGCGCCATTGTTTTGGAGTCTGCGTATCCGGCGCGCGATATTTCAAATGGAGCAAATCAATTGTTAAGCGCGGCCCAGAAGCTTTCTGTGATGCTGTCCCTTGCCGCGCTCGCTATTGTCCCAGGCCTGGGGGCCCAGTCTGCTCCGCCGCGGATTTTTTATTCCGATCTGGTCAGCGGCCCCAATACGGGTGGCGAAGCCAACCAGGGCGCAATCGTGACGATTTGGGGCAAAAATTTCGGGAGCGCGCAAGCTACCTCGACAGTGACCGTGGGCAACGGTCTCGCCTCTCGCTTCCTCCTCTGGACGGATCATCGAATCAGCTTCCAACTCGGCGCCGGCGTGCGCTCCGGCGAGATCGTGTTACATCGCGATGGTTTTGCCGCCAGCAACGGGATTCCCTTCGAAGTCCGGCCCGGCCGGATTTTTTTTGTGGCTCCGAATGGCGGTTCGAGCGGTGGAAGTTTTGAACATCCCTGGAAAAGTCTGGTGCACGCGAAGAATTCGATGAAGCCAGGGGATATAACCTACGTGATGGATGGTGTGACGCAAACCGGAGAAGAAAATTACGGGGCCGCCCTTTCCATCGAATCCGGCGGAACGAAGGAAAAGCCGATGGCGTTGGTGGCTTACCCCGGCGCGCGCGTGGTGGTCGCAACGACGGACGCTCCGGCTGTGGGGATCCGCGTGCCCAACCTGAGCATTCATCCTGATTACTGGGTGATTTCCGGTCTCACGGTACGCGGCCGCTACGCGGCCATGGGTCTGGGGGCTGCGCTGGGCTACGGCACCGCCGGCTGGCGCGTGATTGGCAATGATATTTCCTGTCCCAACGGCGACGGCAGCGACGGTTGCTTCGAGGCTTCCCGGTCGCAGGATTTGAAATTTTACGGAAACAATGTGCACGACATTAGCGTGGACGTGAAGCCCAGCCCGTCAAAGCAATATCACGCGGTCTATTTCAGCACCGACGCGAACCATATCGATGCCGGTTGGAATGTGATCACCAACAACAAGGCCTGCCGCGCGATTCAATTCCATTCCAGCCCCACTTCCATGGAACATCGCGATGGGTTCAACCAGTTCGACCTGCTTGTGCATGACAATCTGATTCACGATACGCGTTGCGACGCGATCAATTTTGCGACCGTGGATCCTTCGAAGGGCCCGGTGATCGCCTACAACAACATTATCTACGGCGCGGGGACGGGCCCTGCTCCCGCGGACGATGAATCCAACTACGCGGGCATTTATGTTCCCGGAACGGTGAACAGCGGCGTTGCCGGAAAAGGCGCCGTCCAGATCTGGAACAATACTTTTTACAACTGCGGCTCGCGCCGCAACAACGATTCCGGCGCCATCGCTGGCGGGAATCCCCAGTCTTCGCCCCAGATGACCCTCGAGCTCGTAAACAACATTATCGTGGCGCTCCCAGGCGAGCATTACTTCAGCCCCGACAGCGCATCTTCCCTGATTCATGGCTCTCATAATTTGTTTTTCGGCGCGGAAGCGGGGCCGGAGTTTCTCTCCGGAAACATCGATGCCGATCCGCATTTTGTGAATGCCGCCGAGCACGACTTCCATCTTGCC
>JBGPTK010000054.1:0-18197 GCA_041490605.1 Terriglobia bacterium | reverse complement strand
TCCGCACTTACTCCCCTCATCGCATCCTCGGCTCGAGTGGCTTCATTCTGTCCACTAGCACCCGAGGTCGTCACCTTGGCCAGACCGAAATCCAGAATCTTGGCATGTCCACGCTTGGTCACAAAAATGTTGGCAGGCTTGATGTCGCGATGGACGATGCCTTCGGCGTGGGCGGCATCCAGCGCGTCGGCAATCTCGATGGCCAGGCTGAGGAGAGTTTCTGTTTCCACGGGACGATCGCCGATGAAGTGCTTGAGCGTCTGGCCGTCCAGAAATTCCATGGCGATATAGGCGCGGCCGTCTTCATCGCCGATGTCGTGAATGGTGCAGATGTTCGGATGGTTGAGCGCCGAGGCCGCCTCGGCCTCACGCCGGAAGCGTTCGAGAGCCTGCGCGTCGCGTGCCACATCTTCCGGAAGAAATTTCAGAGCGACGGCGCGATGCAGCCGGGTGTCTTCGGCCTTGTACACCACACCCATCCCGCCACCGCCGAGTTTTTCGACGATGCGGAAATGAGAGAATGTGTGACCGATGAGCGAGGAGGAATCCGTCACAGGATGCACATCTTAGGTTGTGGCAGAAAGCAAGTCAACGAAGAGAAAGGGATTGCGGGCCAACTCCTGATGAATGCGGTAATCGGAAACTGAGCCTCTGCCGATGCTGAACGCTGAAGAAAAGCCGCGCCAAAAAGCATGGCGGAATTAGCTTTTTCGGGTCATCCCGGGCGCAACGCGCCGTTTGTGTGCTTTTTGCGCCTCGATCACACTCACCCGCCTCTTCACTTCACGCGATGGGAATCGGCGCCGAAGCGCGTGACCTTGCCCTGGCTATCCACCACTTCCACTCGAGTGCTCATTTGGTCGGCGCTGTTGTGTGTGAGAGTCACGCGCTTCACCGGCGATTGCGCGTTGGCATTGATAAAAATGCTCTCGGTGGGAGTGTAGCTTTCGAGCTTCAACGTGATGGGCGCGGCGCCCTCCCAACTCTCGAGCTGGGGTGTGAAATTCCGCACGCGTTCCTCGATTCCATCGGCCGTTTCACGGAGCGTGGCCAGCTCGATCGTCGCCGGCTTCACGTTCACCTCGTGAAACAGGCACAAGAGCAGCCCATTCGACGGCGCGGAGCAAACCTGCTCGGTCGGATTCGTGCCCGCCAGGCCGGTCCAGCGGCCCGTCACCCACGCGAAATCGGCTATGGTCGGCTTCGCAGCCGCCGTGGAAGTTTGTGCCTGAGCTCGCCCGGCGGCCTGCGCGTGCGTTGTTTTGTATTCGATCAGGACCGAGGCCAATATCATCGAAAATAAGCAAACTGCGATTTGCGTGCGTTTCATTTTTGGCCTCCTGGCCGATTTTCTTGTGGTCAGCCACAAAAAACCGCGAAGCAACGATGCCCCGCTATTTTTTCCAACCGCCCAGCAGCGCGCCCATGATCAACATGCCAGCAAAGGGATAACCGGTGTTGATCAGGAAACTTTGAATCGAACGCGCCTCAAACACGTACTCGGTGGCGAATGTAGACGCCACGACGCAAAGCCACAACAATGCTGCGATCATCAGCCCGCGCCCGATCGTTTGCGCTCCCGTGGCCAAAATCAGCCACCCGATCAGATACGCCAGCGCGAAATTCGCGATCAGCGTCACCACGTGCGGCAGCCACGGCGGAATTCCGGATGCCATCAGTTGCTCGTTCGTCTTGCCGATCCCTTCCAGCCACGGCTTCTTCAAAAGAGTGAACCACGCTGCCCCCAGAAACCAATGCAGCAGCGCCGCCACGATCACCGCCACCAATTTCGGACTCGACGTTTCCATGTTTCCCTGCCTCCCTTGGAGTTTTAAAATTTACAATCCGCGTTGCGCCGCGCCTTCCGCCAGCAGCCGCTGGAAATAATCACGCAACTGTTCCACGGCCTGGTCGAACGGTTCCACGCTCCGGTAGGAGCGCGATTGCATCACGCCTCCTTCCATCACCGTCAGCACGAAGCGCGAGAGCCTCACCAGGTCGATCTCCTTCGGCAGCCGCTCGCGCGCCGCCTCCAGGCACTCGCGCACCGCGGTTGACCACCCTTCGAAATTTTGCGCGATCAGCGCGTGCGCCTCGTTCCGCTCCGGCGCAATTTCCAGCGCCAGCCGGCCGATCGGGCAGCCGTATGTGCAGCCCGTCATCACCACCGCTTCCCGATACCGGCCCAGCAATCCAAAAATTCTCTCGATCGGGTCGCTGACTTTCTCCCAGATCGGCGCCAGCAACACGCCATGAAGCATTTCCTTGTATCGCTCCAGCACGGCCAGCAGCAACTTTTCCTTGCTCTTGAAAAAATAATAAAAACTGCCGCTGTTCACACTGGCCTGCGCCATCAAATCCGCCAAATTCGTTTGCGCGTAGCCCCGTTCCCAAAACAGGAGGATGGCGGTTTGGAGGATGCGCTCTTTGGTGTCAGCTTTCTCTTTCATTAGTTGAATGCTCAACTAAAATAGCTGCGCCATTCCTCCTTGTCAAGCCATTTCCTTCTTTTCACTCGGGTTTGCGTGCGGCGATCTTCGGGTTCGTGTTCGGTGCAATCGCTATTCGTGCAAGGCCACGTTTAGCAGCGAACCGTGGATTTCGATTCCGTCATTGTATTTGATGAACCCCAGCTTCTTGAATTGCCTCATCAGCAGATTGAGCTGCGCGGGAGTGGCGCCAATCATCTCCCCCAGCGAATCCTGCGAAACTTTCGGGATCACCCACGGCGCCGCGCCTTCCATGCCGTAGCGCGCCAGCAGCAGCAGGGCGCGGGCCAGACGCTTCTCGGTTGGGCTGAAAAGCTGGCCGATCAGGTCCTGCTCCACGCGAATATTTCGAACCATCATGTGCGCGAAAAACTGATCGGTGAATTCGTGCTTCGAGCGGAGCAGCCGAATCATGTCCGCTTTCTCGATGATAATCACCGTGCTGGGCGTGATCGCGGAAGCCGTGGCCATGCGATGGGTTTGCCCCGAGAGGCAAGCCTCGCCGAAGAAATCCCCGGCTCCGAGAATAGCGACGACTAGTTCCTTGCCCGTCTTGCTGCCCACGGAAATCTTTACGTGGCCAGATTGTAGAAACATCACGCTATCCGATACATCGCCGCGAACGAATACCGCCTCCTTGCGTCCATATTTCGCAATCCTGGCAAGGACTCCCGTGGATTCGAGAATCGCCTGGGCGTCGAATTCAAATTTCGTCTTGGAAGATTTTAGAGCAGAGGAACTCGCAAGAGTTTTCGTCGAAGGCTCCGAGCGATGAACCCAAGCCATGTGTTCCGAAACGGGACTTTTCGACGCTGAAGACATGCGGTTAAACACCCCCAAGCCCAAGTTACTGTACTTGTTTACACTGAATTGGAACGGGCGCGCGGCAAGCCTGCCCCGTGCTCGGTATGCCAAGCAGAGCGAATCTCTGGGAACTCAAGTTTGGCGGCGTGGGTGGAGTCTGGTCGTCACTCCGCTGGCGGAGTGGCTTCACTGCGGCGGTAGTGAAGCCACCCGCAAGGGGGATTGCCAGCGGATCGTTCCCTGCCGCGCGGCCCGGAGCGCCGGGAAGTGCGGCAGAGAAATTTTTAGGGACGGCCGCCGGCAGCTCCGGCCGGCGGGTCGCCAGCTTCTTTGGTTTTTGGCGCCGCGCCGTCAGCCAGGGGAATCGAGCGCAGCACATCGTTCGCGAAGAAAAATTTTCCATCGGCCGGGACCATCATGATTTGCACCCGGTCGGAAAGCCTCTCCGCGATAATTTTCTGAATCAGCAGCGGATTGGCCTTCAGCGCGATGCCCTCCAGGCGCATTTTTTCGGCCTCGGCGGACGAAGTGACGCGGATGCGGTTCGCTTCGGCGTCGGCGAAGAGATTGCGGCGCTCGAGTTCGGCCTTGCTGTCGATCACTTTCGCGCGGGCATCGGCCTCGGCGTTTTCCACGGTGGCTTCCTTGCGCGCTTGGGCTTCCAGTTTCGATTGCTCGATCTGCTTTTGCTTCAGCGGCAGCGTGTATTGCATCGCGTCCGATTCGGCCTTGGCTTGAATCACGCGCGATTGCGCATCGGCTTCGGCGCGCTTCACCTGGCGGACTTTCAGCGCCTCGGCCTGGAATTCGGCCACCTTCACGCGCTTCTGTTCGATGTTGGCTTCGACGCTGGTGCGGTCGTCCTCCTGCTCCTTCAGCAACAAATCCTGCAAGCCCTGCGCGTATTCCTGCGGAAGCTGAACTTGCCGGAGCAGAACTTCCTTGACGATGATTCCGTCGGCGGCCAGGCGCTTGGTGATGATCCCGGCCGCATGCGCGCGGAATTCTTCGCGCTTGGTCGCGAACACTTCGCGCACTACGTAATTGGGCGCCACTTCGTGGAACGCGGCGGTAACCACTGGCGCAATGAATTCTTCCTCCATCGGTTGCGGCAGATTCGATTGCACGTAATCCAGGCGCTTCGGATCGATGCGGTAACGCACGCTAACGGCCAGGCCGAGCGCAAGGCCTTCCCGGGCTTCGATTTCGAGCGGTTCGCCCTTCTGTTTCAGGCCGCTGCCGGACGATGTGGAAAACACGTGGTCACGCACATCGTACAGGGCGATGCGTTCCACCAATGGCGTGACGAAATGAACGCCGGAATACAACGTGCCGGGGCGCACGCCGGAAATCTGGCTGATGCGTACGCCCGCTGTCCCGTCAGGCACGACGACGATGCTGAGGCTGAGCAGCAATGGCAGCACCGCCGTCGCCGATAATTTTCCCGCTTTGCTCCAGCGGATCACGCGGCGGGGGCGCGGAAGAGCCGGCTGGCTTGCTGCGCCGGATTCGGCGGCGCCGCCGCTCAGCAAGCGGTCGAGCTCGAATGCCAGATAGATGTCATGCAGCACTACGAATGCCGCGGTAATCCACAATGCGATACCCGCGGCGAAAAATAGATACTTCAGAAACAGCATGGTCTTTCTCCTTCTGGTTCGCGCGTATGGTTTCGCGCGCAACCCGTCAATGCCTTATCGAATCCAGTTGCGGCCAACACCCTCGGGTTCCTTCCGAATCCTCTGGCCCGCTATCGCTCCTACGCGGCGCGCTGTCGATCCATCCCTGGGCGAACGGCTGGCACCCATCCCGCGCTCACACTATCCGTTCCCGGCGCCTGCACCTTGCCCGCAGTCCTCACCGGCATCAGGAGCAGAATTCCGCGCAGACTCAGCCATGCGAGCAACAGTGAGACAGCGAACGACCCCGCCACCGCGCTTGCCATTCCCGCCAGATTCATTAGGTTTTCCATGGCCGCCTCCGCGTTTCCGCCAGACACGGTACGAAGTGGCACGCGGCTCGCCATCTCAAGCGCATTTGTTAATAAAGGAGATAAGCGAGCCGCGAGCGCCCTCCAACGTAGCGCCCGGGACACACCGTGGAAGTTGAGACTCACACGGCCAGGGTTCGCTATAATGAAGAGTCTGGGAGGAAATCGTGGAACCTGGAGCCGGCACCCGGATCGTTCGCATCTTGGGGATCCCGATCTACATTCATTCCAGTTGGTTCATCATTTTCGCGTTGATCACGCTTTCGCTCGGCACGCAATTTACCGCGCAGCATCCCACCTGGTCGCCCTCGCAACATTGGGCTTTAGGGATCATCACCAGCCTGCTGTTTTTCGCTTCGGTCCTGATCCACGAGCTGGGGCACAGCATCATCGCCAAACACTACAAAATCCCGGTCGTTTCCATCACCTTGTTTGTGTTCGGCGGGCTGGCGAAGATCTCGCGCGATCCGGAACGCCCCGGCCAGGAGTTCAATATCGCCATCGCCGGGCCCATCACCAGCTTTCTCCTCGCGGGTGGATTCGGCCTCATTTATCTTTCCACGCCGGCGGGCGGAATGTTATCGGCGGCCTCGAAATTGCTCGCGGAGATCAACCTCACCCTGGGCATATTTAATCTGGTGCCGGGCTTCCCGCTGGACGGCGGCCGGCTTCTGCGCTCCATCGCCTGGGGCATCACGCACGATTTTACCAAGGCCACGCGGATCGCTTCGCTCAGCGGGCAGATATTTGCCTACCTGCTGATGATCATCGGCATCTGGGAAGGAATGAGCGCGAAGAACTGGGTGGGAGGCTTGTGGCTGGTTTTCATCGGCTGGTTTTTGAAGAGCGCGGCCCAGGAAAGTTACGCGCAAGTGGCGATTCGCGACACGCTGCGCGGCGTGCGCGCCCTGGACATCATGACCCCGGACGTGCCGTCCGTGACGCGCGACATCTCGCTCGAGGAATACGTGCACGAAGTATTGCGCACGGGACGCCGCTGCCACGTCGTCACCGGAGCGGGCGAGCCGGTCGGGCTGATCACTCTGCGCTCGCTCAGCGGTTTCCCGCGCGAAGAATGGAACAACACTTCCGTGCAAGCAGCCATGCTGCCGCGCGATCGCATCCATTGGGCGTCACCGGAGGAGCCGGTGCTCGGCATCCTGGAACGAATGCAGAACGAGGACATCAATCAGATGCCGGTGGTCTCCGATGGCCACATCGTAGGATTGATCGGCCGCGACGCCATTCTGCGCGCGATCCAAACGCGCCTGCAGATGCATCACCTGGTCGAGCAATAGAACAGCCCAATGGATATTCGCAGCGTCATCTTAGTCTCCTGGCGCGCGCTGGCGCGAAATAAAATGCGCTCGGCGCTTTCGATGCTGGGCATCACGATCGGGATATGCGCGGTAATCTGCACCATCGCCATCGGCCAGGGCGGCTCGCAGCAGATTCAGGAGCAATTGCTAAGCCTGGGCGACAACCTGGTGTGGATTGAAGCCGGCGGCCGCAATGTGAATGGCGTGCGCACCGGCAATGGCGAAACCAAATCGCTGACTCTTGATGATGCCGCAGCCATCCAAGGCTCGATCCCCCTCGTCAAGATGGTTTCTCCAAACGTCGATGACCGCATCCAGGTAATCTACGGAAATCATAACTGGAGCACTTCCTACCGCGGCGTCGGCCCCGAATATCTATCCATCCGCCGCTGGACGATTTCTTCCGGAGTGCCCTTCACCACTCAAGACGTCCAAGCCCTTGCCAATGTCTGCCTGATCGGGCAGACCATCGTCGATCAACTTTTTGGAGAAGAAAATCCTTTGGGCAAAACGATCCGAATGAACAGCCTTCCGGTGCCAGTCATCGGCGTGCTCGAGGCAAAAGGACTTTCGGCTACCGGCAACGATCAGGACGACGTCGTTTTCATGCCCTACTCCACCGCGCAGCACAAGATAAAAGGAATCGACTGGCTGGATGATATTTGGTGCTCCGCCATCTCTCCGGAAGCGGTGATTCCCGCGCAGGACCGGATCGCGCTACTCCTTCGGCAGCGGCATCACTTGCGTCCCGATGAACCGGATGATTTCAATATTCGCCATCCCACTGACATCTTGCAGGCTCAGCAGCAGGCCAGCGAGACCTTTTCGTTGATGCTTGCCAGCATTGCTTCCGTCTCGCTGCTGGTCGGCGGAATCGGAATCATGAACATCATGCTTGTTTCGATCACGGAACGGACGCGCGAAATCGGAGTCCGCATGGCGGTGGGTGCGACCGAACGGGATGTCCGCCTGCAATTCCTGAGCGAAGCCCTCGCGCTCAGCCTGCTGGGCGGTGCATTTGGCGTGCTCGCCGGGGTCCTGGCTTCCCTCGGCTTCTCGGTAATTCTGGAATGGCCGATGACAATCTCGACGACTGCACTGGTGGCTGCGGTTCTTTTCTCGATTGCGATTGGCGTCTTCTTCGGATTTTATCCCGCCTACAAGGCATCCCGTCTCGATCCCATCGAAGCACTTCGATACGAATGAAACCTATTCCTCAGCGGTCTCCTCCCCCTTACTTCGAATTGCGGAGAGAAGGAAAACGGTAGGGTGTGATTCCCTGGCCTTCTTCGACGGTGATGATTTGATCGGCCGCGATATCGCGGAGTAAATCACGCGTGCCGCCGGGCCAGAGGATTTCGAGCGAATCGATTTTCGCGTGGCTCGCGAGACCGAAATAAATTCGCTGATCTTGCGCCGAGCAATAGCTCATGCCTCCTTTCGCCTGGTCATAACTAGTGAATTCACCGGCAACTAGTGTGAGGCGCGCGCCTGTTCCGTCGCGATTGCTTTTTGTGCCGATCAGGCGGATGCCGAGCCAATGGTTGCGGCTGCCGTCAGCGCCTTTCCCGCTCGCGCGGCCGTGGCCGCCATCGTTGCGAAAGAGCTGCGCCCCTTCGCCGTTGTTGTTCACCAGAAAATCGAGCGTGCCGTTGTTGTCGTAATCGCCCACGGCCAGGCCTCGCCCCACTTTCGGGGCCAGAAACGCGGCGGGCTGGGTTGCCGTGGCATCGGTGAAATGGCCCCCGCCGGTGTTGCGATACAGTTTTTTCACTTCCGCGTGGGTCACGTCCGGATGATAGACCGGAATATTGTCGAGGATGTGGCCGTTGATCACCAGCAAATCGCGCCAGCCGTCGTTGTCCCAATCGAAGAAACGAGCGCCAAAGCTGCTGTTCAGGCGGTTGGTTTGCGCCAGGCCGGAAGAAATTGTGGCGTCGGCGAACGTGCCGTCGCCATTGTTTTTGTACAGCCGATTCAGCTCGTAATCAAGGTGGCTCACGTACAAATCCATCCGGCCGTTGCCGGTCAGATCGGCCGCATCCGCGCTCATCCCCGCTTCGGGCTTGCCGGTCTCGCTGAATCCGGCGCCGCTGCTGTAGGTCACGTCCTGAAACGCGCCATCGCCCTTGTTGATGTAAAGAAAATTCCGCTGCGTGTCGTTGGCGATGAAAATGTCCGTCCACCCGTCGTTATTCAAATCGGCCAGGACCAACCCCAGGCTTTTGCCGTCCGGATTCACCAGCCCCGCTTTTTCCGTGACGTCGCTGAATGTGCCGTCGCCATCGTTGTGATAGAGCTTCATCGATGTGCCGGGAAAACTATCGGGATGGCAATAGGCCCGGTACTGCGGCCGGCGGTCGCCGCACACCACGTTATGGTCGATGTCGTAGCCAACGTAATTCGTGACCAGCAAATCCAGCCGCCCGTCGTGATCGTAATCGAACCAGCCCGCAGCCGTGGCCCATTTTCCCTGGTCGCTCACTGCGGCGCGCGCGGTGGCGTCGCTAAACGTGCCGTCACCATTGTTGTGGTAAAGCACCGATTGCCGGTAGCCGGTCAAATAAATGTCCGGAAACCCGTCGTTGTCATAATCGCCCACCGCCACGCCCATGAAAAAAGTTCCGTCGCTATGGACGCCGCTCTTCGCGGTAACGTCGGTGAAAGTTCCATCTCCGTTGTTCCGATACAAAGCGGGCTGCGGCGGATGGGGCGGATGGAACAAAGGCGTATAGCCGCTATTCACGAAAAATGCGTCGAGGTATCCATCCTGGTTATAGTCCAGCCAGGCCGCGCCGGCGCCCAGCGTCTCGGGGTAGAGTTTCTCTTTCGATGCCGCGCGCTCGTGATGGAAGTGAATCCCGGCATCGCGCGTCACGTCCAGGAATTGCACGTGATAGGGATTCGCGTCATTTGCTGCGTTCGAAGCATCCACGGGATCCATTTTCAAAAGGGAGCGCACAGCAAGAGGCGTTACCGCCGTGCTCACGCAGATCACGCCAGCGAGCAAAAATGGCAACCGTATTTTCCGCGCGAAAAAAAAGTGCATTCCGGGAGCACCAGAGGATAAATTCTAACACTAGTTTCAATGTGAACCGCTGAGCCGCGCTATCTGAACCGAGGGCCCTTCTAATTTTTTCCGATTGGTCTTGACACCTGAAAACATGCCGGGCTACGCTACCGCCTGCCTTTTGGGTGTGGGGAAGTTTCCAAAGGCACCAAGCGGCGCTTGTTTGATCATGGCCGTTGCTTTCCACTGACTCACCTACTCTGCCCTTCGGACATTAAAATGAAAAGCCATCTCCTGCTCCGTTGCCTGCCGCCGCTCGCTCTTGCCGTTTTGCTGTCCGTTTCCGCCAATGCAGCGGCACGCAAGGTGATCATCGATACCGATCCCGGCACCGACGACGCGATGGCCATCATGCTGGCGCTGAATTCGCCGGAACTGGACGTGAAGGCGCTGACCGTCGTGCCCGGAAATGTGACGGCCCAGCAAGGCCTCGAGAACGCGCTCAAACTGGTTTCGCTCGCCGGCCGCTGCGACATCCCGGTTGCCGCCGGCGCGCAACATCCTATTTTTCAGAAATTAATCACGGCCGAGCTGTGGCATGGCAAGAACGGCTTTGGAAACGTAGAACTGCCGACGAGCAAGTGCAAAGTGGACCCGCGCTTCGGTCCCGACCTGATCATCGAGTTGGTTCATCGCTACCCGCATGAAATTACGCTGCTGCCCGTCGGGCCGGAGACGAATATCGCGCTGGCGATTCTCAAAGATCCTTCGATCGTCCCGCTGGTCCAGGAAGTGATCGTCATGGGCGGCTCGATCAGCGGCGGCAACGTGAACGCCGCAGCCGAAGCCAATATCTACGGCGATCCGGAAGCGGCGCAAATCGTTTTCCAGGCAGGCTGGCCGCTGACCATGGTGGGGCTTGATGTGGGAAATAAAACATTGTTCGCGCCCAGGGAACTGGAGCAGCTCGAGCGCACCCACGGACCGCTCAACGACTTTGCCGTTGGAATCATGAAGTACCTGATCGAAATCTCGCAGAAGTATGGTTCCGCGGGCGCCGCGATGTATGACCCGCTGGCGATCGGCGTGGCCATCGACCGTTCGATTGTCCGGACCCAGTCGCTGCATGTGGATGTGGAAACGCGCGGGGATTACACGCGCGGCGAAACCGTGGCCAACCGCGCCGGCTTCGTCGAACGCAACGTGCTCCACGGCGATCATTACATGATTGAGGCCGTGGACAAGGTGGCGCCCAACGTGCAAGTCTGCGTGGAGGTTGACGCCGGCCGTTTCCTGCAACTAATTGTTTCCAGACTTGGGGGCAAATAGGGTAGGATTCTGAAATCTTCAGGGGCTGGTAACCGTGGGGGTCGCCAGTCACTACAAGTGGGGGAGTGAAATGAATAAGAGCAAGTTGCTGGTTCTTTGTGTATTTCTCTGTGCATGCATGGGCTTCGCGCTCTCTGTTTCCGGACAGACTCTCCAGCAAGGCGAAATCAGCGGCACCGTGTACGACGCTTCTCACAGCGTGGTGCCCAAGGCCACGGTCACGCTTTCGAATTCTTCGACCGGGTTCAAGAGAACGGTGCAGAGCGATGCGGCCGGCCTCTACGTCCTGGCCCAGGTTCCGCCCGGAACCTACACCCTGGTGGCGGAGGCTGCCAATTTCGCGGCCATCACGATCACGGACATCGAAGTGCACGTGGGCGGCAGCATCAGCCTGGATGTGACTCTGCCGGTGAAAGGCCAGGCGCAGACCATCGAAGTGAGCGCTTCGAGCGCCGTGGAAACGCCCACCGCAGGCATCAGCCAATTGCTCAACGCCCAGAACGTGGCCAACCTGCCCCTGAATGGCTCCGACTACCGCGACCTCGCGCAATTGACGCCCTCGGCGCAGGTGGTTCCTGGTTTGCGCGGCGGGATCCGGCTGGGCGGCCAGCAGAGCGATTACAGCGGCCTAACGATTGACGGCCAGGACTCGACCAACAATTTCTTCGGAGAGTTTTTCGGGTCGCTCGAAACCAAGAACTTCACCATCCCGCTGGACTCGGTGCAGGAATTCCAGGTGGTGACCAACGGTTTCGCCCCGGAATTCGGACGCTCGACCGGCGGGCTGATCAACGTGGTGACGAAATCCGGAACCAACAACGTTCACGGCAGCGCCCACTATTTGTACCGCGGCGGCGGGCTCACGGCTGAAGACGCTCTGCACAATCCTTCCAACATCGACCGCCGCAATGAGTTTGGGGGCTCGGTCGGCTTCCCAATCCGCAAGGACAGTCAATTCCTGTTCCTTTCCACCAACATCCAGCGCCAGCATGGTCCGCTGGTTTCGAGCTATTGCACCGATCCGGCGACTGCCGCGGCCTGCGAGACTTCGCTGGCTGCCGCTCTTATTCCCACGAGCGTCTACGGCGTCTCCAACATCAAGGCACTCGAGGGCATCAACAATCAATTCCAGAACCTGGCCACGCTTCTGGGCCACTACGACTGGCAAATTACTCCCGCGAACCATTTCAGCGTCCGCGGATTTTACACACGCAACCACACCAGCGGCTTCACCGGCGGACGCGGCCAAAACGAAGTTCAGACCTCGTTCGGCAATACCGAAAACTTCCGCAACCAGGGCGTGAGCGGAGTGTTCGCCCTCAATACCGTTTCCGGCCGGAAGGTGAACGAAATCCGTATTGGCATTTCGGGCGAAACTCGCCCGCGGCACCCCAACGGCGGCGGCCCCGAAGTGCTGATTCTGGGCAGCGGCGTGGACTTCGGACAGCGATTCTTTCTGCCCATCAACAACGACAACGGGAAACTCGAGGGGCAGGACAACTTCGGCTATTCCTTCGGCAAGCACGATATGAAGTGGGGCGGCGGCGTAACCACGTTTACGGACCGCAAGGACGCCTTCGTAGGATGGAGCGCCGGTGAGTACGAGTTCCTGACCCTGGCGGACTTCCAGGCCAATAAACCTTTCGGATACATCCAGGGCTTCGGCCTTCACGGTAAGAGTGTTTTCGACGCCGATACAGTGTTCCCCAATTACCAGACGGGACTGGGCCTTTACTGGCAGGATAAGTGGCAGCTCACCAGCCGGCTGTCGGTCACTTACGGGATCCGCTACGACAGCACATGGAATCCCCAACCGCAATCCAGAACGCCCGGTGCGCAGGTCTATGTGGGACAGGGGACCAGCAGCAAATTGGCGGCCCCGCCGCAGCGTATTCCCAACGACCCGGGGCAATTCGGTCCTCGCATCGGCCTGGCTTACAGCCTGGGCGGCTCCGCGCATCCCACCGTCATCCGAGCGGCTTGGGGGCTCTACTACGCGCAGACGCCGGGAATCTTTCTACCCGCGATTGGGAATGACCGCGGCGCAACTCTGTTCTGTTTCGGCGCCCCCGGAGGCATCGCTTTCAATCCGGCAACGGGGACAGGCTGCGCTCCCCAGGCAGGCTTCCCCAACTTGTTCAACTCGTCTTTGACTGCCAATGCGCCCGCCATTCAGGCTGCCATTGGCAATCCAGGAATCAACTACGTCGATCCGAGTTTCCGCAATCCCCGGGTTTCCAACCTCACGGTAGGTGTCGAGCGCCAAGTCTCGAACAATTGGACTGTCTCGGCACACTATGCGTATGTGCATTCCGCGCGGATGCGCGTGGGAGGATTCAGCACCACGCAATGGAATCGCAACCTGGTCGTGGACCACGTAGATACGTTCGGCCGTTCGATCATGGCGACCGCCGGCGGTTTCCCGATATCGAAAGATCCCTCGATCGGCGCTGCCAACGAGTTGGCCAGTTTCGGCCATGGCAACTACCATGAATTCGTGGCCACGGTGAACCGGCGATTCTCGAAACGCTTGCAACTCTTCGCCAATTACACCTGGTCCAGGAACTTCGACAATTCTTCGAGCGAGCGCGATACCGATACGTTCTTCGGTCCGCAGGACATTTTCAACCTCAATCTGGATTACGGGCGCAACGGCCTGGACATTTCCCACCAGTTCAAGGCCGGCTACATGATTGATTTGCCCTGGGCATTCACTCTCAGCGGCACGATGATCGCCCATAGCGGTCTGGCCTATCCCGCGTACGATATCGTCGATGCCAATAACGATGGCGTGGTCAACCAGCTTGCGAATAACGACCGGCCGACCATCACCAGCGGGACTCCCCACCTGCTGGGGCGCTATCCCGGGCGGCAGCCCAACTTCTTCCAGTGGGATTGGCGGCTGAACAAGGACATTCCAGTTGGGGAGAAGTACCACATCCAATTGCTGGCGGACCTGTTCAATTTGACCAACCACGGCAATTTGTACTCCAACCCCGATAACAGCGCTTTCGTGAACGACCAATTGACGGCCGTTCCGCAGCCGGGCAGCGTGAATTTGAACGGCGGCAAATACCGTGTGCTCGATCAGATTGCGCCCGGAAGCACGCAGTTCGCGGCTCAACTCGGCTTTAAGTTCATCTTTTAGATGGGGCCGCGCGACACAAGGCGGCTTTTTCTGAAAGGGCTGGGAAGTTTGGCGATGGTTTCTTCGGCCGCCGGGAGCACCGGGCTCCTGGCGGCCGCTTTTTCAGAAACCGGTTCTTCCACCAAGAAGAAAACCGCTTTGCGCTGGCCCAAACCCATCGGCAGTCCGGTTCTGGAAAGTCTTCGCCCCGTCATCGAAAACTCCCGCGATGTTCACACCCACGCCGGCAAAATCGTGGAAGTGGCCGGATGGATGGCCTATGAGGAATTGCCGCTCCCGGAATTTGCCCTGCCCTTCGGGATCGGAAAGGATCCGGCGCAGGCCGTCGATTTCATTCTGGTGGCCGATGCGATCGATACGGCGTTCACCGATTTTTCAAACCACGTCAAATTCCAGGTGGATTATGCGGGCGCGCACTGGTCGGATTCCGATGCCATGTTTGCGTGCATGAAGCGGGCTCTCGACGAGGGGGTTCCCTTCCCCGACGGCGGCTATCTCGCCGGAATCACCCGGCCGCAATTGGCGCAGGTGTTTCGCGGCAATATCGAAATGCCCATGCTCGATGAAAAACTCGAGGTGTTGCATCAGGTGGGCAAAGTCTTGCAGTCGAAATATGCGGGCCGCTTTTATAATTTCGTTCAGGCCTGCTCGCCGCGCTGCTATGACGATGGCAATGGGCTGGTCGACCGCCTGGTTTCCGAATTTCCGCGTTTCAATGACGTCAGCCTGTACGATGGCCATGAAATTAAATTCTATAAACTTCCCCAACTCGGCGTGTGGATGCTCTACGCCAATCTGCATCGCTCCGGCGGATTCCGCCTGGAAGATCCGGAGAAAATGACGGCCTTCGCCGATTACATTGTTCCCGTGGCGCTCCGCGTGACGGGAATCACCAGCTATTCGCCCGCGCTCGAGAAATCAATCAACAGCTACCAAATGATTCCGCGCGACAGCGCCCAGGAAATCGAAATTCGCGCGCATTGCATTTACGCCACGGCGCTGCTGCGTGAAGAGGTGAACAAGCTGCGCCCTCCGGATAGCCAGGTGATCATCCCGCAAATCGACGCGCGCCTCTGGACTCACTACCACACCACCTTTTATCCCCATCATCTGACGCGCACCATCATGTACTGACTCTTGGCGACAAAGGATTCGAGAATGCCCCACAATTGCCGCTGGTTTTTCCTCCTTTTGCTAACCTTCGTGGTAGCGGCGCCGGCCATGGGCCAGTCGAAGCGCAAGGTGATCATCGATCAGGATTGCCGGGGCCCGGCGACCACGGACCTTCAGGCCGCTCTTGTGCTGATTCAGTCGCCGGATACCGACGTGCTCGGCATCACCGTCGTCAGCGGCGATCAGTGGCGCGACGAGGAAGTGGCCCATACCCTGCGATTGCTCGAGATCATCGGCCGGACGGACATCCCGGTAGTGCCCGGCGCGGTTTTCCCCCTGGTCAGCAGCAAGGAGGAAATGCAGCGCTGGGAAAAACTCTATGGCAAAGTTATTTATCAGGGCGCTTGGAATTGGGGGAACGTCCACGAGCCGTATGTAGTGCCCAACCTGCCGGAAGGAAATCCAACCACCAAAGCGGCGACTGAGGATGCGGCCCATTTCTTGATCCGCATGGTTCACAAATATCCGCATGAAGTGACCATTTACGCTGGAGGCCCGCTCACCAATCTCGCCCTGGCTATCGCCATCGATCCGGAATTTCCGAAGCTCGCCAAGGAACTGGTAATGATGGGTGGCGGGATTAATCCAGGACCGCAGGACCCGGAGTTTTATTCCGCGCCGCGCAGGGAATTTAACCTGTGGTGGGACCCGGAAGCGACGCGGATGGTTTTGCGCGCGCCCTGGCCGCGCATCGTTTGCACCACGGTGGATATATCCATCAAGACGCGGCTCACCAAAAGCATGATCCAGCAGATTGCCCGGTCCAATACGCCCGTGGCGCAATATCTGGCGAAATATGCGGACGAGGAATATATGTGGGACGAACTGGCGGCGGAAGCCTGGCTCGATCCCAGCATCATCACAAAAGCTGAAACGCTCTACCTGGACGTAGTCATCGATCACGGCCCGAGCTACGGCGATTTCCTGGTGTGGGCGCCGGGAGAGCAGCCGGGACTTGGCGAGCAACCGGCGATTGTGCAGGCCGATCTCGACAATCAGAAACTCAACCGGATGTTTATCGATCTGATGACGCGGCCCACGCCGGGGCCGGCGCATCTGCCCGCGGCATCGGGTCAGCGCGGGCCGGCGCCCGCGGACGCGGCGGCCAGCGCGCGGCGATAATCGGGATCTTCCGGCGCAAGCTGAACGGCTTTTTTGTAAGCGGCAATGGCGCGCGCCCGATCCTTGCGCTGCTCGTAGATCAATCCCATTTCAAAATAGGCGTCGGCTTCGCGCGGATTCACGAGCGCGGTTTTCTCGAACGCGGCCAGAGCTTCCTCCAGTTTTCCTTCTTTCTCCAGAATCTTCCCGGCCACAAAGAGATAATCCGGATGCGCCGGGTTGGTCTCCAGCGCTTTGCTCACCGCGTTGTGCGCGCTCTGAATCTCTCCTTGGGAATAGTAAATCTTGGCGAGTTGCGAGTAGGCTCCGCCGTTCCGTGGATCTTTTTCCACGGCCTGCCGCAACAATTCAATCGCCCCGGGAAACTGATTGCTGCGCGCCAGTTCTCCGGCCTGATCCACTAGGTGCTCGGATTGCACTTTGCCTTCCTTCGCCGCGTGCTGCTCTTTGGAAACGGCTTCAAAACGCTCCATCGTTTCCCGCGCCAGATCAGCCTGCCCCGCGCAACGATAAGCCTGCGAGAGCAAGTAAATCGCGGAAGCTTCCGAGTCCGGCGCCGCTGCCAGCGGCTCGAGCACTTCCACGGCCTCCGCGCATCGCTCGCTACGCACTTGCAATTGGCCGAGGAGCAAGCGTCCGCGCGGATTCCCCGGCTCCAGCGTAAATAGCTTCTGTGCATCCGCTAGCGCTTGCTCGTTTTCATTTCGATCGGCGTGGATCGACGCGCGCAAATAGAGCGTCAGCGGATCATTTCCGCTTTCCGCGATCAAGCGATCGAGCTGCGCCAGCGCCTTCGCCAGGTCCCCTTTCGCCTTAAAAGCCAGCGCCAAATCGTTGCCCGCCGCGCGGTCCTTCGCATTCAGCCGCAGGGCTTGGTTCAGGTGGAGAACTGCGTCATCATATTTCTGCATTTGAATGTCGAGTTCACCCAGCGCCACCAGCGGCGCGGCGCTCGCGGGATGCTCCTTGTGCGCCAGTTCCATCACCCGCCGGGCCTGCTCGTAATTGAACGCCAGCCGGTAGGCGTCCCCGAGGCCCAGCGTGGCCGTTTGATTTCCCGGCGAAATTCTCAGGGCATCCTCGAACCCCGCGATGGATTCGGGATAAAGCCCCATTTGCTTGAGCAGCATCGCCTTCTCCACGCGCGGGATTTCCGAGCGCGGTTCCGCCTGGATGGCGCTGTCGTAGCTGGCCAGCGCCCGTTCCCATTGCTGATTCGCGATTGCCGTGCGCGCCTCAGCCAATAATTTTTCTGCCCGGGAATCTTTCGATTGCCCAAAGACTGCGCCGGCAAGCAAGACGAAAGCAAAACAGAAGTTGGCAAGAATCAGCGCGCACGATGTTCCGCGGCGGCATATTCCTCCACCGGCGGAATTTGTCCTGACGATCACGGCGGAATTATAGCACTGCGGTTCCGCCTCAAATTCGGCCCTCTGCTGCCCTTTTTTCCGCTTGACTCTGGCTTCCACCCGCACTATAAGCAGCGCCTGTCCTGGACAGCCTGTAATCTGAGCCAAATGTTTCCGCGACCGGCCAAACAGGGTTAACATTGGCGGTCCAAATCGAGGCCCATGCCATCCCACTTTCAAGCTCCGAACGCACTGCACTCGAAAAAAGTTCTTCTGCCCATTTTTTTGCTGCTCTGGCTAAGCCCTTCGCTGGCGGCTCAATCCACCCGAAAAGTGATCATCGATCAGGATGCGCGGGGGCCGGCGACCACCGACCAGCAGGCCATTATGATTTTTCTGCAGGCGCCCGGAATCGAGACGCTGGGAATCACCATCGTCAGCGGCGACCAGTGGCGTGACACGGAAGT
>JBGPTK010000053.1:0-18257 GCA_041490605.1 Terriglobia bacterium | reverse complement strand
GTGTCAATTTGGCGGGGTGGGGTAGGTTGCTGTTGGGGGTGTTGGGATTTGCAATCCCCAATGCTTTGGTGGACCCAGAGCATAGATTGAACGAGGAAGAAAATCGCTCCTACTCAAGCATTTGGGATTTGCTCGGGATTCCTCGCCCGCCTTGGGCGGGCTCGGAATGACCGCAAATGCGATTTTTCCACAACCTGTAGAGCCGTCACTTGGAGTGGCTGTGCACTGGGGCTGTGCTACTGCTTGTGTTTCAAGGACTAAGGCAGCTAAGATGCCCGCCGTACCGTGGAACTTTTCGGCCCTCATTTGCGTTCCATACTGTGAGGCCGAGCGCAGATGCCCTTAGCGAGGATGGCAAAATTTGGAGCCCGACGCCCAACTGGTCCAGCTTTGCCTTCGGGGCGAAGGGCCGGCTTGGGAAGAACTGGTGAGGCGGCACGCGCGGCGGGTCTACGGCCTATGCTACCGATTCACGGGAAATGGAACGGAAGCGGAGGATCTGAGCCAGGAAGTTTTTCTGCGCGTCTACCGCACGCTGGCGAGCTACCGCTCCGCGTACGGCGGGTTCGCCACCTGGCTGACCAGCGTGACGCGCAATCTGCTGGTGGACCATTACCGGCGGACGCGGCGCGACCGCATTACCGATTCGCTGGACGACGCGATGCCGCAGCTCGAGGAAAAGCCGGCCGCGGCCAGGCCGCCGGACCGCCTGGCGCTGGCCAACGAATTGAGCGGACAGGTGCAACATGCGCTCCGCCAGCTTTCGCCCGAATTGCGCGAAGCGGTGATCCTGCGCGACCTGCAGGGCCTGGACTACAAGGAAATTCAGCAGGTGCTGAGTGTGCCGGAGGGCACGGTGAAATCGCGAATTAATCGCGGACGCATCGAGCTGGCGCGTATGCTGGAGCAGATGGGGCTTCGCCCCCAATAACTGGTTCGGGAGTAAATGGCAATGAAATGGAATTGCGCACAAATCGAAGAACGGCTGAGCGAATACGTCGACGGCTTGCTGAGCGAGGAAGAACGGCGCGAATTTTCGGCGCACGTTTCCGGCTGCGCGAATTGCGCGCCGCTGGTTTCGACGGTCAGCGCGCTGGTGACGCGGATGCACGCGCTGGAACCGGTGGAAGCGCCGCTGAAATTGATTGCGAATATCCTGGATCAGACGCTGGGCCCGCGAGGGACCGAGGGGCACCAGGGCTGGCGCGGGTGGTTGGCGTGGCTCGATCCGGTGTGGCAGCCGCGGTTCGCGATGGGCGCGGCGAGTTTGGTGGTCACCCTGTTCATCCTGATTCAAGTGACGGGCCTTCGCCCGAATAAACTGAGCGCCGCCGATATGAATCCGGCCAATCTTTACCGCACCGCCAACCGGCGCGCGCACCTGGTCTATGCGCGCGGAGCGAAATTTGTGAACGACCTGCGGGTGGTTTACGAGATTCAGTCGCGCTTGCGCCCGGAAGCGCAGCCCAATCAAACGCCGGAACCGGCGGCGCCGCCTCCCACCGATCCGCAGCAGAAATCGGAGGGGCCGCATCCCGGCCGCACCGCGAATACTTCGCTGGTGGAAGTGGCTTTCCTGTTCACTCCCGTTACGAGGAGCTTTCGATGAATTGCGCAGTCCATCCAGAAATTGACGCCACGGGTTATTGCCGCAATTGCGGCAAGGCGATGTGCCCGGGGTGCACGCGCGAAGTGCGCGGCGCCTTGTACTGCGAGGGATGCCTGGCCAACATGGTCACGCGCCCGCAGCCCGTGGCCGGGGGACCGAATCCGGCGGCGGCGCTGCTGCTGGGATTCATTCCCGGGCTGGGCGCGGTATACAACGGCGAGTACGTAAAGGCCATCATTCATCTGGCGATCTGGGGCGGATTGTTCGCGATGGGATTGAGCGACAGCGCCGGAGAAGCCACGCCGATTATCTGGGTGATCTTTGGAATTTTCCCGCTGTACATGGCCATCGATTCGTTTCGCACCGCAAAATTGCGCCGGGCCGGCGTGAGCGCGGCGCCCGCGGATATGTTCACGGATATCGCGGCGGGAACGCCGGGAGCTGCGGCGAGTTCGAACCGTCCCTTGGGAGCGGTTATTCTGATCGGCCTGGGCGTCCTGTTCCTGCTGATGAATTTCGGAGTGCTGGAAGGCGAGTGGTTCCGGCGCGGCTGGCCGCTGATCCTGATCGGCGTGGGCGGCTGGCTGATCTGGAAACGGACGCAAGGAAAATAGCGAGGAGATCAAAGATGGCGAACGGTCAACGATGCAGGTGTTCCCGCTGCCAGATGCGCGGACTGATGGGACCGGTGGTCTTGATCACGCTGGGCGTGCTTTTCTTCATCGGGGAATACAGCCGGATTTCTTTCGGGCAGCTTTGGCCGGTTCTGTTGATCGCGATCGGCCTGGTGAAAATTGTAGAAGCGACGGCCTCGACCGAAGGCCACACCGGCGGCACTATGCCAGGACCGGGGCCGGGACCAAATCCGAATCCGCCACTGGGATGAAGAACCTTACCAACTGAGGATACGAGGCTAACGGTACAATGCGAAGACGTTCCATCTTTGGCGGTCTGCTGCTGATCCTGATCGGCGTCCTGTTTCTGATGCGCAGCTACATGCCCAATGTGGGCATCGGGCGCCTGGTGGCGCATTACTGGCCGGTGCTGCTGATCATCTGGGGCCTGGCGAAACTCTACGATTATTTTGCGGCGCAGCGCACCGGGCAGTTGCCCGCTTCCGGAGTCTCCGGCGGCGAAGTGGGACTGCTCATCATGTTGTTCCTGATTGTGGGAGCGTTTGTGGCGGTGGACTGGGTTCACAAGCGAAACCCGA
This sequence comes from Terriglobia bacterium, assembly GCA_041490605.1. GTDB lineage: Bacteria > Acidobacteriota > Terriglobia > Acidiferrales > UBA7541 > JBGPTK01. The sequence goes on along the minus strand of JBGPTK010000053.1, from coordinate 15,435 downwards.
ATATCGAGATTGGTGATTGGGGAATCCTCGACCGCTCGGCGACCGCCAGCGAGGAATTGCCCGCGCAGGCCATGAAGCCGGGATCGACGGTTGCCATCACCCTGCACCGCGGCGCCATCAACGTGCATTCCGTGGATACAGACCAGATTCGCGTGATGGTGAGCAAGACTGCCACCGCCTCCAGCGACAGCGAAGCGTTGCGCCTGGCTCAGCAGGTTCATGTGACCATCAGCCCCGTTCCTGGCGGCTACGAAATTCGGCAGCAACCGGGCGGAGAAGATCCCGGAAGCGTGAGGATGGATTTGGAAGTGCAAGTGCCGAAGAAGGCGAACATTTCCGCCAAGACCGATCGCGGTGATTTGCATGTTGCCGATATGGATGGCACGATTTCCGTCACCGCGGGCAATGGCGACGTGGAAATTCACAACTCCGGCGGAGACGTCAGCGCCGAATTGCAGCATGGCGATGTGCGCATCTCGGGCGTGAAGGGCAATGTGCGGCTCACCGGGCATGGGAGCGAGGTGGAAGTGAGCGACGTCACCGGAGACACGACCATCGAGGGCGAATTCTACGGCCCCATCCGCGAGCGCAACGTGGGCAAGACCACGCGCTTCACTTCGTCCCGGACCGACATGACCATCCTTCAGCTCACCGGCCACATGGAAATGAACTCACGGCGCCTGGAAATTTCCGACGTCAAGGGCAGCCTCACGGTGGTGACCAAGGACAAGGATATTTCGCTGGAGAATATCGCCGGGCGAATCCAGGTGGAAGACCGCCACGGCGATATTGACCTGGTTTTCCGGCAACCGCCGCGCGACGAAGTGAGTATTACCAACGATTCCGGAGCGCTCAACCTCACCTTGCCGTCCAACTCGAATTTTGAAATCGTGGCATCGTCCCGCTCGGGAGACATTCAGAGCGAATTCCCGGAATTGAATCTCACGGAAGAGCATGGGACCAGCCAGCTCAACGGCAAAGTTGGCACCCACGGCCCGCAAATTCACCTGGCCACCAGTTACGGCACCATCCACATTAAAAAAGGCGCGTAGGAATTTTTTCCAAATTGTTTTGGCGCAGGCCGGCGGAAGTGTGCCGGCTCGCCGCCGGACGAACATCCCTCACACAAAGCCCGATTGCAGAAATTCCGAGCCTCGCCCGAGACTCATCTGGAAACTCGCAAGAGAGTGCTAGGATGGGCAGAATCGCCGGCTCGATGCGTGGCGCTCCAGGGCCAGTGATGGAATATTCCCAATGACGGATCATTCCACTACCGCTGAGAATGGGTCCAGGCTGGCGCCCGAATCCGGCCTCCCACCGTTGGCGCCCGTGGCTGATGCGGCGATCCGGAATTTTTATCAAAGATTTGCAACTACGGCGCGGAAGTTCTCGGATCGCATCGCGTTCGTGGTTCAAGGCCGCGACAGTCTGGATTCGATCACGTATGGGGAACTTCTCGCACGAGCCGAGGCCACGGCCGGCTTCCTGGCATCTCACGATATAGTCGCGGGCAGCAAGTGCGCCATTCTGGCCGACAACGGAATTGCCTGGTGCGCGGCTTACCTCGGCATCCTTCGCCTCGCCGCCGTGGCGGTTCCACTGGACACGCACTACACGGGTCAGCAGGTGGCCACGCTTCTGCAGGACAGCGGCGCAAAAATTCTTTTCACCTCGCCGCGTTTTCTGGAAACCGCCGAGGAAGCGCTGCGAGTTGCTCATCTCTCGACCGAAATCGTTCTTCTTTTCAGCGCGGCGCCGGGCCGGCTAAGCCTGGATGAAATTCCGCGCGAGAGTGCTTCAGAAGGATCATCCTGCGCGGCCACGCGCTTGGATCCCGCGGTGATCTTATACACCTCGGGCACAACCAGCGATCCGAAGGGTGTGGTTCTAACGCATGGCAATCTTCTTGCCGAGGCGGAAGCCGCGTTCGGCCTGATCCGGGTGGATCAGAACGATGTCGTTCTCGGCGTGCTTCCCCTGTTCCATGCATTGGCCCAGGTGGCCAACCTGCTGCTTCCGCTTCTGGTGGGAGCGCGCGTAATTTTCCTTGAGGAATTGAACACGCCGGAACTGGTTCGAGCATTGCGCGAGCGCCAGCCCACGGTCTTCTGTTGCGTTCCCAAATTTTTCTACCTGATCCATGAGCGCGTGTTCCACGAAGCAGCGAAAATGGGCTGGCCGCGTTCGCTGGCATTCCGCGTTCTTCTACGCACGAGCGGAGCGCTGCGCCGCCACGCCGGAATCAATCTAGGCCCGCTGTTTTTCCGCCGCGTGCACGCCATTTTCGGAGGCCGCATCCGCTTCCTGGTCACGGCGGGGGCGCGATTCGAGCCGGCCATCGGACGCGACTTCCACAGCCTCGGTTTCCCGCTCATGGAAGGTTATGGGCTGACCGAATCTTCCGGAGCCGCCACTTGCACCCGCCCCGGCGAAGGCGGCATGGGATCGGTTGGAGAACCACTGCCGGGGGTGGAGTTGAAGATTCTTCCCGTGGCCGGGATCGGCGAAAACGATTCGCCGGCGGGAGAAATTGCGATTCGAGGACCGATTGTGATGCAAGGTTATTTCAATCGTCCCGCCGCTACCGCCGAAGCGATACAGGATGGCTGGCTGCTGACCGGCGATCTTGGTTACGTCGACCCCCAGGGGCGGCTGCGAATCACCGGCAGGAAAAAAGAAATCATCGTCCTCAGCACCGGCAAAAATATTTATCCCGAGGAGGTGGAAGCCCATTACGCGAAATCTCCTTATATTCAGGAGCTCTGCGTCCTGGGATTGCCGGCGCCCGGCGAAGAGGCGGTGGAGCGGTTGCACGCCATCATCGTGCCGAATCTGGAAGTGATGCGCGCCCGCAAAGTAATCAACATGCGCGAGGTGCTTCGATTCGAAATCGAAAACTTGTCCGTCCATTTGTCGAGCTATAAGAGGATTCTGGGCTTCGAGATTTCGATGGAGAGCCTGCCGCGCACCACCACGCACAAACTGAAACGCTTTGAAATCGAGCGGCAGGTTCGAGCGGCGCGCCGCAAGGCCGGGGAGGAGCGGCCCGCGCGGGCCGTGAGCGCGGAAGAGGCCGCCTGGGCTGCCGATCCGAGCGTAGCGCGGGCTCTGGAGCTGGTGCGCGACGCCACTCGCGAGAAACAGCTTGTGCATGCCGACGCCAACCTCGAACTCGATCTGGGCCTGGATTCGATCGAGCGCGTGGAGCTGCTCACCAATCTTCAAATGCTGTTCGGAACGCGAGTGCCGGAGGAAACCGCCCAGAACTTGTTGACCGTGCGCCAACTCATCGAAGCTGTGCTTCCCCGGGAGCCCGGGGCTGCTTCCACCGGCGCGGCCGGCGGCGCGTGGCGCAAGCTGCTCACCGATTTGCCGGAGGATGATCCGCTGCTCGCGGACCTGCTCAAGCCGCATCCCATCTTTCTGCTGGCGATGTACGCGGTCTTGAAAATCGGGCGTCTGCTGGCCCGCCTGTTCCTGGGTTTTCGCGTCACCGGCGTCGAGCACATCCCGCGCGAGGGCCCTTTCCTTGTCTGTCCAAATCATCAGAGTTTTCTCGATCCGTTCCTGCTGGCAAGCGCTCTCCCTTTTCGCACCGTTCGACAATTATTTTTCATCGGCGCCAGTGAATACTTCGCCACGCCATTTCGGAGAAGCGCGGCGCGCTTGCTCCACATTGCGCCGGTGGACCCGGACACAAACTTGATTCGCGCGATGCAGGCGAGCGCTTTTGGCTTGCGGCATGGAAAAATTCTGGTGCTCTTTCCGGAAGGGGAACGATCGATCGACGGCCAGGTCAAGACATTCAAAAAAGGCGCAGCGATCCTCTCGGCTCACTTGAATGCGCCGGTGGTTCCTGTGGCCCTGGAAGGAGTGTTCGAGGTCTGGCCGCGCAATCGCGCGTTCCGTTGGAGCGCTTTGCTCCCCTGGAAGCCCACTCGGGTACGCCTGTGCTTCGGCCAAATTGTTTCGCCACCAGCACTTCCGGCCAACGCTTCATCAGCGCAAATGGAATCCTACTATCGAGATTTTGCGGAGCACCTGAAAACAATTATTGCAGGGATGCAGCAGCAGGAAAGCGCCGGCTCGCCCTGATCGCATCTCCCTGCAGCGCACAGGTTTCCCTGCACCGCGCATCACCCAGGCCCGTCATAAAGTCCCTTATGACCGGCGTCACCCGGCAATGTGACGCACCTCACAGACTTGCAACTCCCACCGGGCTAAACAGTACCCGTCATCAGAATCCGGCTGGTAACCGGCCATTCTCAGTTCCCGGATGAAGTTTTCCCAGTCAAGTTTTGATCGACGTAAAGGAGTTGCCATGGTACACAAAGGAATCGCTACGTTAGCACTGGCCCTGATGATGTGCTTCTTGCTTCTGAGCCACTTTGACGCTCAGTTCTTCCTGATCCACTTCTACGAATCGCTGATCTACCTGGTGATTCTCCTGATGCTTTTCTATTTTGAAGATCGCTGGGCCTACATGCTGGGCATCGTGGCGCCCGCGGGCTGGCTGGTTCTGACATTCATCACCGGAGGGTTTGGGGAATTCGCCCGGCAGTTCACTCGAATGACTCACGCGGAAGCGCCGGACTTCGCGGCCAGCTTTCTCGGCGTGATCATTTCCCTGCTCTCCATCGCCATGGTGGCCTTCTGCGCCGTCCGCTGGAAGCGGCAGTTTGCAGGCACAGGCAAGGGAGTGAGCACGTTCCTGGTCAGCTTCGGAATTGTGGTGGCCTATGATCTGGTGATGGTTTTCTGGTTCTGGCAAGCGGTGAAGTGGCCGATCCGCGGCTAGCGGCTGGTTGCGAGCGCGATCGGCAACGGCAACCGGATGAAAATACTATTAGCGATCGATGATTCCAGCTTTTCGCAGGCGGCAATCCAATCGGTGCTGTCGCAAATCCGTCCGAAGGGCGCCGAAGTTTGCGTGTTGCACGTCGTTGAGCCGGTCACCGTGCGCATGTCGGCTGCCAGGGTTCCCCACTTCGTTCGTCACCTCGCGGAAGTGGAGAAAGATCGCAGAAAACAGGCCACGGTGCTGGTCCAGCGCGCGGCCCGCAAGCTGCGTGAAGCAGGGTTCAAGGCAAGCGGCGTCGTGGAGATGGGAAATCCAAAGGTAATGATCATCGACCATGCGGCGGAGTGGCAGGCCGATCTAATCGTCGTCGGTTCGCACGGATGGACTGGTTTGAATCGCTTCCTCCTGGGCAGTGTCTCGGAAGCCGTGACGCGCCACGCGGGGTGCTCTGTACAGGTGGTTCGGCCGGCAACCCCGGCGAAGCCCGCAAGGAGCAAGAAATCGAAATCCTAGAGGTGGCCCATGCAATCAATGGCAGTCGCCAAGCGAGTTTCCTTTGAGAATATTCTCTTCGCCACGGATTTTTCCTCGCATTCGACGGCAGCTTTGCCGTATGCGCTCTCCATCGCCCGCAGGTACGGATCAACAGTTTTTGCCACGCACGTGATCTCGTTGTCGCCCTTTCCGAATTCCGCCCCCACGCTCGCCCTGCAGGCCATCGCGGCGCAAGCCGTGCGCGAAGCCAAAACGGCCATTGCGCGTCTCGAGCCGCGATTGAAAGGCGTTTCCCATGAAGCCGTCATCCGCAAAGGCGAACTGGTCGAGCAATTGTCGGCCATCATCGCGGAGAAGCGAATCGGCCTGATCGTGGCGGGCACGCGCGGACGCACGGGAGTCAGCAAAGTGCTCATGGGCTCCATGGCCGAAAAAATCTTTCGCCACGCGCCCTGTCCGGTGCTGACAGTGGGGCCGAACGTTTCCGGCGAGCCCGGCGCAATCGTCGACTCTCACTCGATCCTGATCTCGATTGATTTCAGCCCCGAGTCGCTGGCGGCTGCGCCTTACGCGATTTCCCTGGCCCTGGAAAATCAGGCGCGCCTGTATTTGCTCCATGTCACCGAAAACCTGGTGGACAGAGAGACGGAGGAATCGCTGAAGACGCGGCTTCTGGGATTGATCCCGCCAGGCACACAACTATTGTGCGAGCCAAAGGCCTATATCAGCGCCGGCCAGGCGCCCGAGAAAATATTGGAACTGGCGGAAGAGCTGGCTGTCGATCTGATGGTCTTGGGCGTGAAGCGAACCCCGCGATTTCCAGGCGCCGCAACGCATCTGGCGATGGCGACAGCCTATAAAGTAGTCAGCGAGGCGATCTGCCCGGTGCTGACGGTGCGCGGCTAGTTGATCAGCCTCCGAGCCTTTGTTTCATTAATCCGCGATTTCCAGTCTCAGTATTCAATCTGCGGCTAACGTCAATCCGCTATTTCCGTCAATTCCGGTATAATCTCCGCTGGCCGGGGTGTGCATTTCGGCCTCCGGTATGGCGACCAGAAAAACAGGGGAATTCTTTGACGTGTATCTAGACCGAAATCGTCCACGCAACCCTCAACGAGCAATCCGCTGCTCCGTCCTGGTGTTGACATTGGCTGTTGGATTTGCCGCGGGCTGCTCAGGTTCCCAGACAAGCAGTGTTCTCGGCGATCCCAATCACCCTGCCCCTGTCCATCTCTACACAGTCGCTGAGGAAATCACCCAGCGCCGCGTCCAGGCTTCCGGCTCGCTTTACGGATTCGAAGAGAGCACCTTGAGCGCCGAGGTCGAGGGCCGCGTCTCGGCAGTGCTCGCCGATCAGGGCGACATCGTAAAGGCGGGCCAGCCGTTGATCGAGCTCGATCCGGCGGAGCTGCAGTTTGAAGTGGACCGGCAGCGCGGCCTGGTGCGGCAGGTTCGCGCGCAATTGGGCATGGGCCCGGACGATCCTCTGCCCTCCGACCCTCGAACGGTGGCGCTGGTGCAACGCGCCGAGGCGGACCAGTTCGACGCGCAACGCAAATATGAACGCGCGAAACAAATGTCCGACGAACGCCTGATTTCTCCGCAGCAGCTCGACGAAGCCGCCAGCCGCGCGCAAAGCACCAAGGCGGCCTACCATGTTGCTCTCCAGGAAGTGGACCGCCTGAAAGCTCTGCTGATTTCGAGCGAAGCAACGGAAAAGCTAGCCGGGAAGAAATTGAACGACGCCACCATTCGCGCGCCTTTCCCCGGCGCCATCAAAGCCCGCGACGTTCATCCCGGCGAATACGTGCGCGTGCAGACTCCGGTGATGGTGCTGGTTCGAACGGATCCATTGCGCGCGCGCCTGGCCGTGCCGGAACGCTGGGCCGGCTGGGTCAAACTGGGAGTAACTGTGGATATTCAGGTGGATGCGTTTCCCGGCGAAATTTTTCAAGGCAGGGTTTCACGAATCAATCCGGCGGTCTCGCAGGATTCGCGCACCTTTGAAACGGAAGCCCTGCTGATGAATTCGGACGGGCGGCTGAAGCCGGGCTTCTTCGTGCAGGCTTCCATTCCCAGCAATAAGGAAGAGAAAACTATTTTTGTTCCGGAACAGGCGGTGAATTACCGTTACGGCGTGTACAAGGTTTTCCTGCTGAATGGAAATCGCGTATCCGAAAAACAAATCCGCCCGGCGGGACAAACGGAAGACAGCCGCGGCCGCCGTTTTGAAGTGGCGGAAGGATTGAAGCCGGGAGATCGCGTGGCTGTGGCCATTTCCGGGGACCTGCGCGATGGCGCTACCGTTCAGGAAAAATCCGAAGAGGCAGCGCCGGCCCTGAAATAATCTTTCCAGGAAAGTACGCTCGACAATGAAACTCGCCTCAACTTGCGTAAAGTATCCCGTCTTCACGGTGATGTTGATCGCGTTTCTCGTGACGCTGGGCCTGTTTTCCTATCGCGGCCTGGCCGTCGACCTTTTCCCCAAGGCCGACCCCGCCACCGTGAACGTCCACGTGCAATTGCCCGGAGCAACACCCGAGGAAGTCATCACGGGAGTAGTGCTGCCGCTCGAAGACGCCATCTCCTCCGTCAGCGGAATCGACGAGATCAGCGTTTACTCCACCGAAGGACAGGCGAACATCACCTGCACGTTTGTCCTGGAGCGCGACATCGAAGGCGCCGCGCAGGATATCCGCGAAAAAGTGTCCGCCGCGATCAGCAGGCTGCCGCGCGATACCCTGCCCCCCATCATCACCAAGCAGGATCCGCAATCCGATCCGATCATGACCTTGCTGGTGAGCGGGCCGATGAGCCGGCGCGAATTGACCGAAATTGCCGATAAGCAAGTGCGCCGCTCGATCCAGACCGTCGACGGCGTCGGCAGCGTCGAGCTCAATGGAGGGCAGAGCCGGCAGATTCGGGTCATGCTCGACGCCCAGAAGTTGACGGCTCACAACTTCACGGTGCTCGACGTGCGCGACGCCCTGCAACGGGAAAACATTGAAGCGCCCGGCGGCCGCATGATCACCGGGCCGCAGGAACTGAACCTGCGCACGCTCGGCCGCGTTGCATCCGCCGGCCAGTTCGGCGACATCATCATCGGCACGCGCGGCGGCACGCCGGTGCGCGTTTCCGATGTCGCGCGCGTCGAGGACGGCGCCGAGGAACTTCGCACCTGGTCGGCCTTGTATCACAAAAACAGCCCCGGGCAGGACGTGGTCAGCATCCAGATCCTTCGCCAGTCGGGCACCAACACCGTGCGCGTGGCCAACGACGTGAAAGCCCGGCTCGATGAGTTGCGGGGCCAGTTGCCTCCCGGCGTCCGGCTCGAAGTGGTCCACGACATTTCGGAATTCATCAAGGCGTCCGTCCACTCGCTGCTCGAGCACCTGATTCTGGGAAGCATTCTTGCCAGCCTGATCGTCTTGATCTTCCTGCGCGACTGGCGCGCGGTGCTGATCGCCGCTGTGGCCATCCCGGCTTCCATCATCTCCACGTTCACGCTGATGCGCGGCATGGATTTCTCGCTGAACAACATAACGCTCCTGGCCTTGACGCTCGCCGTCGGAATCGTGATTGACGACGCCATCATCGTTCTGGAAAACATCGTTCGCTTCATCCAGGAAAAAGGGAGGGACCGGCGCACCGCCGCGGTGGAAGCCACGCAGGAAATTGGCCTGGCCGTCATGGCCACCACGCTCTCGCTGGTCATCATCTTCCTGCCCATCGCGTTCATGTCGGGTTATGCCCGGAAATACGTCAATTCCTTTGGCTGGACGATGGCCATGGCGATCATGGTTTCTCTGCTCGTGGCGTTCACTTTGACTCCGATGATGTGTTCGCGCCTGCTGCGCTCCGGCAAAAGCCCCGGCGAAAAGGACGAGCGCATGCAATCCCGCGGAATTTTGCTTTCCATCGAAGAGCTCTATATGAAATCGCTGCGATGGTCGCTGGAGCATCGCGGAATCATCATTCTGATTTGTATCGTGACCTTTCTTTCGACTTTCGGTTTCTACCATCTGGTGGGCCGCGACTGGATTCCGGCCGACGATCAATCCGAGTTGCAAAGTTCGTTCACGCTTCCCGAGGGCACCTCACTCGCCAAGACAACTCTCCTGTCCCAGGAGTTGTCTCAAAGCGTCACTGCTCTGCCGGAAGTTTCGTTCGTGCAGGCCTTCACTCACGGCCCCACCAATCACGCGCATTTGTTCATCGGCCTCGTCCCGCGCAGCGAGCGCAAACGCAGCCACGAGCAAATGGCCACCGTGGTGCGCGGCATTCTCGCAACCCATCACAACCTCACCTACAACGTGCGGCTTCCTTCCATCCTCGGCGGCGAAACCTATTTCCCCATCGGCGCGGTGATTCGCGGCCCGGAGATCAGCCAGCTCGCCGAAATCAGCAAGCTGGTCGCTACGCGAATGATGAAGTATCCGGAATTGGTGGACGTCAATCCCAGCCTCAACCTGAATACTCCGGAGCTTCAAGTGAAGGTCGACCGCCAGCGCGCCGCGGATAGCGGCGTGCGCATGTCCGATATCAGCGATGCTGTCCGGCTTTTCTATTCCGGCGAGGATGAGATCACGCGGTTCAAGGAAGGTTCGGAACAATATCCCGTCACCATGCAGCTCTTGCAGGAACAGCGCGACAATCCCGATGTCCTCGCGCGCATGATGGTTCCTTCCACAAAGCTCGGGCAGGTGCGCCTGGAAAATGTCGCCACGATTATCCGCGGCGCCGGTCCCGCCACTTTGTGGCGCTACAACCGCGAATTCCAGGTGAGCGTGAATGCCAACGTGGCCGCCGGTTATCCTCTCGATCTAGCCGCCGCGCACACCATTCAATCCATCAAGGAAGTGGGCTTGCCGCCCGGATACTCCTATCTGTTTTCCGGACAGGTGAAAGTTCTTGAAGAGACAACTTGGAATCTGCTGCTGGCCATGCTGCTCGCTTCCGTTTTCATGTATATGGTGCTGGCCGCCCAGTTCGAAAGTTTTTCGTATCCCTTCATCATCATGCTCACTCTTCCGCTCAGCGTGCCCTTCGCGCTTTTTTCGCTGTGGATCACCGGCCGCGCGCTGAGCCTGTGGAGCGCACTGGGAATGTTCCTGCTGCTGGGGATCGTGAAGAAAAACGGAATCTTGCAAGTTGACCAAACCAATCGCCTGCGCGCCACCGGCATGGAAGTGCGCGAAGCCATTCTGGAAGCCAATCGCGTCCGCCTCCGCCCCATCCTGATGACCACGCTCTCCATCATCGCCGGACTGATTCCCGTAGCCATCGGAATCGGCGCGGGCTCCGAGCAGCGCGCCTCCATCGCCGTCACCATCATCGGCGGCCAAACCCTCTGCCTGCTCTTGACGTTGCTCGTCGTCCCAGTAGCCTATTCCTACCTGGCCGAATTCAACGCCATGCCCTGGACCGCTTTCGCAGCCCGCGTCTTCAGCCGCAACCGCAGCTCCGTCCGCGACACCACCGCCGATTGACCGCAATCCATTCGCTTCGCATATTCATGAAAACCATCAAAAGTAAGTGGCGCGCCCTAGGGGACGATTTCCGAACTCTTCTGGACGACCTTGCGTCAGTCTTGCCACGAACGCTCTCCATAGCAATGACTTAAGTGTGCTTGCTAAAAATCACGTGGGTCGCTTTTGGCGTGGGCACGTGTTCGGAGCATTGGTAACCGAGCTTGAGCATGTCAATATTCGCGAAGAGTTGCTCGCCAGAGCCGAGAAGAATCGGGGAGATGGCGAGATGGAATTGGTCAATAAGTTTGGCGCGCAGAAACTGCTGGATCGTGGCAACGCCTCCCCCGATCCGAATGTCTTTTTCATTTGCGGCGGCAGAAGCAAGTTGCGTGGCAGCGTGAATCCCACCGGTAACGAAATGGAATGTAGTCTCTCCCGCCATCGAGATAGGGGCCCGCGAGTGGTGGGTCAATACGAACACTGGAGTATGGTAGGGAGGATTCTCGCCCCACCAACCCTTCCAAGTTTCGTCGGGCCAAGTCCCTCGGACGGGCCCAAACATGTTGCGACCGATGATCCATGCTCCGATATTGTCGAAACCACGAGCGGCCAAATCATCGTCAATGCCTGTCGTTCCGCCGTCATTCCCAACCATGCGCTGAATGGTGCGAGTGGAGAGCATCCAATCGTGCAAAGCCATGCCGCCAATGCCAAGCGGATTCTCAAGAGTTTGAGAGGGACCTGCACCGTATCCATCGACGGAAATCCCAAATGCGTGGACTCTGAGCTTTGGCATTAACTAATGCTCCGTGGATTCCGAGTATTTGCCATTTGCAAGCAGTTGAATGATGAACACGCTGCTTGCATTTGACAACCTGAAAACAAACACGCAGGAAAGTGGTGCGCCCGGGGGGACTCGAACTCCCGACCTTCTGGTTCGTAGCCAGACGCTCTATCCAGCTGAGCTACGGGCGCGCCGATTGGAAAAATTCTAACACAACACACGACCACGCAGAAAGCTTACAAACAGGAAGGAAGCAGCAATCTCAGAACGTCTTGGCCTTGTGGTTTCCGCTGTGGGCAAACTCTATCCAGCCAAGCTACGGTCGCCGCTTCCAAAAATTAAGGCGCCCTGAAAAAGGGGACCCCGGATTCGCTGGGGGGAGCGAACCCGGGGTGGGGGTGAGGGACAGCAGGCCGGAAAATTGAATTCCCTTCAAAATTGAAAATCAGTAGTTCTGGCGATTAATAATTCAGCTTCCTCGCGATCAGCAGAATTCTCAGCAAAAGTTGGTAAGCATGAACCACAATCGTTTCTTTCACCCTCCACCCCCTTCGCGCCGCCGTCCGCCTGCGCATCAGCAGAGGCGTCCTGGCGGCAAATAATCCGCTTCGAAAGAAGCCACCCGATCCTGAATTCATCACGCTCATCGAATCTCTCTCCAACTAGTGGATCACTTGAACGGGGGTGTCCATTTCCACTGCCGCGACCATGGATTTGAAAATATCCACGTCCCAGCTCCCCGCAATCCGCAACCGGATGATGCTGTCCGTCTCCGCCACCAGCCGTCCGCGCAGCGGCACTCGAAGATTGCCAGCCACCACTCTCAGGATCACCGGCTGTCCCATCCAGACTGTGTAGCCGCCTTCCATGTTTAACCCCCGTTGGGCTTCAAAGTTGTTCCTGACAACTGCGATTGTGCCGGGAGCCTGTGACCTGGACTATGGTACAGGGGGCTAAATTCACTGGTAGCGAAGTACTAGAACTGGAAACAGCCCTCCCCGGCGCTGCTGCCTCCGCCTCCCACTTTCTGCTATCTTGAAGGTGCTAGGCACTCTGCTGGATCGCTGGAAAACAGCCCAATTCACACGGAAGCAGGTTTCTGGATGATTGACTCGCTGAAGGAACTCCTCGGATATCTCTATAACGTCAAAGGGCTGATCGAATGGGGCGGCCCGGCGCTGGTCTGCACCATCATCTTTGCCGAGACGGGCCTGTTTGTGGGCTTTTTTCTACCCGGCGATTCGCTGCTGGTCATCGCGGGTGTTTTCGCGGCCGTCGGCAAACTCAATCTATTCTGGCTGCTCGTGCCGGTGACGCTTTGCGCCATTATTGGAGATCAACTGGGCTACTGGATTGGCCGGAAAGCCGGCCAGAGCCTCTACGATCGCGAGGATTCCCGATTTTTTAAGAAAAGCCATCTGCAGCGGGCGCACGATTTCTATGAAAAGTATGGAGTCAAGACGATTATCCTGGCTCGATTTGTCCCCATCGTCCGCACCTTCTGTCCGCCCGTCACCGGCGCCGCACGGATGAGCTATCCGCGCTACTTGTTTTACGACATTATCGGCGGAGTCTTGTGGGTCTGGAGCATGACCCTGATCGGCTACTCGCTGGGCGTCGCCAATCCACACATCGATCGCCAAATCCACTGGGTCATCGCCGGAGTGGTGTTCCTTTCCCTGCTGCCTGCGGTCATTCAGCTCCTGCGATCGCGCGCCAAGAGAGCCGGGATGGCCGCCCCGGCCACTCAGCCGAGGAAGGATTAGCTCTCATTCCTGGGCGCCGCCCCCCTCGATCGCACAATTCTTCCCAGCCAAGCGGCCTGCGCAGTGTTCCACATTGAAACTGCGCCGTGTGTAGATATGAAACAATTTATATTCTTGACAACAGATAGAATTGGAACTAACTTCTCACCACTTCCGCGGGCTCGGGACCAGGGACCCAAGGGCTCGAGCCAGCGGGACGAATTGGATTTCCCCCTTCCACGCAGACTCGCAGTTCAAAAAAGGAGGACGACCATGAATCACCCACGCAACACATTTTGCAGCATTCTCCCCCCGCACATTCTCAAAAAACTGGTTGAAGATCCCGAACTTCGCGCACGCGCACTCCACACCCTGGAGCTCACGGAACAATTTCGCGGCATGCGCCAGGCATTCGCTATTCTTCCACTCACGGCGCCCGCGGGCGCCAAGCACCGGACAATCTTTGACGCCCGCAACAAGACACACCTTCCCGGCACGAAAGTCCTGGATGAGGGGCAAACAGCCACGGATGTGAACGTCAAGGAAGCCTACGACTTTTCCGGCGACACTTACGATTTCTACGAAACCGTGTTCAATCGCAATTCGGTGGACGATCACGGCCTGACCCTCAAATCCACAATCCACTACAGCAAGAATTATGACAACGCCTTCTGGAATGGCCGGCAAATGATCTACGGAGACGGTGATGGAAAGTATTTCAACCGTTTTACGATTTGCTTGGACGTCATCGGGCACGAACTCACTCATGGCGTGACCCAGAATGAATCTCAACTTGTCTATGATGGCCAGCCAGGAGCCCTGAACGAATCGATCTCCGACGTGTTCGGTTCGCTCGTGAAACAGTGGGCCAACAATCAAACCGCCGCCCAGGCCGACTGGCTGATTGGCGCAGGCCTTTTCACCAACAAGGTACGCGGCAAGGCCCTGCGCTCCATGGCTGATCCCGGCACGGCCTATGACGATCCGAACCTGGGCAAAGATCCGCAACCCGATCACATGACCGGCTACGTGGATACCACCGAGGATAACGGAGGGGTGCACATAAACTCCGGTATCCCCAACCGTGCCTTCTATCTCGCGGCCATTGCCATCGGCGGATATGCCTGGCAAAAAGCTGGCTTGATCTGGTATCGCACGCTCACGGGGAGCCTGAGTCCAACGGCAGATTTTCAGACCATGGCCAATGCCACGGTCACCGTTGCCGGCACCCTGTATGGCCAGAACAGCAACGAACAGAAAGCCGTGCACGACGCGTGGGAGAGGGTCGGCGTCATTCCCACAACGGCGGTATTCCCGGCTGGGCAGGCGGCTCCGAAGCCAGCGTCCGCTCTCACCGCCGGACGACGGTAACTCAACTCTGCTGTACACAGGCATCCGCACCCGCGTGCATGCGCGATTCGGGTTCGACGCGCATGCGCGCCAGGTGCGCCCGCCGGCTCACTGGGGTAGAATCGGCTTCTTTGGGTTCCCATCTGTTGCGAGGTGGCCGGTTGCATGCAGATTCAATTTGATCGCACGGGCGGATTTGCGGGCATCCGTCAACATCACAGTTTCTCATCCGATGCGATGCCCGCGGAAGAACAGCAGCAACTGACCGCGCTGCTGAATTCGGCTCGCTTTTTTGAATTGCCCGCGGTGATTCGAGGCCAGGGCCCTGGCGCCGATCAGTTTCAGTACAAAATTTCGGTGCAAACCGGGCAGGAGAGCCATACGGTTCAAGTGGACGAGGCTGCTGTGCTTTCCCAACTTGTGCCGTTGTTCGAATGGCTCAAGTCCGCGGCGTCCAATCGCTGATTGCCTCAACTGCAAAATCTCTACTCCGCACTTTTCCGCCCGTACCGTTTACGTCGCCAGCCAGTTTCCGATTCATCCCAATTGTCATATAGTCACTTCTGCGCTTTTTCGAACTTCATGCGACGCAAAAATATTTTCCGCGCGATAATCTGCTGCACAGCGTTGTTGCTTCCCGTCTTGATCTCCGCTCAAACAAAAACTCAGCAAACTCGCGATTGCGGCGACGGCGTGAAGCTGCGGCTCAGTTCTCCCGCGGGCTTGCAGGGAAGTTTATTGCAATTCGAAGTACGCAGCGCTTCGCCCCTTTCCGGTCTCAAAGCGGAT
>JBGPTK010000052.1:0-18324 GCA_041490605.1 Terriglobia bacterium | reverse complement strand
GTGGCGCAGTCGCTCGGTTACCAGAACGTGGTGATGACGGACATGGGCGGGACGAGTTTCGACGTGGGCCTGGTGGTGAAAGACAGCGTGCGCAGCTACGACTTCCGGCCGATCATCGATCGATGGATGGTGGGGATCACGATGATCAAGACGCTCTCCATCGGCGCGGGGGGCGGCTCGATCGCTTCGATCAATGCGTTGCTTCAGAATCAAGTGCAGGTTGGCCCGCGCAGCGCGGGGTCAATACCTGGCCCCGCGTGCTTCAACCTGGGTGGGACGGAACCGACGGTCACCGACGCCGACGTTGCGCTGGGATATATCAACCCGGATTATTACTCGGGCGGCAGGATGAAGCTGGATAGGAATCGGGCGATCCAGGCGATTCGAGACAAGATCGCGAAACCGCTGGGCATCCGCGTGGAAGAGGCGGCCGATATCATCCGCAAGATCGTGAACGGCAACATGGCTTCCGCGATCATGAAAGAAGTCCATCTGCGCGGATACAGCCCCGAGGATTTTATCCTGTTCGTCGGTGGGGGAGCGGGCGCGACGCACGCCGCGGGCTACAAGGGGGATATTCCGAAGGCGGTGACGTTTCCGTTTTCTCCCGTTTTTTGCGCGTACGGATCGTCGACCATGGACATCATGCACGTGAATGAAGTGTCGAAGAAACTGACGCTGCTTTCACCGGGGACGCAGCGGCTGACCGAAGAATATTCGGTGTTCAACCAGACGGTGGAAAGCCTGCTGGAGCAGGCGCGGAAAGATTTGACCGGAGACGGCCTCGATCCGAATGCGGCGGCGTTCGTGCTGGAATTGGACATGCTCTACGGCGGGCAGTTTCACGTGAAGCGGGCTCTCTCGCCGCGGCTATCGCTTCATGGCCCGGAAGATGTGGCGGCAATTTGCGAAGCATTCAAGAAGGAATTCAGCGAGGCGTTCAGTCCGTTCGTGGTGAATCCCGAAGGCGGAGTGTTCGTCGAGAGTTTTATTCTGAAGGCGATCGTGAAGACTCCGAAAGTGGAATTGCCGAAGTTGAAGTTGGAAGGACACAGTCCGGCGGCAGCCAGGAAGGGCGAGCGCCTGGTGTATTGGCCGGAGCGGAAGGACTATCAGATGACGCCCATATTCACTTACGAAGCGTTGCGCCCCGGGAATACTTTGGAAGGGCCGGCTGTGCTGGAAGGGGAATACACGACTGTGGTAGTGCCGCCGGCCATGCGGTTCACGATTGATGAAAGAGGACTCGGCATCCTGGAAGGATGAGCCGCGGGGTTTGAAGGAGAGATATGCCTATCCCAACACTGGCTGAAAAACTCGCGTGGCTCAAGCCCGCTCCGGCGACGGCGTATGAACAGGAGTGCGCCGCCAAGGTCCGCCAAGGCGATTACGAGATCGGCGTACAAATCACGAACGACATTCTGGATGAAGCGATGGAAGTGTTCGTGCGTTCCTCGCGGAGCTACTTTGGAGTTTCCGGAGATTCGATGGTGGCGATTTTCACCGCCGGAGGAGATTTGATCAACGCCTCGTGCGGGACGTATCTGCACGCCATCATCCAGCCCATCGTGATCAAATTTATCCAGAAGTATTATCAGGAGAACCCGGGAATTCGCGAGGGAGACATCTGGTACACGAACGACGCACTGTATGGAGGAATTCACAACCCGGATCAAGTAGCGCTGATGCCGATTTTCCACGCAGGGAAATTAATCGCGTGGGCCTCGGCGGCCCTGCACACCACGGAAACGGGCGCGATCGAGCCGGGAGGGATGCCGGTGAGCGCGCGCTCGCGGTTCGAGGAAGGGCTAAACATGCCGCCGATGAAAATCGGCGAGAATTACGAACTGCGCAATGATTTTCTGGAGTTTTATTCAGTTTACGGATTGCGCGCGCCGGCGATGTTTATTTCCGATCTTCGCGCGCGCTGCACCACGGCGGATCGCGTGCGCGTCCGGCTGCTGGAACTGGTGGAGAAGCGCGGCGCGGATTTCCTTGTTGGGTTGCTGCGCAAGATGTGTGAAACGGCGGAGGCCGGAGCTCGGAAGCGAATCAAAGCGCTGCCGGACGGGAAGTTTCGCGCGGTGGTCTTCAACGACGCGATCGGGTGGACGCCGGCGCTGGTGCGTTCCTGTTACCTGACTCTGACGAAGAAGGACGGCAGCATCGTTTTCGATTTCGAAGGCACCTCTCCGGAAAACGCCTCTTCCTACAACGTTCACTCGCAAGCGGTGGTGGGGCATATCGCGAATTTCATGTACGAATACATATTCCACGACCTGCCGATTTGCAGTTCCACGTTTGCGCCGATTGATTTTGTTTTCCCGGAGGGCATTATCCTGAATCCGGGGCGCACGGCCGCGACCAGTTGCTGCGTTTTTATCGGCATGCAAGCGCGCTGCGCGACGCATACCAGTTTCGCCAAGATGACTTTTTCGAGCGCCACGATGTGGCGGCAGGTGGCAGCGCCCCCGGGGAGCCAGCACACTTCGCAAATCTGCGCGGGGCATTCGCAATGGAACCTGGCGGTTTCGGATGTGCTTTCTTTCTCGCTGAACACGCAAGGGCAAGGGGGACGCTCGTCCGCGGATGGAATCGACGCTTACGGATTTGCGTGGTGCGCGTTCGGCCGGGCGCCCGATTCGGAACAAGTGGAAAGCGAACTGCCGGTGACGGTCACGCTCTCGCAGCACTGGAAGGATTCCAGCGGCCCGGGGCTTTATCGGGGAGGCTCGGGCGGCGTGCAGCTGTGGATGATTCACAAAGTTCCGGAACTGATTTCGCTGTGCATGGGCAACGGAAGCAAAGTGCCGCTGGGCCAGCCGCTTTTCGGCGGGTATGCCTCTTCACCGATTCCCGGCATCAGCGTGCGAAAAGCGGATTTGCTGCAAGAAATGCAGAAGGGGAATTCTAAAATCAATCTCGATCTGCGATCTATTCTGGAGGAAGGCTCGATTCAGGGCCAATGGAACTATGAATTGATCGCCCGGACGCCGAAGCTTTACGAAGAAGGAGATTTGCTGTTTGGATTCAGCGGGGGCGGGCCGGGCTACGGCGATCCGCTGGAACGGGAGCCGGAAGCGGTGCTGGAAGATCTGAGAAAAAATATCGTCTCGCCATGGACGGCCGAGAATATTTACCGCATCGCGTATGATCCGGAGCGGCGGCGGCTGGATTCCGGGAAGACGAATCGGCAAAGAGAAGAAGAGCGAAAGTCTCGCCTCAAGCGGGGCAAGTCCTACGAAGATTTTCATGTGGAATGGAACAAGAAGAGCCCGCCGAAAGAGATTTTGCAGTGGTACGGGTCCTGGCCGGATGCCAAGGCGAGCGGGCCGCTTTTCCGGCCGTAAGGAATGGCTGATCGCCCCAGTCCGCGGCAGATGATGAAAGGGCTGTTGCAAGGCATTCCGCCCGCCCGGCCCCTATTCCTGCCGATTCTTTTTTCACTCGGCGCGCGAATTGAGAACGTGCCGCTCGAGACGTTTTTGAGTAATCCCACGAAAATTTCAAACTCGTTGAGAAGAATCCGCACGCATGTGCATTCGGATGGCGTGGCCTGTTACTTCGATCCCAACCTCGAACTAGAAGCTCTGGGCGCGACGCTGCAGTGGGCCGCGGAAGATCAGCCGCCCTCGGTAAGCTGGCCGGGGCGCGCGGAGAAGGGTCAATTGCCGGAGGGAATCCGGGCGGTGGAACAGGCGGCGAAGAGCGGGCGGATTGCGGTGGCCATTGAAGTGATCCGCCGGCTGAATTCCCTGCTGCGAGATGATTCGTTGCTGATGGCCGGAGTGACGGGCCCTTTCACACTCGCCGCCCGCATGACTCAACTGGAACCCGAGGAAACTCTTCGCTTCGAGAATTTCTCGACGGCCGCTTTGGAGATGGCAGCGTTGTTGATCACGCAGATATCGTCTGTTTATGTGGCCGCCGGAGCGAACCTGATTTTCATTCAGGAGGAAACTCTGCCGATCCTTTCAGCGGGAAGCCGCGATTCCTGGGCGGCATTGTTATCTCCGGCAATCAATGTGATCCGGTTTTATGAGGCGCTGCCCGTGCTGCGGTTGCCGGAGGGCGGTTCCTCGGCGGCAAGGGAGGAAGTGATCTTCGAGAGAAGTTGGGATTGCGCCATCTGCGTAGGACTGGATGCGCTTTTGTCACTGCCTTCACGAAGAATAATCGAGTCGGGAACGACACCGTGGGGAGTGGCGCTGCCCCTCGAATCATTTCAGACGGAAGAGCGGGAGAGCGGAAACGTACAGCCTCCATTCCATGACATCATCTCGGAGATGCGGCCGGCGATCGTGACTACGGCCGGCGATGTGCCGGCTGGGACTGACTTGAAGCGCGTGCTCAGGGTATTGGAAAGCGTTCCTCATGCCCTGTGACCGTGTGGAAGGGGATAGAGGCATTTCGAATATGGCTGAGAACAATCGCGTGCGCCCGGTGAGGCTTCGAACCTCGGGCGCCTCCATCGAGCATCGGGCTGACGGAGCGATCCTGGTTCGCGCGGACGAATCCGTAGAGGCTTACCCGAAAGTGCTGACGGATCGCCTGGTTCATTGGGCCGGAGTTTCTCCGGATACGATCTGCGCGGCCAAGCGGCAGGAAGCGGGCGGGGATTGGCGGCGGCTCACCTACGCCGAGGTGCTCGATGCGGTGCGAAGATTGGGCCAGGCGCTGCTGGATCGCGGGCTCTCCGCCGGCCGGCCCGCCGTAATTCTCTCGGAAAATGACCTGGAACATTTCCTGCTCATGTTAGCGGGACAACACGTGGGGATTCCAACGGCGCATCTTTCTCCCGTGTATTCGCTGCTGTCGAAAGATTTCACGCAACTCGGCTACATTTTTGAGAAGCTGACGCCGGGGCTTGTGTTCGCTGCGAGCGGCGAGCGATACAGCCGCGCCATCGAGGCGGTTGTCCCCAAGCTCGTGGAACTCGTGGTGACTCGGGAACCTCCGGCCGGGCGAAAGTCGACATTGTTCGCAGAGCTTGCGGCTACGGCGGCGACGCCGGCCGTCGAGGCAGCACACGACCGGATCGATCCGGAGAGCCCGGCCAAGTTCCTCTTCACCTCCGGCTCGACGGGCATGCCCAAAGGCGTGATCAATACCCACCGGATGATCTGCTGCAACTTGCAGCAGATCGCGCAGGTTTTTTGTTTCCTAACGGACGAGCCGCCGGTGCTGGTGGATTGGCTGCCGTGGAACCATACATTCGGAGGGAACCACAATACCGGAATCGCTCTGTATAACGGCGGGTCGTTCTATATAGATGAAGGGAAACCCGGCCCGGGATTGATCGGGGAAACGGTGCGCAACCTGCGGGAGATTTCGACCACCGTTTATTTCAACGTGCCAAAGGGCTATGAAGATTTGCTTCCTTTTTTGCGCTCGGATCGCCAGCTTCGCGAGACATTTTTCAAACGGCTGCGGCTGCTGTTTTATGCCGGAGCGGGCCTGTCGCAACACGTCTGGGATGCGTACCGGGAACTGGCGGTGGAAACGTGCGGCGAGCGAGTGATCATGGTCACCGGGCTTGGCGCGACGGAGACGGCGCCGATGGCAATCCAAACCACGTGGGAGACCGACCAAGCCGGAGTGATCGGCATTCCCATCCCCGGCGTGGAGGCCAAGCTGGTGCCGCGGGGAGATAAGTTGGAGGCGAGGGTCCGCGGGCCGAACATCACTCCGGGATACTGGCGCCAACTGGAGCTGACGCGGCAGGCATTCGATGAGGAAGGTTTCTACAAATTTGGAGACGCGGTGCGGTTCGTGGATTCGAAAGATGTGAATCAAGGATTCGTTTTTGATGGGAGGCTTTCCGAAGACTTCAAACTCTCGACGGGGACGTGGGTGAGCGTGGGCCCGCTGCGCGGCAGGATTATCGCCAAGTTCGCGCCGCTGGTTCGCGACGTGGTGATCACAGGGCATGATCGCGATGAGGTGGGAATGTTGATCTTTGCTGACCTGGACGCATGTTGTTCGCTCTGCGGGGAGCTTTCTTCCGGTGCGGCGGCCGCCGAAATTCTGAGCCATCAAGCGGTGCGCTCACGATTTCAATCGCTGCTCGAGAAATTTGCGGCGGAGTCCGCGGGCAGCTCACGACGGGTGACGCGAGCGGCGCTGCTGGAAGAGCCGCCATCACTGGACGGCGGTGAAATCACGGACAAAGGATCGTTGAACCAAAGCAAAGTGCTCCAGCGGCGGGCAGCGCTGGTGGAGGAACTGTACTCATCCGGGAGTTCTTCACGAATTTTGCGGATCCCGGAAGGGTGAACGGGAGTCGCTGAAACTTGCCCAAGAGCATCAAACGGCGTGGCTGGGCGGCGGGCGAAGGATCGCGCCGCTACGCCCGCGAGCGCTCTAATAGGATAAAATGCTGATCAATAAGAGAGAGCTGCGCATCGAATGGGGAGATTGCGACCCTGGTGGAATCGTTTATTTCCCGCGCTATTTTGAATTTTTCGATGCGTGCACCACTGCTTTATTCGAACGTGCCGGCTTGCTCCGGCCGCAGATGGAGAAGACGTACGGAATCGCCGGGATCCCCCTGGTCGAGGCCAAAGCGCGGTTCTTCGTGCCTTCTCAATTCGGCGATCAGGTGGTGGTGGAATCCGCAGTGGCTGAGTGGGGGCGCAGCAGCTTCTCCGTCCAGCACCAACTGTTTAAAGGCGATATGCTGGCAGTGGAAGTGATTGAGAAACGCGTGTGGGTGGTGCGAGTGGCGGACGATCCGGTGCGATTCAAGAGCCGAAGCATTCCCGGGGAAGTGAAGGAGAAATTTTCTGGTTCGCCGGACGAGAGGTAGGGCTAAGGATACGAGCTGAGCATCATGGGCTGCAGGCAGCAGTTGAATCAAAGGCATCGCGCACAAGTAACTACAAGCCATCTCATAAATGGCAGCGAGCACGAATCTGTGCGCTTCAGGGGCTAAAGCCCGAGTTTTTGAGGGCGGCCATGCCGGAGCTGAAGCTCCGGCCCCCTAAAAACCATTTAGGAGACAGGCTGTAGCTGGAGAGAAAAACATGACTCCCCGAATCAAGACGACAGTGGTGGGCAGCTATCCCGTTCCTTCGTGGCTGGTGGGAAATACTTCACGGCTGGTGCTGCGCGACGCGGTGATGGCCGTGTTGAAGACCCAAGAGCTCGCCGGGCTCGACCTGGTGTCCGATGGAGAGCTGATGCGCTTCGACCCCAGCCATCCGGAAACCAACGGGATGGTGGATTATTTCGTCTCGCAGATGGACGGAATCCGAAAACATTTCACGCTGTCGGATTTTGACCGCTTCCGATCCGACCGGGCTTCGGGGTACCGGCTTCTCAGCGCCGGAATGGTGGTCGGCAAGATCGGAGAAGGGACTCTGAACCTGCCGAGGGATTACGAATTTGCCCGGGCACTAACGAAGGCGCCGCTGAAATTTACCTGCACCGGCCCGCACATGCTGGCCAGAGTCCTGACCAATTGCTTTTACAAGGATGTGGCGGACCTGGCGATGGAAATTGCCGCAGTGCTCCGCCGGCAGTTGGAGCTGGTGGAAGCCGATGACGTGCAATTGGACGAAGCCTGCATCGTGGGTTATCCGCAGGACGCGCCGTGGGCCGCGGAAGCCATCAACCACGTGCTCGACGGCATCCTAAACGAAAAGGGCGTGCACATTTGTTTCGGCAATTATGGCGGCCAGCCGATGCTGAAGGGATTTTGGCGCGACCTGATTCCGTTCCTGAATTCGTTGCGGACGGACCACCTGGTTCTGGAGTTCGCGCGGCGGGGATACGAGGAGCTGGCTGTGTTTTCCGATCTCGATCCCAAGATTCGCCTGGGAATCGGGCTGGTGGATATCAAGGACAATGAAGTGGAGACTCCCGAGCTGATCGCTTCGCGCATCGAGCACATCGCCACGACGCTGGGAGAAAAACGGCTGCGCTACGTCCATCCGGATTGCGGTTTCTGGATGCTGCAGCGAAGCGTGGCGGACCGCAAAATGCGCGCTTTGGTGGAGGGAAGGAATCTGTTCGAGGGGCGGACATAGGGAAATCAATGTTGAAGTATGCGGGACAAACCGCGGGATTGCATATGCCCCTGCCGGAAGACGAAAAAACTCACGTCCGAACGATTATCTTCTGCCACCTTGCGGGCATCGTTCTGGCTCCCACGGTGAAGGCGCTGTGGGAGCGGGGAGTGTTTGAACTCTTCGATGGCCCTTGCGAGTGGGTGGAACTCGAGCAAATTGTAAGTCGAATGCACGGCAACAGAGGCTATTTGCATGTCGCTCTCCGGCTGCTTGCCTCCCATGGGTGGCTGGTGCAACGCAAAGGCGCGGGCGGGGAGTCTCCGGCCTACACACTGACCCCCCAGGGAAAGATCGCAATACGGCTGGCGCCCCCTTTGTATGCGGAGGCGACCTCTTTCCTGCCGAAGGCGATCTTCCTGGAAGATTTTCTGTTCGGCAAATCGGATGAGCCAATTCTTCCGTCGCTGCAAGGCCTGGTTGATCGAGCGCGAGAGCGATGGGGAATCGGGGCCGCCGCGGATCCAATCGAAGAGAAGGTACGGGAACAGATTCGCAGGCACCTGGACGGGATTTTAGTTGGTCCGGCCATGGTCGCGTTGGCCCGGGGCAATGTGCTGGCTCAACTCGAGAAAGGACCGGCGGAGATCCATGACCTTGCGGGGAATCCGGCGAGCCTCACATGCCTGCTTGACCTGCTGGCAATGCAGGGTTGGATCGCTCGCGAAGGGAATCAGGTTTGCCTGACTCCGTGCGGTTCCTATGCGGCTCAAATCGCAACCTCCTACGGTGTAACCGTTTCCTATCTCCCGCTGATGAATGCGCTGAGCGTCCTCCTTTTCGGCAATCCTCGCATACCACGGATGGACGAGAGCGATGTTGAGATGCTCGTCAACCGGGGCATGAACGTGTGGGGCAGCGGAGGGGCGCACAAAACATATTTCAAGAAGGTGGATGAAATCATCGTGGAGATATTCAACCGGCCGCTCGAAGGCCAGCCGCAAGGCATCTGCGACATGGGCTGCGGGGACGGAACTTTCCTGGAACATTTATATTCGGTGGTGAAGAACCGGACCGCTCGAGGCCAGGTGCTGGACAAACATCCGCTGATTCTGGTGGGGGTGGATTTCAACAAGGTTGCCCGCCGGGTGGCCAAGCAGAATCTGCGGAAAGCCGAAGTTCCGGAATACCACGTGATTGCCGGCGATATCAATCGTCCCGCGCAATTGGCGGGCGATCTGGAAGAGTTGGGGCTCGATATCCACGACCTGCTGCACGTGCGCTCGTTTCTGGATCACAACCGGCCGTATTCGACGCCGGCGAATTATGTGCGAGGAAGCCGGAAAGGAAGATCGACTGGCGTTTTCGATTACTTCGGCGAGGAAATTCCCGCCGATGAATTGGAAGAGAACCTGGTGCGATATTTGCGCCGCTGGGCGCCCTACGTGGGACGGTTCGGCCTGCTGGTGCTCGAGCTCCATACGCTTCCTCCGGAGATTGCCGCGGCGAACCTGGAGCGGACGCCGGCAGTCGCTTACGATGGCACTCACGGATTCTCGGATCAGTACTTGATCGAGCTTCCTGTATTTTTGGAATGCGCCCGCGAAGCCGGGCTCGAAGCGAATCCACGATTTCAATTCAAGTTTCCGCCATCGGAACTGGCCACCGTGAGCATCAATTTCTTCACTGCTCCCGGAGCGCGATAGGATTGGCGATTTCATGTAATTTGGCTGTAACATTCTTCCAGTAGCCTTCGCACCCGGACACAACTCGAAGGAAGA
Source organism: Terriglobia bacterium (assembly GCA_041490605.1). GTDB lineage: Bacteria > Acidobacteriota > Terriglobia > Acidiferrales > UBA7541 > JBGPTK01. Next base: position 8,534 of record JBGPTK010000052.1, on the reverse strand, counting down.
GGACCCAGCGGAAAATAGCCGATGAACTCCCAACCCTACGACCTTCTGGTGATCGGCAGCGGTCCTGCCGGGCAGAAAGGCGCGATTGCCGCGGCAAAGCTGGGCAAGCGCGTGGCCGTGGTCGACCGCGGCGACATGATCGGGGGAGTGTGCATCCATGGCGGCACCGTCCCCAGTAAAACGCTGCGAGAAGCAATTCTGCATTTGACCGGTCTGCGCCATCGCTCCTTTTACGGAAGCGACTACGTTGTAAAAGACAAAATTTCATTTCGCGATTTAGCAAACCGGGTCTTGCAGGTAATCGAGCGGGAAATTGGCGTCGTTCGAGACCAACTCCGGCGAAACGGGATCGATCTCTATGCGGGAACGGCGCGTTTTGTGGACGCGCACACCCTGGAAGTGGAAGGAGCAGGCGAAGTTCACATCCTCAAAGGCGAGCACGTCCTGATCGCGTGTGGAACTCGCCCGGCGCGGCACCCCGACATTCCGTTTGACGGGAAGCGCGTGCTTTCGAGCGACCAGTTTTTTCAGATCGAAGAGATTCCGAAGGAACTCATCATCGTCGGCGGCGGAGTGATTGGCCTGGAGTTCGCCTCGATGCTGACGGCGCTGGGCGTCGAGATTACCCTGATTGAACAGCGTCCCACACTGCTCGAATTTGTGGACACGGAAATCGTGGAGGGCCTCTGTTACCACATGCGCCGCCAGGGCGCCATTTTCCGGCTGGGCGAGAAAGTGACGAAAGTGGAATTTGACGAGCGGAACCGCGTGGTGGCGCACCTTGAGAGCGGCAAACGCATTCACGGGGAAGGGTTGCTCTACGCGGTGGGGCGGCAGGCGAATACGGATCTGATCAAGCTGGAAGCGGCTGGCCTGGAAGCGGTGGCGCGCGGGAAGTTGGTGGTCAACGAAAATTTCCAGACTTCCGTGCCGCACATTTATGCGGCCGGGGATGTGATCGGGTTTCCCTCGCTGGCGGCGACTTCCATGGAGCAGGGCCGGCTGGCGAGTTGCCATATGTTCGGCATCGCGGCTCAGATGAATCCGGCGCTGCTTCCGTACGGCATTTACACCATCCCGGAAATTTCGATGGTCGGGCAAACGGAATTGTCGCTGACCAATGCCAAGATCCCCTTCGAGGTGGGCATCTCGAAATATGAGGAGCTCGCGAAGGCTCAGATCGTGGGAGATCACACCGGCATGCTGAAGATTCTGTTTCACCCGGATACGAGAAAGATCCTCGGAGTCCACGCGATGGGCGAGAATGCCGCCGAGATCGTGCACATTGGGCAGGCGGTTCTAATCCTCGGCGGCACGATGGACTATTTCCGCGACACTGTGTTCAATTACCCCACTTTCGCCGAGGCCTACAAGGTCGCCGGACTCGACGGCCTGAATAAGCTGTAAGACGGATTTGCCCACCTTTCTTTCCAACGGATCGAATACGGCATGAAGTTGCGCGCGTGCGCGCGAATCGCCGAGCTTTTGTCCGGAAAGGGCAATCGTGTAGCATGGAGCGCCTAAAAGTGTGAGGGAGGATGTCTGATGAAAATGCGGACGATGGCGGGGCTGGCGCTCTTTTCGGTCCTGACGCTTGCGGGAGTGGTTCGCGCGCAGACGAAACATGCGCCGGCCATGGACGAAATTCTTCAATTGAAGGTGTTGGGCGGCCCGCGCATTTCGCCCGATGGCCGCTACATCGCTTACAGCGTGCGGGAAACGGACTGGAAGGAAAACGCCTACATCCGTCAAATCTGGCTGCTGGATGCGGGTTCGGGCGCCAGCGTCCAACTGACGCGCGGAAAGAAATCGAGTGAGGGCGCGGAATGGTCACCGGACGGGCGCTGGCTGGCGTTTGTCACCGAACGCGAAGCGAACTCGATTTCGAAAGCGGCCGGCTCAGCGCCTGCCGCAAAAGAAGAGAAAAAGGAAAGCGCTTCCGACGATGGTAAACCCGCGAACCGGCAAATCTGGCTGATCTCGCCGCAGGGTGGTGAAGCGTGGCAACTGACCGAGCACACCACCGACGTGGGCGGGTTTCACTGGTCGAAAGACGGGAAGCAGATCGCATTCACGGCGGTCGCGGAGCCATCCAAGGCGAGTAAAGAGCGCAAGCAGAAGTACAGCGAGTACGAAGTATTCGAGCAGGACTTCACGCAGAATCAATTGTGGACCGTGGATGTGGCCGCGGCGGAAAAGAATTCGGCGCCGGTGAAGGCTCGCGGGATCACGCGCGATCCCGCCCTGGACGTGCGCGACTTCTCGTGGTCACCCGATTCCACGCGCATCGCGTTCAGCGCCACTCGCAATCCCTTATTGGCATTTTCAGGAGATTCGGATATTTATCTTGCCGATTTGGAGCACGAGAATGCCGTACACAAAATCGTGGCGCTTGAGGGCCCCGATTCAGACCCCATCTTCTCGCCGGACGGCAAGCAGATCGCTTTTTCGACGGCGCTGGCGCAGCCTTATTTTTACTATGCCAATGGGCACATCGCCGTCGTGAATGTGGAGAGCGCGCTAGCGAAACCGGCGTCCACTCCCGCCGACGTGCAAGACCTGACATCCCAGTTCGATGAAGATCCGCGAATGGTGGACTGGGGGCCGGACGGCATTTATTTCGAAGCCTTGCAAAAAACCGCGTCCCATTTGTTTCGCCTGGACCCGCAGACGAAGAAAATTGCTCGAATTACGGGGCCGGATGCTTATTACCTGGGTGGTTTGTCTTTCACCAAGGACTTCAAAACCATCGCGCTGACGGCCGAGGATGGCCAGCACATGAGCGAGATTTTTGTTTCGCCAACGTCAAATTTCTCTCCCCGTAAATTGACGGACATGACGGCGCAAGTGAAAGATTGGACGCTGGCGGCGCCGGAAGTGGTCTCCTGGAAGAGCAAGGACGGGGCGACGATCGAAGGCGTGCTGTACAAACCGGCCGACTATAATCCCGCCAGGAAATATCCGTTGCTGGTGGTGATTCACGGAGGTCCGACAGGCATTTCGCAGCCGGTTCTGGGAGCCGAGCGCAGTTATTATCCGGTGCACAATTTCGCGGCCAAGGGCTCGCTGGTGCTGGAGCCGAATTATCGCGGTAGCGCCGGATATGGCGCGGCGTTCCGCGCGTTGAACGTGCGAAACCTGGGAGTGGGCGACATGTGGGATGTGATGAGCGGCGTGGATTCGCTCATCAGCCGCGGCCTGGTGGACGCGTCGAGCCTGGGTTCCATGGGATGGTCCGAAGGCGGATACATTTCCGCATTTCTGACCACCCATACCGACCGCTTCAAGGCAATTTCCGTGGGCGCGGGCATCAGCGATTGGATGACTTACTACGTCAACACCGACATCACTCCCTTCACGCGGCAATACCTGCACGCAACTCCGTGGAGCGATCCGGAAATCTACGCGAAGACTTCACCGATCACGACCATTACACAAGCGAAGACGCCAACACTAATTCAGCAAGGTAGTTTGGATAAGCGCGTGCCGGTGCCGGACAGCTTCGAGCTGTTTCGCGGGTTGCAGGATGAACATGTGCCGTCGCGGCTGATTCTGTACACGGGCTTTGGCCATGGGATCACCAAGCCGAAATCGAACAAGGCTGTGACGCAGGCGAACCTGGACTGGTTCAGCCACTACGTTTGGGGAGAAGCGATGCCGAAGGATTCGCCGCTTCTGGGTTCGAGCGAAATGGAACCGGACAAGTAAAGTTTTCGCGCCATTCGTTCACGAGAACAGATCGTTGTTGAATTCAGTGACTTTTCTCGAATAAAGCATTCGCGTCGGCGTGCAAGATCACGCCCTCGGTAAAATTCGAATAGGTGCCATGATCGCGCAGTTCCTCGGCGATTCGCCGCGTCAGAGTCATCGTGGCGCGCATGGGACCCGATCCCACGCTCACGCGGCGGACTCCCAGCGCCTCCAGTTCCCTGGCGGGCGGCACTCCCGGGCCCGCCAGAATGTTGATTGGGGCCGGAATTTCACGCACGATCGCGGCGATTGTGTCGCGGTCGCCGGCGCCAACCACAAAAATCGAGTCGGCCCCAGCCTCGGAATAGGCGCGGCCGCGCCGGACTGCTTCGGCGAATCGCTCGTCGGGTTTCTTCGTTTCGTCCCACAGAGCGTCGGTGCGGGCATTAATGACCAGGGGCACGCCCGCCTCGGCTGCGGCAGCCCGCAAGGCGCGTATTTTTTCCATTTGTTTTGGAATTTCAGTCAAGCCATTGAGCTCACCACTATCTTCCAAATTCAAACCGACGGCGCCGGCGATAATCAGCGCGTCGGCAAAGTTCCGCATGTCGCGAGGCGTGCTGCCGTAGCCGGCCTCCATGTCAGCGGTGACGGGCACGTCCACGGCGCGCGTGATGCGTGAGATCGCGGACAACATTTCGTCACGCGAAATGAGCTGGCCGTCCGGGTAGCCAAAGGTATAGGCGACGCCGGCGCTGCTGGTGGCGATCGCCGGAAAGCCGGCGGCTTCGATCACTCGCGCGCTCGCCGCATCCCAAACATTGGCAAGAATCAATATCCCGGGGCCGCGATGAAGTTGCCGGAACCGCTCCGCCTTCGCCGCTTGCACTTGAATGTCCAACGACATATTCCCTCCGGTAAGCAAATGTGCCCAGCCGTGATTCTGAGGGCCGCTCTCTGACCCGAAGAATCCCCTTTTCTGCCTATTTTCGCAACGGGGTCTTCTTTGTCATGCAAAAAAATCCGGAAGCGCAAAAGGCGCGTCCTGCCTGAATGAAACTTGTAAAAACTACTACACGTCCTAGTAAGCCGGGATATAGAATCCTAGCGCCATTCTAACGGGGGAATATGATGAATTTCCGAACGAAATTAATGTCTCGAACTTTGCTCATGATCATGCTGTCTGTCAGCTTCTTCACGGGCGGTTTCGCGGCCGCGCAAACGCTGAAAGAAGATTCCCTGAAGGGCATGAAGTGGCGCCTGGTTGGGCCGTTTCGCGGAGGCCGGGTGCTGGCGGTGACGGGCGTGACGAGCCAGCCGAATGTCTATTATTTCGGAGCGGTGGCGGGCGGCGTGTGGAAGACGACGAACGGCGGCCTGAGCTGGTTGCCGATCTTCGATAAGGAATCCATCGCGTCCATCGGCGCGATCGCCGTGGCGCCCTCCGATCCCAATGTGATTTATGTGGGCACGGGCGAGGCCTGCATCCGCGGTGATATTTCCTACGGGAATGGCGTGTATAAATCCGTGGACGCGGGAAAATCGTGGATGCACATCGGACTCGAAGACACGCGGCACATCGGCCGGGTGATCGTCGATCCGCAGAATCCCGATATCGTTTTCGTGGCAGCGCTGGGCCACGCGTATGGACCGAACTCGGAGCGGGGCGTGTTTCGTTCCGCCGACGGCGGCAAGACCTGGCAGAAGGTGCTCTACAAGGACGATAAGACGGGCGCGATCGATATCACTTTTGCGCCGTCCAATTCGCACACGCTGTATGCCGCGCTGTGGCAGGCGAATCGCACCCCGTGGATCATGGAGAGCGGCGGCCCGGGCTCGGGGCTTTACAAATCGAGCGACAGTGGGCTGACCTGGAAGCTGCTCGAAGGCCACGGCCTGCCCAAGGGAGTTCTGGGACGCATCGGCGTTTCGGTTTCGGGCGCTGATCCCAATCGCGTCTATGCGCTGATCGAAGCGGAAGAAGGCGGCCTCTATCGCTCGGACGATGCGGGCGAAACGTGGCAAAAGATCAACGATGAGCACCGATTCCGCCAGCGGGCCTGGTATTTCTCGCACGTCTTCGCTGATCCGAAATCGGTGGACACGGTCTACATTCTGAATACCGGGATGGAACGCTCGACGGACGGCGGAAAATCATGGAACACGATTTCCGCGCCGCACGGAGATCGTCACGGGTTGTGGATCGATCCCGCGAATCCATCCCGGATGATTGAAGGAGATGATGGCGGCGCCACGATCACCATGGATGGCGGAAAGTCCTGGTCATCGGAATCGAACCAGCCCACCGCGCAGTTCTATCACATCGCGACGGACAATCGCTTTCTCTATCGCCTGTACGGCGCGCAGCAGGACAATTCCACGGTTTCCATCGCCAGCCGCACGGATGATGGAGTGATCGACCGGCCGGATTGGTATCCCGTGGGCGGCGGCGAGAGCGGCTTTGTGGCGCCGTACCCGCCCGATCCGGACATTGTGTACGCGGGTTCCTACGACGGATTGATCACGCGATACAACAAAAAGAATGGAGATGAGCGCGACATCAATTCCTGGCCGGAAAATCCGATGGGCCGCGGCGCAGGCGATTTGAAGTACCGCTTCCAGTGGACGGCGCCGATCGCCTTGTCGCCGCTCGATCCGAACGCGCTGTATCACGGCGCGCAAATGGTGCTGAAGAGCACCGACCAGGGCCAGACCTGGGAAGCGATCAGCCCGGACCTGACGCGGAACGACAAGAGCAAGCAGCAATCCAGCGGCGGGCCGATCATGAAGGACAACACCAGCGTCGAGTATTACGACACCGTCTTCGCGATTGCGCCGTCACCATTGGAAAAGGACCAGATCTGGGTGGGCACCGATGATGGACTGGTTCACCTGACTCGCGACGGCGGCAGTCATTGGGCGAACATTACGCCCAAGGAAATGCCCGAATGGGCCATGGTCAGTTTGATTGATCCTTCCACTCGCGAAGCGGGCACGGCTTACCTGGCGGTGGATGCTCACCGGCTCGATAATTTCCATCCCTGCATTTTCAAAACGAATGATTTCGGCAAGACGTGGACGAAGATCACGAATGGTTTGCCGGATGGGGCTTTTGTTCACGCGGTTCGCGAAGACCCCAAGCACAAGGGCCTGCTTTTTGCGGGAACGGAGACGGGAATCTATGTGTCATTCGATGACGGTGGACGTTGGCAGCCGTTGCAAATGAACCTGCCCAGAGCGCCGATTCATGACCTGGCAATTCATGGCGACGACCTGATCGTGGCCACTCACGGGCGGGCATTCTGGATTCTGGATGACATCGCGCCGCTGCGGCAGATGAGCGGAATCGCAACGGAGGACGAGGTTCATCTTTACGATCCGAGCGTAGCCTATCGTTTCCGTGGAGGCGGGGGTTTCTCTCTGCAGCCAGGCGTCCCGGTGGCAGCCAATCCGCCGAATGGCGCGATTATTGATTACTCGCTGAAAACCGTTTCGAAGGAACCGTCGACGCTGGAAATCCTGGATGGCAACGGCAAATTGATCCGGAAGTATACGAGCAAGAAAGAGCGGGAGCATGAGGAAGCAGACGATGATGAGGGATTTGGGCGAGGCGGCGGCGCCACCGCGTTGCCGCTGGAAGCAGGGCTCAATCGCTTCGTTTGGGATCTCCGTTACGATCCGCCGAGCCGTGTTCCCGGAGCTGTCAGTTGGGGCGGAAGGCCGGTGGGGCCGCTGGTTGTGCCCGGGAAATATCAGGTGAAGCTGACGGTAGGCGGGAAGAATTTTACGGCGCCACTGGAGATCAAAGAAGATCCCCGGATCGAGGTTTCCCAGGCCGACCTTGAAAAACAGCTTGATCTGGCATTGAAAATCCGCGACAGCGTCACCGCGGGGCACGATGCCGTGAATCAAATCCGCAGCGTGCGCGGGCAGACCGATGCGCTGAAAAAACGCCTGGATGGGAATGAGAAGGACAAGGCCATCCTGAACGCGGCGGACGAATTGAACAAGAAAATGTCCGCGGTCGAGGAGCAAATCATCCAGCCGAAGTCGAAGAGCAACGAGGACCCGCTGAATTTTCCGATCATGACAGCCGACCAATTGATGGCGCTCAGCTCGACGGTCGAGAGCGGGGAAGCGAAGCCGGCTGCGGCTGCTTATACCGTATTCGACGAACTCAACAAGAAACTCGATGAGCAGCTTGCCAAGTGGAAGGAGATTCAGGAGAGAGACCTGGCGGCTCTCAACGAGATGATTCGCAAGGAAAACATAGCAGCCGTTGCGCCTGCTTACAAAAAGCCGGCCAATGAATAGGCAATCGAGTGCACGGTTCGAAGGAATGTGAAAGGGCCCGTGTCAGCACAGATTTTTGGGGGATCAGCCTTGGCTGACGTATGATGCAAAACAATGACGACTGAGCACGGGAAGCCAATCACACAGTTGATCGGGGATGGCGGCGGGTGGTTGCTGCGCAGGGTGGTGAGCGCAGTTGCCGCCACGGGCATCACGCCGAACGCCCTGACCTTCATCGCCCTGCTGGTGAACGGATGGGCAGCGGTGATGTTCGCCATGGGGCAATTCCGCACAGCGGCGGCGGTGCTTTTCCTGGCTGGTTTTCTCGACATGGCCGACGGGCAGGTGGCGCGCCATGCGGGGCGCGTCACCGCCTTCGGCGCTTTTCTGGATTCGACGCTGGATCGCTATTCCGACCTCGGGATTTACATGGGCCTGGTGGTCTACTACACGCTGATCGGCCGGACGTTCTACATGATTTTGGCGGCGACGGCGATGGCCAGCTCATTCATGGTGAGCTATTCACGGGCGCGCGCGGAATCGCTGATCCC
>JBGPTK010000051.1:0-18374 GCA_041490605.1 Terriglobia bacterium | reverse complement strand
TTTGCGTGCGGCCGTAATTCGCGCGATCGGAAATCCGGAATCGCGCTTTCACGAAGACAAATTGCGCATGATTCGCGCCGTTCGTTTCGCCGCGCGCTTCGATTACACCATCGAGCCGGCAACTTTCGCCGCGATTAAAAAACTTGCCGCTGAAATTTCCATCGTTTCCGCCGAGCGAATTCGCGACGAGTTGACGAAACTTCTTACCGAAGGCGCCGCTCGCCGCGGCTTCGAACTTCTGGATGAAACGGGATTGCTGCCCGTGATTCTGCCGGAAATTTCGCGGATGAAAGGAGTTCAGCAGCCTCCGCAATTTCATCCCGAGGGAGACGTTTGGATTCACACGCTTCTGCTTCTCGAGAAACTTCCTGGTGGCGTTTCATCCACCCTGGCGTGGGGCGCGCTGCTGCACGATGTTGGGAAACCGCCCACTTTTAGGCCTCCGAATGACGATTCGGACAGGATTCGTTTCGACGGACACGTGGAAGTTGGAATCAAGATGGCCGAAGAAATTTTCCGCCGGCTTCGATTCTCCAATGACGAAACGGAACAAGTGGTGGCCTTGATCGCCAATCACATGCGGTTCAAGGATGTGGTGCAGATGAAGGCCTCGACCTTGAAGCGGTTCGTTCGCCTCAACCACTTCGGCGAGCATTTGGAACTCCACCGCTTGGATTGTCTTTCCTGCCACGGCATGCTGGAAAACTACGATTTCGTCCGCCGCTTCATCGAGCAAACTCCCCCGGAAGAAGTCAGCCCGCCAAAGTTGCTGACCGGAGACGACTTGATCCATTTGGGTTTTTCTCCCGGTCCCAAATTCAAGGAGATTCTCCAAACGGTCGAGGATGCTCAGCTCGAGGGCCGTATCAGGAACCACGAAGAAGCTCTGGCCTATGTTCGAAAAAGTTTTAGCCAGGCCCCGTAAGAGGTACGGGAAATAGCTAGTCTTGCGATCTCTGATGAATCGGGAACGCCTGCAGCGGAGCTAGTGTAAGTCAATATTTTAAAACAAGTTATTAGATTTTACTTCATAGTTTAGTATGTTAGACTAAACAAACTTGATAGCAACGCATAACGATTAAGAACCCATTTCTTACTTTGCTGCATCTATACTTATGGCGTTTAATTTGCTCGTCGTAATAGGGGCCCGGGGGGGGCATACGATGTCCGAAAAAACAAGAGTTATTCCGAATGAGCTTGCCATTCTTCCGGTTCGCGACACGGTCCTGTTTCCGGGAGCCGTGCTGCCGCTGACTGTTGGGCGGGATAGTTCTCTCGCTCTGCTCGATTCGCTCGAAGGCGAGGAGAAACTTTTGGGGGTGGTGGCGCAATTGGATGCGCGGGTGGAAGACCCGGTTGGAAGCGACCTGCACAGTGTGGGTACGGTCGCGAAGCTACATAAGATGGTCCGGATGCCCAATGGGAATGTGGTTGTGTTCCTGGAGGGGGTGGACCGCATGCGGGTGGTGGAGATTCTTGGGTTGAAGCCCTTTATCCGCGCGCAGATCGCCGCGCAACCCGACCTTGAAGACCAGCCGGACGCGGAACTGACCGCGCTTCAGCGGAACGTGATGGAATTGTTTCGCGACGTGGTGGCGCGTTCCCCGCAACTTTCCGACGATCTCCAGGGCGTAGCCATGAACATCGAAGGACCCGGGCGGTTGACCGATTTCGTGGCCGGTACGCTTCCTTCGCTCTCCACTCTGTTGCGTCAGGAACTACTGGAAACATTCAACGTGCGCAAGCGGCTTGAGATTTTGGTTCGCGAGCTGAGCAAGGAACGCGAGGTGCTCGACCTGCGCAACAAGATTCAAGAGCAAGTGCAGGAGCAGGTAAATCAAAACCAACGGGAATTCCTGCTGCGGGAACAGTTGAAGGCCATTCAGAAAGAACTGGGCGATTCCGACGATACGCAGATGGAAGTAGAAGAACTGCGGAAGAAAGTGGAAGAGTCCGGAATGTCCGCGGAAGCCAAGAAGGAGTGCGAGCGTGAACTGAAGCGGCTGACGCGGATGACGCCGGCTTCGGCCGAATACATGGTCTCGCGAACTTATTTGGAATGGATGACGTCGTTGCCGTGGGCCAAGTCCGTGGGGACCGAGGCGATCGATTTGAAAAAGGCTCAAGAGATTTTGAACGAAGATCACTATGATCTCGAAAAGGTGAAGCAGCGCATTCTGGATTACCTGGCGGTGAAAAAACTTCAGCCGGGAATGAAGGGACCGATTCTTTGTTTCCTCGGACCTCCGGGCGTGGGAAAAACTTCGCTGGGAAAATCCATCGCGCGAGCGATGGGCCGGAAATTCGTGCGCATCTCGCTCGGCGGCATGCACGACGAAGCGGAAATCCGCGGTCATCGCCGCACCTATATCGGCGCGCTCCCGGGACAAATCATCCAGGGCATTCGCCGGGCGGAAACCAACGACCCTGTGTTCATGCTCGACGAAGTCGACAAGCTCGGGCGTGATTTCCGGGGCGATCCTTCGGCGGCGCTGATGGAAGTGCTCGATCCGGAGCAGAACGCGACGTTCCGGGATCACTATCTGGACGTGCAGTTCGATCTCTCGAAAGTTATTTTCATCGCGACGGCAAACTGGATGGATCCCATTCCGGAGCCGCTGCGAGACCGCATGGAGATTCTCGAATTGCCGGGATACACGGAAGAAGAGAAGACTCACATCGCGAACCGGTTCTTGATTCCGCGCCAGGCAACGGAACATGGGATGAAGATCGGCGAGCAGATCGAATTTACCAACGAGGCGCTGCGCGAATTGATTCACGGCTACACCCGGGAAGCGGGCGTGCGGAACCTGGAGCGGGAAATCGCTACCTTGATTCGCAAACAGGCGCGAAAGGTCGCGGAAGGCAACACGGAAAAACAGGTTGTGACTCAGGACGTGATTCACGAGATCCTCGGCATTCCGAAGTTCCACGTGGAAAAGGAAGTCGAGGAACGGGTGAGTCAGCCAGGGGTGGTGGTCGGATTGGCTTGGACGCCGGCGGGCGGCGATATTCTCTTCATCGAAGCGAGCCGCATGCGCGGTGGCAAACAATTGACCATGACCGGACACCTGGGCGAGGTGATGCAGGAATCCATGCGTGCCGCGCTCTCTTGGGTTCGTGCCAATGCCGAACGATATGGCATCGACGCGGACTTTTTCCGGAAGCAGGACATCCATATCCACGTTCCGTCGGGCGGCATCCCGAAGGATGGGCCATCGGCGGGCGTGGCGATGGTGACGGCCCTGGTCAGCTTACTGACCGATCGGCAGATCCGGCCACGCGTCGCGATGACCGGCGAGATTTCGCTTTCCGGCCGCGTGCTGCCCGTGGGCGGAATCAAGGAGAAGGTGCTCGGCGCAAAGCGTGCGGGAATCCGCGAGATCATCATGCCCGCGGATAACGAACCGAACGTGAAGGAGGACCTGCAGCCCGAAATGCTGGAAGGGCTTCAAATTCACTTCGCGCGCACGGTCGACCAGGTGCTTGAGATCGCGCTTGGCAAAATGCAGCCGGTCGTGCGTCCAGTGCCGGGAGGCCCTGGTGAAGAGCGTCCTGTGTTCCCGGTGCACTAACTCGATAAGTTCTGGATGAGTTGAAGAGAGTACAACCAAATAACTGGAACTCATTTCATAAATAGTCGAACAGGTTTCTCAACCTGGCTTCAGGGGCTAAAGCCCAACTTTTAGGGGCTTTCTAATGCCGGAGCTGAAGCTCCGACCCCTAAAAACTATTTATGAGACAGGTTCTAGTAATGGAAAAGCCCCCGGCTCCGGCCTGGGGGCTTTTTGTTTTTCTAGCGCAACTTGAGGCCGAATCCACGGAAAGGCTTTACCGCAGAGGCGCCGAGTGCGCCGAGAGAGAGATTGAAACGCTACCTGGCCGCGAAAAGGATTCGCAGATGCGGCAAATTCAGGCTAAATTCTGTGGATCGATTCCTGGGCCCCCGCCCCTTTTATGAAGGTGGAAATCTTCGAATGGGTTTCACTCCAAGGCAGGTCGTCGTGCGAGCGCAAGAAGCCGCGATCGAATTCCTGCGGATCGTTGTACGCGAGAATTTAGTCGAGGGATTCCTGGACGGATATGCGAAGGAGTTCGACCGCCACGGGCGCGCCGCCCAGCCCGCGCGGCGGCAGGAACTGATTGAGATGATGAATCGCGAGGTTCTGCTCGCCATGATTTCCAGCATGGAGAATCAACTGCCGCAACGGCTTGGATTTCGCGCGCAGAAGCGGCTGCCTCCAGCCCAGGCGCGCGCCCGCCAGCAGACCATCGATCTATTTCGAGAAGAATTCCTGGTAGCCCTCGGCCGGGCGGCGGAGTGGCGGGACGAGGAGTTTGAAAAGTTCTGCCACGATCTGTCGTTGTACAAGCGCCTGGCCTCGAGCGATGCGCGGCCCACAAAAACGCGCAAACTCGCCGCCCCTGTTGCAGGCCCGTTCGTCGACCGCGTCGGCTTGATGCTCGATCCCGCCATGCTCGATAAAGCGCGCCGCGCCGCGGCAAAATTTCAGTTCCAGCTCGATGCCGTGGCCGACCGCGCACTCCGATCTGTTTTCTCCGCGCGCAAGAATTGAGCCCGCAAAGATCATCCTGCAGTTCTACGGCCGAGCTTCGAAGACTAAATTAGACGGCGTGGTTGCGGCGACGCGGACGCGCGAAAATCCGCCGCCGGTGAGCACTTCGCGCAAGCGCTTCTCGCCCGCCTGCGCGCCGAGTGCGAGACCTACTTCCTGCGAGCAGGAGGCCGGCGTACACAACATCGTCGCGGCCGCATAGAATACGCGCCCGATGGGATTCAAATTGTCTTCCAGATTATCGTTCGCAAACGGCTCGACGAGCATCCAGGTGCCATCCGGATTCAGCGACTCGCGCACGTGGCGCGCGGCGCCCGCGGGATCGCCCATGTCGTGCAGGCAATCGAAAGAGGCGACCAGGTCGTAGCCGCTCCCCGGATAATCCTTCGCTTTGGCCGCTTCAAATTCCACGCGGCCGGAAACGCCGGCTGCATGGCCGCTTCCTGGGCCATGGAGATGGAGTGCGGATGGTAATCGAACCCGACGAATGTGGATTTGGGATAGGCCTGCGCCATCAGGATGGTGGAAGTTCCCAGGCCGCAGCCCACGTCGGCCACCATGAAAGCACACAGCCAAGAGTGGCTGTGCTACTACTGACCCACTACCCAAATTTCTCTACCGGTTCAGTTTCCGAGAGGCGAGTTCATCATCCGGGGACCGGGCGTCTCGTGCAAAACTCGCAGCGTGAGATGCTTCCAGGCTGGTTCTGGTGCGCTTTCACAGGTTGCGGAGAAAGTGGATAACCGCTCTTCGATGGGATCGCCGCCGTGGATGAGCGACGGAAAAACCGACGGCTTCTCAAGCATTTGGGGCCTGTTCTGGATTCCTCGCCCATAATCCGGGCTCGGAATGACCCGCGGTTTCATTTTTCCGCGGCCTGTTCAGCTGGATATTTCTTGCCGTAAATCGCGCGGGAACAGGACGCCAGGAGGCAACTGCGACAAGATCGAAGAGCTATTTGTCAGACTGTTGATTGGAAGGTGTGGAAATTTTCATTGAGCACAGGCGCTGCCACTTTTCCGGGCGCAGCGGGTCACAAGCTGCTATTCTCGGCAAAATCCGAAATCGGAAGAGAGAACGCTGAGCGGCCAGACTTGCCGATGCCGGCAGTGTTTTAACTTGTGAAGGTGATCGTCGAGAACCAGGAAGCCGGAGGCCTCCATGAAGTTGGATCGAAAAGTATTGAAGAGTCTCCCTAAGGTTTTGCTGCACGAACACTTGGACGGCGTGCTCCGGCCGAAGACCGTAATTGAATTGGCCAAAAGCGCAAATTACGGGCAACTTCCCACTGAAGATCCGGAAGAACTGGCGCGTTGGTTCCACCAGGGGGCGAACCAGGGAAGCCTGCCGAAGTACCTGGAAGGCTTTGCCCACACCATCGCCGTAATGCAAAGCGAAGAGGCTCTGGAGCGAGTGGCTTATGAACAAGCGGAAGATCTAAGCGGGGACGGGGTGATTTATTTTGAGAGCCGCTTTGCTCCGGTTTTTCATACTCGAATGGGATTAAGCCACCAGCAGGTGGTCTCCGCCGTGCTGAAGGGATTGGAGCGGAGCCAAAGGGACTTTGGAATTTCTTCGAGGCTGATCATCTGCGCGATGCGCAATATGGACGTGTCGCTGGAAATGGCCGAACTCGCCGTTGATTTTCGCGAGCGGGGAGTTGTGGGATTCGACCTGGCGGGCGAGGAAGGCGGTTATCCGCCCAAAAAGCACGTGGAAGCTTTTCATTATATTCAGCGGCAAAATTTCAATATCACGATTCACGCCGGCGAGGGTTATGGAAAGGAATCGATTTGGCAAGCCATTCAATACTGCGGGGCGCACCGCATCGGACACGGGACACGATTGATCGATGACATTGCCGTGGCGGACGGCCAGGCGGTGAAATTGGGCGACCTGGCGCAATACGTTCTGGACAAAAGGATTCCGCTGGAGATTTGCCTGCTCAGCAACGTCCAGACCGGGGCGGCACGGAGCCTGGCCGAGCATCCCTTCAAGATTTTCTATCAGGAGAAATTTCGCGTCACCCTGAACACCGACAACCGGCTGATGAGCGACACGACCATGACCAAGGAATTCGAGGCTGCCCGGGACACTTTTGGCCTGTCGCTGGAGGACTTCGAAAGGATCACGATCAACGCGATGAAGAGCGCCTTCCTGCCCTACGACCAGCGCTATGATTTGATCTACTCCGTAATCAAGCCGGGTTACGCCAAGGTGCGCAGCTCCGAGGCAACCCAGTGAGCGCGAGAATTCGGGACGCAAACGGCGCGGAAGCTCCGACCCCCTAAAAACCGGGAAAACGGTGCTGTGCAAGACAACTCGCCCGAAGCGCGTGATGCAGGCCCGCAACGCTTTTGCTATGCTCGCGGTTAAGTGCTGACCGCGTTTTACATCCTCGTCGGCCTGCAAGTTCTGCTGGGAATCCGCTCGCTTTGGGATGGATGGAAGTGGCTGGAATACGCGCGGCGGCGGTTGCGCACACATCCCGGTTTTTACGCGCCGCGCGTCGCGCTGATTTGTGCGTGCCACGGACTCGAGGCGGGCCTGGAGCAAAACCTCGCTTCGCTGACGAAATTCGATTATCCCAACTACGAAATTTTCTTCGCCATTGCGAATGGATCCGACCAGGCGCGCGATGTGATCGAGCGCGTGGCGAAAACGAGCGCGCATCCGGTACACGTGGTTGTGGCCGGCGAGCCGAAAGATTGCGGCGAGAAAGTGAACAACCTTCGCGCGGCCGTGGAGAAAATCGGGGAGGAATTCGAAGCGCTCGCATTTGCCGATTCGGACGCGCGTCCCGGACGCCAATGGCTTGCACGATTGGTTGCGCCGCTGGGGGACGCGCGGCTGGGCGCAGCGACCACGTTTCGATGGCTGCTGCCGGAGCGCGGCGGATTCTGGAGCGCGCTGGCTTCGGCATGGAACGCCTCCGCCGCCACCATGCTGGGCGGCCATTCCAGAAATTTCTGCTGGGGAGGCGGAACGGCAATTCGCCGAAGGACATTCGAAGATGCCAACGTGCCGGGATTCTGGAAAGGAGCATTGAGCGACGACTATGCGCTTACTAACGCACTGCAGGAAGCCGGGCGCGCCATTTGTTTTGTGCCGGAATGCCTGACGCCCACGATCTACGACGCCAACGCAAACGGCGTGATCGAATTCACGAACCGGCAAATTCGCATTACCCGCGTTTATGCGCCGCGGATGTGGGCATTGGCGGCGCTGGCGCACGGTTTTTATTGCGGCACGGTTCTCTTTGCGGCGGCAGCGATCGTCAATGAAGTTTTTACGGGCGTCGCGGCATTTTCGCTGTTGCTGCTGGCGCTGTTGATCCCGCTGCTGGCGGCGCTGAAGGGCGCGCTGCGCGCGGTCGCCGTCTCCGAATTGCTGCCGGAATGGCGGACGGAGGTTCAGCAATGGAGCTGGGCCTGGATCGCGCTCGCGCCGGTGGTTCCCTTCCTTTATTTGTGGAACATGGTGGGAGCCGCGTTCAGCCGGCAAGTGCGCTGGCGGGGAATTCGCTACGAATTAATTTCGCCGAATCAAACGCGGATACTGCAGCGCTAGTAAAGATGCCGCCCTGAAGGGCGGCGCTACACAACCGCCCCCCAATCAGCGTAGCCACACAGAGTCGAAAGCTCCGACTCCCTGAAAAGAAATGCAAGATATTTACGGGACACAACATTAGCCACGCGCGAGCGGCTTACTCATGCCGCAAAACGATCATGGGATCTACTTTGGTGGCGCGGCGGGCGGGCAGGTAACAGGCGATCATGGCAACCAGAACCAGAAGCGAGGTGACCGCCGTAAACGTGAACGGATCGGTGGGCCGCACACCGTAAAGCATTGTGGAAAGCAGACGGTTCAAAGCGAGTGCGGCAACCAATCCGAGAGCTACGCCGAGCAGGATCAAGACGGCTCCCTGCTTTACGACCATGTTGAGAACATCGCGCCGGTCCGCGCCCAGCGCCATGCGGATTCCAATCTCGCGTGTGCGCTGCGAAACCAGTTGGGAAAGGACGCCAAAAATTCCCACCGCAGCCAGCACCAATGCCAGTCCGGCAAACATGCCGAGCAGGATTGCCCGAAACTGGGGATGCGAGAGAAATTCCGCCACGCGCTGCTCCATCGTCAAAACATCGAAGACGGGCACACCGCTATCCAGGTTCGAAACCTCGCGTTGCAACGGAGAAGCCAAAGCGAGGGGATTGACCGTGGTTCGGATGACAATTCCAAATAGATTTTCGGCGTCCTGGGTCAGCGGCCGGTAGAGCACGGGAGGAGTGACATAACCCATTTCCTGATACAAGGTGGCTCGCCGGATGTCTCCCACGACGCCGACAATGGTCATCCAGGGATCGGTGTCGCCGGGCCTTCCGAACTTTATCTGCCGGCCGATCGGATCTTGATCCGGAAAGTATTCGCGCACGATCGCTTCATTCACGATGGTGACCGGCTGCGATTCCTCCCGCTCGCGTGCGTCAAATGCGCGGCCGCGAATCAGGGGAATGCCCATCACCTTGAAATAATCGGCGCTCACATCTTCTCCGCGAACGTCGCCGATATCGGTCAGCGGAGGCGCCGCCCTGCCTTGCACGCTCATCACTCCGGAGCCCGCGACATAGAGAGGCAACGACGAGGTGAGCGCCACTCCATCGACGCCGGGCACCGCGTTCAGGGTGGAAATCAACCGGTTACAGAAGGCCGCGCGATTCGAAAGTTTCGGATAAGCCGAGGCCGGCAGGCTGATGCGCGCCGAAAGCAGATGGCCGGCCCGGAAGCCGAGAGGCGCGGAACTCAGCCTGGCGGTGCTTTCAATCAGCAGGCCCGCGCCGGCCAGCAGGATCAAGGAAAGGGAAACATCGGCGATCACGAGCATTTTTCCGGCGCGGCTGCCCATGCTATTTCGCGAGGCACCCCGGCCTTCCTGGCGGAGAGTTTCATTCAGATTCTGCCGGGACGCTTTCCAGGCGGGCAGCAGGCCAAACAACAATCCGGTGAGAATCGCCAGGAACGCTGTGAATGCCAATACCGGCAGATTTACCGCGACCGTCGAACCGGGAGGCAATTCGATTGGATTCAGGGCGCGAAAATAGCGGACGGCGGCGACGGCCAGGAAGGCTCCCAGGATTGCACCCAGCGCCGAGAGGAGAATACTTTCGGTCAGCAATTGGCGAACCAGGCGGGAACGGCTCGATCCCAGCGCGGCGCGCACGGCCAATTCCTTTTGCCGTTCGGAAGCGCGGCCCAGCAGCAGACTGGCCACATTCACGCAGGCAATCAAGAGAACCAGAAACACAGCGCCCAGAAGAACCTGGAGAGCGCTGCGCAAATTCCGGCCCGAGAGCCAGGTGAGTTCTTCCTGCAGGTGATTCACCACTGGAGTGAACTGCGCGATCCAGCTCCCAGGCGTTGCTTCGCTGACGACTTGACGATGCAAAGCGGCCAATTCGCTCTGGGCCGTGGAGAGGCTCACCCCAGGCTTGAGCCGGCCAATGACTCCGGTTACGGAATCCAGGGGATTCTTTTCGTAATCGCTCTGCGGCGTGATCAAAGTCCAAAGATCGGTTTGTCTGGGATAAAAATCGAATCCCCGCGGCATGACGCCTACAATCGTGCACGATTTTTCATCGAGGGTAAGAGCGCTGCCCACGGCCTCCTTCGAAGCGCCCAGGCGATTTTGCCAGAAACGGTGGCTGACGACGACGCTGCATCCATTCTGTAAATCCCGCGGCTCGAATGTGCGGCCTTGTTCGGCGCTTGCTCCCAGCATCGAGAAGAAACCGGCGCTGGTGGCGACGGTGACGGCCACCTGCCCTTTTCCTTGCCAGGTCAGGGTGTGCCGCGCCTTGGCCCAGTTGCAGGCCTCGAGATCCTCGAAGCTCTGGCTGGACTGTTTCCACTCCTGAAAATCACGGTAGGGAGGGAATACCTTCGAATAGCCCAGGTCGTGAATATTGCTTTGCCAAACGGCAACCAGGCGATCGGAATCTTTATAGGGAAGCGGCTGCAACAGGACGGCGTTGACGATGCTGAAAATGGCGGTGTTGGCGCCGATGCCGAGCGCCAGAGTGAGAATCGCCACCGCCGCAAATCCAGGCGATTTCGCGAGCATGCGCAGGCCATAGCGGATGTCCTGCCAAATCGTCTCCAGGGTGAGGGAATTCCACATCTTTTGAAAGGTCCCCTTCGATTGTTTTTGATTCGCTACTCGTTGGGCATATTACTATTAAATTACAATTTAATCATGCCAAGAAAATCTTCTTCCGGTTCGCCAGCGCAGCGTGCGAAGATTTGCACTTCACGAGAAGCGTCTCCAGCAGAGCCGCCCAGCCGGATTACGGGCGCGTTGCTGTGCGAGCAGAGCTGGAACCGAGGCGTGCAGGGTTATTCTTTTTGCCGAGAACCGCAAGAAGGATGGCTGGTTCCATTTCCAGAGCGCCACCAAGCGGCTCGCGCGTGAGCAGCGCTTCGAGTTTCCACCGCGTTGAATTGATCCGCTCGTTGAAACCTGGCGTTGCTGCAGGAGAAAAAGTCTTATTCGTAGCGCAAGGCAATCATCGGATCGACGCGGGTGGCGCGGCGCGCCGGGATGAGGCAAGCGGCCAGGACGATTGCCGCGAGCAAGAGCGAAACGCCCAGGTAGGTTATGGGATCCGTGGATGTGACGCCGACCAGGAAATTGCTCAGAAGGCGTCCGATGGCGAAGGACGCAAGCAATCCCATGCTCAAGCCGATTCCCACAATGCGAAATCCCTGACGGCAAATCATTCGGAGAATGTTCCGAGGCTGCGCGCCCAAGGCCATGCGAATGCCAATTTCATGGGTGCGCCGGCTGACGGTGTACGACATCACGCCGTAGACGCCGACGACGGCAAGAATCAAGCCCAGAAGGCCCAAGGACGCGGCCAGGCCCGCGCCGTAAGTTTCGGATTTTGATCGCAGCCATCGGCCGGCGCCGGCTCAACAGTTTGCGGAAAAAATCGAAAACCACTCTCGAATAGAACGGCCACGGTTCGTGAGTGAGGGAAGAAACGCTTTTATTCAAGCATTTGGGATCAACTCTGGATTCCTCTCCCGCAGGAGCGGGATCGGAATGACACTTAACTGCATTTTTCCGCAAGCTGTCAAGCCGTCTCCAAAATGCGGGCGATGGCGGCGGTCATGCGGCCCCAGTGAGCGGTTTCTTGCGTGAGTTGCTTGCGCCCCGCCGCGGTGAGCTTGTAATACTTCGCGCGGCGATTATTTTCCGAGAGGCCCCATTCGGAAGCGAGCAGGCCGCGCAGTTCCAGCCGGTGCAGCGCGGGGGACGGCGTTCGCGCGCGAACCGGATTAGATGATTAGGCTGCTGAGGAAGGGATAGTGCTCGGCGGCGCCCATGAAGAAGAGCATGGGAAAGGAAATCCAGAAAGCGGTGCGCGAGGCGAGGAAAGACCACCTCAGCAGGCGCTGAGCTTCTGGTGGCATGGGTGTGCCTTGCTCGGAACTGGCGCGCGTCCAGGCGATCATTTTTTTCTGCACGCGCCACACGACGCCCCAGGCGTTCATTAGCATAAGGAGGCCGAGGCCGCCGCCGATGCTGATCGAAAGGTGGGCGTTCGAGGAAAACGGGCTGGCATTTAGATCTAGATTGATCCACGAAGCCGCAACCACCACGATGGCGATTGCCAGCGCGCGAAACCAGCCGTTGTCCAGAAAACTTTTCCCGGGAATTTGCAACGCGAAGATTAAAACGTACGCAATCATCCACACCAGCAACCAATAGCCAAACCAGCGCCACGTGAGACCGGGATTTCCAGCATTGGCGGCATCCGCCTGGAGCAGGACGAGGAAATAGCGCAGCCCCATAAGCACTGTGACCAGCGCCGACCAGCGGAACCAGGACATCGCCTTGCTCATCAGGATTGGATAAATCTTCACGCGCGTTGCGGGATCGAGCGACTGCATGGCGGGCGCACCGATGAGATTGAAGAAATAGAGCAGGCCGATCCAGATAGTTCCGGAGATGAGGTGAATCCAGCGGAGAAAGATTAATTCGTTCGCCGCGCCGCGAAGGAAACTGAAATGCGGTTGCAGCAGAATCCAGATGAGCGCCGCAGTGGGAATAATTTTCATATTTTCTCCGATGAGGATGACGCCGCTATCGCGGTTGCTACGGTATTTCTTGCGGAATCAGATGTCAATTGCGTGGTGGGGAGGAAGAGTGCCTTACCGCAGAGGCGCGGAATACGCCGAAGTTGGAACGCGCTTCAGAGCAAAAGGCGGGAGGAATCCTCCTCCCGCCCCTATAAATAAACACGGCCGAAAATATAATCGGGATCTATTGAGTGGTTGTCTTGGCCAGGTCCCCCACCTTGAAGTCGGTGCCGGAGACCGCCTTGGCGACCGAAGAGACGTCGTCCACGTCGGTAACTTGAATTACGCCGACCTGCGTGCTCAATCTGCGAATCACGGCGCCCGTGGCAGGATCCTTGATTTCCTTGGTCACGCGCTCGACGGACAATTGATCACCGACCTTCAGTCCGGACTTTGCGCCCACGTTGAGGACGATCTGTCCGCCGTCAACGGCTGCGACCAGGCCGGTGACGCTGATCGTGCGCGCCTGCAGCTTGCCGTTATTCGCAACCAGGCCGGTGCAGAGTTCGTCGGTGGCCTTCTTCACGGCTTCGCCGATGATGGTCTGTTGGAAATCGCTGCTGCCGAAATCGGCGTGGCCGGCGCCGAAGCCGTGCCAATTGCCGCCGCCACCCGTCATCGACGTGCTCTCGCGCGAGGACTCCGCCTTGCCTTCCGCCACTCCGAGAATTTCCGCCGTGTCAATATCCACCATGCGCGCGTCAATCCCCACGACAGCCTTGCTCTTCTTGTGTCCGAAGCCGCCAATTCCGTAACCGCCCCAGTTCCCACCGCCACCACCGACATTGGTGTTCTTGGTTTCGTTGCCGAACTGGGTAATGCTGCCGATAATGATCGCGTCCACGCCCAGAAGCTTGCCGAGCTTGGCCGCCGAGGCGGGATTGGCGCGGTCACTGTTGGAAAAATTCTGCTCAGCGAGGATCTTGTCCAGCGCCTTGCGCTCGATCACGGAATAGGTGCCGTCCTTCACCAAATCGTTGACGATCAGGTCCGCGATCCCCTTCCCGATGTCGATGTCCGATCCAAACACAACGGACGAATTGGATCGGACGGTTGCGTAATCAAAATCAAAGACTGCGACGCGCTTCTTCCGCCCCTGCGCGGCAGGGGCCGGAGTTTGCGCTGCGAGTGGAAGGACTACACCCAACAGCAAGAACACTAGCAGAATCCGTTTCATCGAATGGTCTCCTGAACCGAAAGATTGCAAAGGAACGCATGAACACACATTCTGGATGCAAATTTTAGGAGAGTGGCACGGGGGTGTCAATACTGTTACCGCAAGCGATTGCGAGGGCGAACAGCTGCGCTGCGCTCCCTGTACTAATGAGCCCCGACGCCTGAAGCGCAGGCTGCTCCCGCCTGATCTGCCCAGCTCGCAATCTTGCGATCGTTCGCTTGTGCAAGGCGCAGCACAAGGTTCAAATTCTCATAGTAGGGTTTCAGCGCAGGAAGATCTTTGCTGAGGCTTGCGAAGTCCTGCTCCAAATCGAGTAGGTTCTTGAGCGTCGCTGCTTGCTGGCCCCCCGGCAAGCTCTTCACCAACTGGTCTAGCACGCTCTGAAGTGCTGCGTCTGTTAGTTCGTGTGCGCTCGTCGGCATCAGCGAGACGATTAGTGCTTCACCGGGAAGGTCCAAGCCCTGTGCCTGCGTATACAGATCCTTGAATTTTTGAAGATCCGAGACTGCGAGAGCCAAGGAGTCGGCCGGGGGCAATTGCGAATTCAGGCTGCTATATTTATCCACACTCGTCTGCAGAGAGGCTTGCGCCGTAAGCGTAAGGACGGTACGCGCGGTATTTACCTTCGAGAATTGACCTTGAACAAAATTTAGCGCCAAATTGTTAAGACTTGTATTTATGGAAGCACCACCGGTGACCCCGGCCTCGATGGCTGCTGCCATCGCGCGAGCCAAGGCGTCTTGAGCCATATCGTAGTGCTGCAGAGCCTGCGAGGTACCGATCATGTCCTTCAAGATTTGCGCTTTATTGTTTATCTCCGCCCGTGTGGCAGTCGAGGCAACGATATTCTCGCGGGTCCAGGCTCCCAGCGCGAGTTTCTGGAGCAGATTCTGGTCCTGCACGGGTGATCCTTTCTCGTCGAAGAAAACAAGCACTTGACCACCGCTTGGAGAGGCGATGCCCTTCACCTTATAAAGATGGCCGCCCGCCAGCAACGAATAGCCAAGGTCAGTGGCCGTATCGCAGCCAATCTTTGGAGTCGGCGGCTGCACCGTTTTTGCGAAGCTCCCCGAGGCTAATTTTGATATTGTCCCGACTACGTAATTAGCGATGACCGATTGCTGTTGGCGTCCCGGCTCAGGGCACAGCACGAAAGAAGCCTGTATTTCGCATCCGGCCTGAAGAGGGAAAAACTCAAAGTTGTAGTTCTTGCCTGCGATGCGCAGCCCGACATAAGGGATGGGGTCTAGCGTAAGCCTATGTTCTTGCAACCATTGAGAACTGATACCGGCGGATGGAGATCGGGCAAGAACGTTCGAAGAACTGGTATCGGATGGAAGTACGGCAAAAACCTTCTGCCCCTTTTGATCAATGAAGGAAACCTCTGTTGGAGTCAAACGCAAGCTGCCCCTATCAGACCAAAGGGAACGCTCGCGGTAAACCACGAATGAGATCTCGCCCGCTTGCAAAGCCTTGTCCCACATCGGAGGTGCCTCTTGTTCACGGCTTAACAGCAGGTAGTTTGTGCCGAGCCAACTCCAGGCGGCGGGCTTTGAGGGAGCTAGATTTGAAGCCTTCAGAAAGTCCGCGAGAGATTGGCTCCATAGACCAGAGTTGAGGGCGCTCATCCCGCTTTGGATACAAGCGTCATAATTGCTGCAGTTTGATGCAACAGGCGCCGATGGTTGCGGCGCCACTGGCGGGGAAATAGCGGGTTGAATTGGCTGCGTTGTCGCCGCCGGCGGATTGGCAGTCCCGCTCTCCGCTGAGGTGGAAGGGGGAGTCGATTGAATCGATTCGAACTCGCGTATGGGTACTGAGCAACCGTTGGGTATTCCTTGGCCTCGTAGCCGCCACGGGTTTCGCACCCAGCAGTAAGTGCTGATAAACAGCTGGCCTCTCGGGGTTTGCGGGACGGTGAAGGCCACTTCGTCTGATTGCCCTAAACGCTCTGTCACTTTGACGCTGCATCGCAGGGGGAAATGTTCGTCTTCAATTCCGTACCACATGATGGAAATGTTCGCGTCCTCATGCATCTTTGGTTTCAAGGAACCACACTTGGTTGTTGAATTGAATGGCGGACTTCCCCCTATGACATCGATATTAAGGAAGACCCCGCTCCCTTGTTCCCAAGAGGCGTTGAGAATCCTGAATGGATGGGTTTCCCAGTAGACGTCCGCCTGTTCAAACCTCACGAAGGTGCTCCTTCCAAAGAACACATACTCGACTGCACCACTTAGGTCACCTATCAGCTGCGATCTTGTGTAAACGAGGAACTTCAGGATCGTGTGCTTAAGGAGCTTTGCCGAGCCGCGAATCGGCCCTCGATCGAACTGCTGAGCTATGGGAGCGTCCGAAGCCAACGGGTAATCAACTGTAACGTATACTTCAGCTGTGTCCGCGTCTGCACGCACTTCAGAAATACTCCACTTGCAGGACGGAGGGAGAAACGCCTGAAAGTAATTGCCTCGGGAACTGATGTCTTTCGAGAGACTGGAGATTTTCTCGTCGTAATACTGGCCAATGAGATGAGCCCACAGTGCCTGTGGGTTTGAAGCTTTTATGGCTGCGATTTGTCCTGGGGTGTTAGACTGAAGATCAATGATAGTTTTAAGGTCTGCCTGTTGAATGGCCTGGATGTACCTGGCCACCACCTTCTTGGGTTGCTCAGTATCTCGAGCACCTTGAGCCCATAAACCCTCGCATTGGAGAAGTAAAGCAAGTGCCATACAAACGCCCGCTACTGAAAAAAGACTTGCCTGCTTCATGGCAACCTCCAATCCAACGGCACCTGGCCGGTCGAGACCGGAATTTCCGATTTGGACCTCTGGCTCGCGCATCGTATGCTTCTCCTGCCCTGGACACAACGAATTTGCCGCCGTCAACCGCTACTCAGGTCCGCCTTGAGTTGGCCACATTGCCGTTCAATTCTGCGTGTTACACTTGCGATTTCGAGCGGCGATAATGAGCATGATATGTTTCGGAAAATCCTAATCGCAAATCGGGGCGAGATCGCGGTGCGCATCCTGCGCGCCTGCCGCGAACTCGGCATTGGCGCGGTGACGGTGTTCAGTGACGCCGATCGCGCCGCCTTGCACGTTCGGCTCTCCGATGAGGCGTATCCCATTGGTCCCGCGCCGGCGCGCGAAAGCTACCTGGTGATCGACAAATTGCTCGGCGTGGCGCGTCTGGCCGGATGCGATGCGCTGCACCCCGGTTACGGCTTCCTCGCTGAAAATCCCGAGCTCGCCCGGGCGTGCAAGAAAGCGGGCGTGAAATTTATCGGCCCCTCGCCCGAAGCGATGGAACAGCTCGGCTCGAAAACAGCGGCGCGGCGGATGGCGAAGCGAGTAGGCGCGCCAACTGTGCCTGGGACGATTGATCCGGTCGCCAATGTGACCGAGGCGCAGCCCATCGCGCGGGAAATTGGCTTCCCGGTTCTGCTGAAGGCAGTGGCCGGTGGCGGCGGCAAAGGCATGCGCCTGGTGGAAAACGAGCGGGAGTTTACTTCCGCCTGGCGCGACGCTTCCTCCGAGGCCTTGAATTCCTTCGGAGACGCGCGACTCTATCTCGAAAAATATCTAGCGCGGCCACGGCACGTGGAAATTCAGGTGCTTGGCGACGAGCACGGGCACCTCGTCCATCTCGGGGAACGCGAGTGTTCGGTACAGCGCCGCTATCAAAAAGTAATTGAAGAGTCGCCTTCCCCCATTATGACCCCCGAACTGCGCAAGGCGATGGGAGAGGCTGCGGTAAAAATCGCGGCTGCGGGGGATTACACGAACGCAGGGACGTGTGAATTCCTGGTGGATGCCGCGCGCAACTTTTATTTCCTGGAAATGAATGCGCGGCTGCAGGTGGAACATCCGGTAACAGAAATGGTCACCTCGTTCGATCTGGTAAAGCTGCAAATCCGTATCGCGGCCGGCGAGCTGCTGCCTTTTGCGCAATCGGACATTGCCCTGCGCGGACACGCCATCGAATGCCGGATTTATGCCGAAGATCCCGATAATAATTTCTTTCCTTCCCCGGGGAAAATCCTGGAGCGGCGCGTGCCGACTGGCCCGGGAATCCGCCTGGATGAGGGCGTCTATGCGGGCTGGACTGTGCCGGCTGACTACGATCCGCTCCTGGGTAAATTGATCGCCTGGGGCGCTGACCGCGAGGAAGCCATCGCCCGGCTTCGGCGAGCCCTGGCCGAATATTATGTGAGCGGGATTACTACGAACGTTGGCCTGTTTCGGAGGATTTTGGGGGAACCGGAATTCGTGCGTGGCGAAATCTACACGCGCTGGCTGGATGACTTGTTACAGAGGCCGCCAGCCGCGACCGAAGACCCTGGCGCCGAAAACGCCGCGGCGCTCGCGGCGGCACTATGGTATTCGAGCCGAAGCGGGACACGATCTTCCGCAGCCGAAATATCCGACCAGCGCGAATCGCTTTGGAAGCCGGGAGGGCGAGACGATTTGCTTCGCCCCGAT
>JBGPTK010000050.1:0-18415 GCA_041490605.1 Terriglobia bacterium | reverse complement strand
GCTCCGCGTACCAGGCAATCACGTCCGTATCATCGCCGGCCGCCGCGGCAATTTTCTGCCGCTCTTCCATTTCCGCGAGTGTCCGCAGCAGATCCCGGTATCCCGCCGCTTGCTCGAAGCGCTCCTCGCGGGCGGCGAGCTGCATGCGTTCTTCCAGGCTCTTGGCCAGGTCGTGCCGGCGCCCTTCCAGGAACAGCCGGACATCGCGCGCCGCTTCGGCATATCGTTCATCGGTGGTGAGCGCGGCGACGCAGGGGCCGAGACAGCGATGAATGTAATATTGCAGGCAAGGCCGCGCGTGCGGGCGCGTCAAATCCACGAAGCAGGAAGGAACCAGAAAATATTTGTGGATCAGGTTGACCAGCCGGTAGGCCAAGCTCGCCGGAAAGTAAGGCCCAAAATAGATCGACCCATCTTTCAGCAGCCGGCGAGTGACATAAACGCGCGGATATTTCTCGAATGCGGTGTAACGAATGTAGGGATAGGTTTTGTCATCGCGGAGCAGAACATTAAATTTGGGCTTGTGCTTCTTGATGAGATTATTTTCGAGGGCCAGCGCTTCTTTTTCGTTGTCGACAACGATGTAGTCTATGTCCGCGGCTTCGCGAACCAGCGATCCGGTCTTCGCGTCCAGCCATTTGGATTCCAGGAAGTAGGAAGTTACGCGGTGGCGAAGAGAAGTGGCCTTGCCGATGTAAATGATCGTTCCATTGGCGTCCCGGAACAGATACACCCCGGGCTGAGCGGGCAAGGTCGAGACTTTTTCGCGGAGTTCCATTGGAGCGCGCTACAATACCAGTGGCGGTTTGCCGCCGGAGCCGGACAACTCCCATCATAGCAAACGAAGTCTAAAGGCGCAGAGGAGCCCTGTTGAAGCGATTGGTTCGAGCATCAATTTTCTGTTTCTTCGCCACATTTGTGGCCTTGTCCGGCGTCGCGCCGCTCGTCGCGCCGGCCCGGGCGCAGGCACCGGAAACTCTGCCCAAACAACCTCTTCCTCCGGCGCCTTCAGCGCGTCCAGCGGACGAAGTTTTCGATCCTTACCACGCGCAGAAAGCGGTCGAGATTGGCGAGTTCTACATGAAAAAGGGCGATATCGACGCGGCCATCGATCGTTACCTCGAAGCCATCCGGCTGAAGAAGGATTTTGCGCGGCCGCGCCTGCTGCTCGGCGAGGCCTTCGAGAAGAAGGACGAAAAGGCCGACGCCTTGAAATATTACAAGGAATATCTCCAAATCCTGCCGAAGGCTCCGGACGCGGCGAAAGTGCGCAAACGCATCGAAAAACTTTCGCGCGACCTGAAGAAAGAGAATGCTTCCGGTTCCCGCTGATCAGACCAAATTTTCCAGGAAACGGATCGCCCGCTTGTAATCCACGAAGCGCTTTTCTTCGCGCCGGAATTTGGCGGAGTGCGATTCCAGCTTGCAGCGCGCGAACCGCAGGGGATGCTTCAGGTGCAGCATCTCGTGGTACAGAACGTAGGCCACCACGTATTCCGGCACTCCTTCGCGATCCAGGTCCCGATTCAAAACGATCTGGCCGAGGGCGGGGTCAAAGCATCCCAGTTGCGAGCGCCAGGCGCGCGCGCTCCACCCGAGTTGTGGGAGCGGCAGCGCCTCGCGAAAATAACGATGATTCAGTTGCCGGAAAAGTGGCGCGAGGTCGTGGCAATTTCCGCGGGCGCTTCCTTTCACCCGCCGCGCCCGGCGGCGCCGGACTTCCAGCAAACGCCGCCGCGTCGCGCGCGCATAGCAGAAATTCCGGTGCCGATCGATCAGTTCCTGCGGCGCCTTGCGCCGGTAAATCCGCGCCAGCAAGACCCCGGCAGCGGCCTCCAGCACGGCGAGCGGCGCGCCGCGCAACAGATCCGACAAGCGGACATAAGCGGTTTCCTGGCGCAGCCGGATGGTGTGCGTCAGGTCGGCGTAGGGATAGAACATCACCACGAAATGCGGCGGGCGGCCCTGGCAGCCCAGCCGGGTATACAAACGATGAAAGATTTGCGCGCCGCCCGGAACCACGTAGGCGACTGAGGCTGAAATCGATTTCTTCACGGTTTCTTCCGCGACGGGGCAGGGGCGCTTTTCTTCGCAGCCTTTTCCGCGTCGGCTTGCGCATCCTTTGTACTTTCGAAGGCGTCCTGAAGCGAATCTTTGTAGATGTCGATTTCCACGGCGTCTTTCTGAATCTTCTCCAGAATCTCCTGAAATTCCTTGGTTCTGGCCTGCATCTCCTTGATCCCGGCGCGAATGTCTTGCTGCCTCTCGACTCCCACGGTGAGCACATCGGCCGCATCGTCCAGGCAGCTCGAGTAATCACTCAGAAGTTTGTTGAGCATATCCGCACGGTGCGCTTCGGGAGCGGTGCGAGCCAGTTCGTATTGGAATTTCTTGAGCCGGTCCAGCGCGAACGAAAGGAACAGGCGGATGCGCTCGTTGGGCGTCTCCGCGTCGCGAATTTTATCGCTTTCCAGTTCGCTCAGGTAATCCTTCTTGAGTTGCGCCTGGGCCGGGGGATTCGCGGCCGGAATCAATCCGGCCAAAAGCAGGGCAAGCAGCAAAGCAGAAATTGAGGCACGTATGCGCATGGACCGCTCCTACGATTTGGGTTTCTGATCCTTCGGTGCATGTCCTGGCTGGCGGGGAAAAAGCTCCAGGATTAAATGTTTATTGATCTGGTCGAGTTCTAGGCGAATATCGTGGAATGGCCTCTGCCAATCCTCCGGAATCGAGAAAGACACATCGTTGATGTCGCGCACGGCTTCGCGGATGGCAATCTGCAATTCCTTGAACCCCGCCGGCTTTTTTTCAGCGTCCACACCCTTTTCATCGAGCGCCTTGGCCGTGCCGCGAATCTGGTCGCGAATGTCTCCCAGCATCACCAGCGCCTTCGGATAATCGCCGGCCTCCGCTAGTTTTCGCAATTCGGCAAATTCCGCAGTTTCCAGCTTGGGCATCAATTTGGCCTTACGGACCGGGTCGATCTCATGTTCGAATTGCGCGTGCAATTCCGCGAGCCGGTCTTGCGTCCCCGCCGGGAAGAGAAGAAGGGCCGCGCCCAGGATATGAGTCCAGGCTCCCGGACATCTCCCGAGCAAGCCCATTTATTTCTTCCCCTTGAGTTTCAGCGCTTTCGTCAAACTGCGCGCGCGCGCCGCCGCCTCAAAATATTGATCGTCATTCGTTCCCGGGTGCATCGCCAGAAACTTTTGATATGCGTCCAGAGCTTCCGGCAACTTTCCCAGCTTATCGTAGCAGACCGCCCGGACGAAGGTGGTTCCATCCGCCGGCGGCTCGTGCTTTTCCAGCAGATCGAGTCCCGCGAGCGCAGCGGCGTAGTTTTGCGCCAGAAATTGCGCCGAAATCCAGTTGCGCAGCGCCGGCGTGATTCGCGGATCGAGCTGATAAGCAATTCCGAATTCCTGGGCGGCCGGCGGGTATTGACGCAGTTCCATCAAGGCGTGGGCCAGGCGATCGTGAAGTTCAGCATCCTTTGGCGCCTCGGAAATGGCTTTCCGCAGCGCCACAGTTGCTTCCGGATATTTCTTCAGCTCTGTGTAGAGCTGGGCGCGCAGCTTCAGCGTCGCCAGAGTTGCCGGCTTGATTTTCTCGGCCTGGTCGAGTTCCGCGAGCGCCTCGTCGAACTTCGACAGATCAGCCAGCACCCTGGCGCGCTGGATTCGGGTTTCGGAATCTTGTGGCTGCGCCTTCAAATAGGCATCAAGCTGATCCGCGGCCGGTTCGAATCTCTTTTGCGCGATCAGGCTTTCCGCCAAGCCGAGGCCGCTCTGCCGGGAATCCGGTTTCAATTCGAGCGCCAGGCGAAATTCCGTTTCCGCATCGGCGGGCCGGTGGGAAGCCAGCAGAGCGCGTCCGAGCGCAAAATGGATATCGAAATTCTTCGCGTCCAGCTTCTCCGCGTGCTGATATTGCTCGATGGCGGGCGCCGCCTGGCCGGAGAGTTCGAGCGCCCACCCAAGCAAGAATTTCGGCCGCGCCTGGTCCGGCATCAGCTCCGCTGCCTTCCGCAACGGTTCCACCGCCGATGCCGGATCTTTTTCCAGCAATTCAAGCCCCAGATTCATTTGCGCCTCGGACATCTTTGGATCGAGCTCGACGGCCTTGCGATATTCCGCCGTGGCTTCGTCATGACGGTTCAGCGCCGTGTAGGCATAACCAAGCTGGAAATGGCCGTAGGCTTCCTCCGGCTGATCGGCAACGAAGCGCCGGTAGGCCTCAGCGGCGGCGGCATAGTCTTGCCGGTCCATCGCTTTCTGGCCTTGCTCGAGAAGCTCCTTATCCGGATTCGGAAAATGCTGAACCCGCGCCGATTGCGCGGCAATCGAGGAAGGAAAACTGAAAAGAAAGATGAGGACAGGGAACAGCCGAAGGGGGATTGGAGAATGCTTGCGCGCCGGGAATCTGTGAGGCGAAATCATGACGAAACCGGCTTGCGCGCCTCCGTGCTCTTAGGATTCCCTCTCGAATTTTGGCCATGATTCGGTGCGGGATCTTTGCCGTGATTCGCCGGGTGATTTTGATTTTCACTCAGCACTCGCGCCAGAAATTTTCCGGTATGCGATTGAGAATTGCGCGCCACCTGCTCCGGCGTCCCCGTCGCCACCACGCGCCCGCCGCCGGCGCCGCCTTCCGGGCCGAGATCGATCACCCAATCCGCCGATTTGATGACGTCCAGGTTGTGCTCAATGATCAAGACCGAAGCTCCGTGTTCGATCAATTTTCGAAACGCCGTCAACAGCTTCTGGATATCGTCAAAATGCAATCCGGTCGTCGGTTCATCGAATATATATAGGATGCCGGAGTTCGCTTGCCGGGTAAGATGCGCGGCCAGTTTCAAGCGTTGCGCCTCGCCGCCCGAAAGTGTGGTGGCGGATTGGCCCAGCCGCAAGTAGCCCAGGCCGACCTCTTCCAGAATCCTCAGCCGCGAAACCACTTTGTGCGCGCTCGCGAAAAAGCCGAGGGACTCTCTCACCGTCATCTGCAAGACTTCGTGAATGTTTTTCTCCCGGAAGCGCACGTCGAGGACGCTGCTTTTGTACCGCGTTCCGCGGCACTCCTCGCAAACCAATTCCACGTCGGCAAGGAATTGCATTTCCACCGTCACCGTCCCGTCTCCCTGGCAGGCCTCGCATCGCCCGCCGGGGATATTGAAGGAGAAGTGCCCGGCGGTGAGGCCGCGCTTTTTCGCGGCGGGTGTGGAGGCAAAAACTTCGCGAATAGCGTCGAACGCCTTGAGATAGGTGGCGGGGTTGGAACGCGGCGTGCGCCCGATGGCAGATTGATCCACCATTTCGATTTCGGTGATCGATGCATCGCCTTCGATCCGGTCGCAAAGCTCCTTCCAGTTGCCTCCGATTCGCTTGGCCTGCAGGGTCTTGTAAATCACATCGTGAACCAGCGTCGATTTCCCCGAGCCGGAAACGCCGGTGACCACCGTGAGCATTCCCAGAGGGACCATCAGGTCGATATTCTTCAAATTGTGGCTGCGCGCGCCGAACAGCCGGAGCATTTTTCCCTGCGGCTTGCGGCGCAGCGCCGGAACCGGGATGCGCAGCTCGCCATTCAGGTAACGGGCGGTGAGCGAGTGGGTATCGGCGAGCAGTTCGTCGCGAGTGCCCGCAAACGTCAGCCTGCCGCCGTGTTCGCCGGCGCCGGGCCCCAGATCAAGAATGTAATCCGCCGCCATAATCGTCTCCGGATCGTGTTCGACCACGATCAGCGTATTCCCCAGGTCGCGCAACGATCTCAGAATCTCGATCAACCGGTTCGTGTCGCGCGGGTGCAGGCCGATGGAAGGTTCATCGAGCACGTACATCGCCCCCACCAGGTGCGAGCCCAGCGAAGTGGCAAGCTGGATTCGTTGCGCCTCGCCGCCGGCCAAGGTCGAAGTGAGCCGGTCGAGCGCCAGGTAATCCAGGCCCACTTCGTCCAGGAATCGCAGGCGCTGCTGGACTTCCTCGAGTATTTTGTCCGCAATCTGCGTCTCCGCGGGCGACAACTTCAGGCTGTCGAAAAACTCACGCGCTTCCGTAATCGTCAGCTGGCAAACTTCGGTGATGGCCCTGTTTTGGATCTTCACGGCGCGCGCTTCCGTCCGCAGCCGGGTGCCGTGACACTCGGGACAAGTGGCATAGCCGCGATAGCGGCTCAAGAAGATCCGAACGTGCAGCTTGTACTTTTTCCGTTCCAGCCAGTCGAAGAATCCTTTCACGCCGGCAAAGTTTTCGTTTGGATCGCCCTCGACAATCCGTTCCCGCTGCGCCGCGGAAAGCTCGCGAAAGGGGAGTTCAAGGGGGATGCCGGCCGCCTTGGCATAGCGTTTCAAATCCTGCAGCACGGCGCGGTAACGAGGCTTGGTCCAAGGATCCACGGCGCCATCGGCCAGCGATTTTCCTTTGTCCGGAATCACGCGGTCGATATCGAAATCGATGGTGTTGCCGAACCCCTGGCAGCGCGGACAGGCGCCGTAAGGATTATTGAAAGAGAACAAGCGCGGCTCGGGCTCCTGGTACACCAGGCCGCAATGCTTGCATTCGAACCGTTCGTTGAACGTCATTCGCTCGGGTTGAGCGCCGGGAGTTTCCGGCACGAATTCGAGAATGGCCTCGCCTTTACCCTCACGGTAACAAATCTCGATGGAATCCATCAGCCGTGAACGAATATCCGGCGAGAGCGCGAGCCGGTCCACCAGCACAAACACCGGCCGCGCAAAATTCAAATCCAGCAAATTCTCCGGAGAAGAGAATTCGAACACCCGGCCATCCTGATACAAGCGGTTAAACCCGCGCTTCTGCAGTTCGGTGAGCGCTTGCTGCACAACTTCCGGCTTGGGACGCAACGATTTGCGAACACGCGTACCGCGGGCAGAAGAATCCTCCGTCAGGGGCAGCAGGAAAAGAACATAGAAACGCCGGCCCTCGGGCAGCGCCAGAACGCGGTCGGCGATCTCGTCCATGGTGTCCTTGCGCACTTCATTCCCGCAGCGCACGCAGAAGGTTTGTCCCACGCGGGCGTAGAGCAACCGCAAAAAGTCATAAATTTCCGTCGCCGTGGCCACAGTCGACCGCGGATTCCGCGTGGTATTTTTCTGGCGGATGGCAATGGCCGGGGCGATGCCGGAAATCTCGTCCACCTCCGGCTTTTCGATGCGTTCCAGGAATTGGCGGGCATAGGCGGAAAGTGATTCGATGTAACGCCGCTGCCCTTCGGCATACAGCGTATCGAAAGCGAGGCTCGACTTTCCGGAGCCGGAAACTCCGGTCACAACCGTGATCGCATTGTGGGGAATATCCAGATCGAGGTTCTTCAGGTTATGAATGCGCGCCCCGCGCACTCGGATATGTTCCAAATCCCCATGCGCGGGAGTGCTTTTCGTTTCAGCCAAGTGAGCCCCTTCTGATGCGTCCGGCAGAGTGAGCTTAAACTCACAATTATACGATTCGGCCCCGCGCCGGGCAAATCGCTATTCAAGGCGGCCAAACGCCGTTCCCGCAAGCCGGCGGCAAATTGCACACAGAGGATGGTTCTTGAGCCGGCAGAGCGCCGGCCGGCGGTTCGAGCCAATTGAACCGCGCGCTGTGGTAAATTGATGCGCGGGAGGCCAGCGTGCCCGCACAGAACCCAAAATTTGATCGCGTGATTTGGATCGTGCTCGACAGCGTCGGCATCGGTGAATTGCCGGACGCGGCGGACTACGGCGATGTGGGCCGCGACACCCTGGGACACATTGCCCGTTCGCGTCCGCTGGCACTGCCAAACCTGGTCCGCCTGGGCCTTGCGAATATCATGCCGCTCGATCACTTGACGCCTCCTGCCCGTCCCGCCGCCGGGTACGGCAAGGGCGCCACGCATTCACCCGGAAAAGACACCACCACCGGACACTGGGAGATGGCTGGCATCTGGCTGGATCAGGCGTTCCCGGTTTACAAGCAGGGTTTTCCGCGCGAGCTCATGGAGCAATTTGAGAAAGCCATCGGGCGGAAAACCATCGGCAACTACCCCGCCTCAGGCACCGAAATACTGAAAGAACTGGGCGAAGAGCACGTGCGCACCGGATTTCCGATTGTCTACACGTCCGGCGACAGCGTCTTCCAAATTGCCACCCATGAAGACGTGATCCCCGTGCCCGAGCTTTACCGCATGTGCGAGATCGCGCGAGAAATGCTCGACGGTCCCCACCGAGTTGGGCGCGTGATTGCCCGGCCTTTTACCGGCACGCCGGGGAATTTCCGGCGCACCGAGCGCCGCCACGATTACGCCGTGGAACCACCGCGGCCCATGCTGCTGGATGTTCTTGCCGAGCGCCAGGTGCCGGTTCTCGGCGTCGGAAAGATACACGACATCTACAACGGCCGCGGCGTCGACAACTACGTCACCACCAAAAACAACATGGACGGCATGGAAAAACTCACCGCTGCTCTGGCAAAACAATCGAAAGGCCTGATCTTCGCCAATCTGGTTGATTTCGACATGCTCTATGGCCATCGCAAAGACGTGGAAGGCTTCGCGCGCTCGCTGGAGGAATTCGATCGCCTGCTGGGTCCATTCTGCGATGCATTGCGCCCCAGCGACCTGTTGCTGCTCACCGCCGACCACGGCTGTGACCCCGATCCCGTCGCGCCCACCACGGAT
This sequence comes from Terriglobia bacterium, assembly GCA_041490605.1. Taxonomy (GTDB): domain Bacteria; phylum Acidobacteriota; class Terriglobia; order Acidiferrales; family UBA7541; genus JBGPTK01. The sequence goes on along the minus strand of JBGPTK010000050.1, from coordinate 9,763 downwards.
CATTCCCGCGAATACGTTCCCATCCTCGCGTATTGCCCCGCCTCAAAATCCGGCGTGAATCTGGGCATCCGCCAGACGCTTGCCGATATGGGCCAAACGATCGCTGAAAATTTTGGCGGCGCAATCCTCCATGGCACCAGTTTCCTTCGCCAGCTTCGCACCACTTGAACAGGAATTTACGCGGCCGAGCGCGTTCGCCCTCAGAGAATGTTCATTGGAGTTGATTGATTCTACTGCGCGCCTGATTCTTTTTGGGCGTAGTAGCCGGTGCGCGTGCGCACGGTCATCTTTCCGCGGCCGCGCGGCGGCGTCACCTGCAACTGGACGGCGCGGAATGTTCCATCCCGCTTGGCATTGCTGGGGTAATACGCGATGGTGTACTGGTTACGAATGTCATGCGCTATCTGGGCGCAGATGGACTCCACTTCCTCGACGTTTTTCGGGAAATAGGGCTGGCCCCCGGTCGCTTCGGTGATGACCTTCAGCGCCTTCGTACCCCGCTTCACTTCCTGGTGCGAATCATCCGAAAACAAGCCGACGGCATAAATAATCGCGCTGGATTGCTGCACCGCCTGGGTGGCGTACGACAAATCCTTGCGGCTGGCATTGTCCTCGCCATCGGTGATCACCAGCAACACTTTCTTGTCGCGGGAACCCTTCTTCAAATGATCGAGGGAGCCGATCAGCGCGTCATAGAGCGCCGTGCTGCCGCGCGAATCGATCCGTTCCAGCGCGTCTTTCAATTCGCGGGGATCATCCGTGAAATCCCTGTCCAGGTCCAGGTAGTACTCGTCATTAAAATTCACGACGAAGATCTGATCTTTGGGGTTGCTGGTTTGCACGAAGGTCAAGGCGGCGGCGTTCACCCGGGAGCGCTTGGAGCGCATGCTCCCGCTGTTGTCGATGACCAGCCCCATGGTCACCGGCAGATCCTCGCGCTTGAACAGCGCAATTTTCTGTTCGACCTTGTCCTCGAAGATGCGGAAATTATCCGGCTTCAGGTCCGGAACGAAATTCCCTTTCTCATCCAGCACCGTGGCGTGAAGCACCACCAGCTCAACGTCCCGCCGGATCTTATAGCCCTGATCGCTTTGGGGAGGCTTGTGCGCTTGTTCCGGCGGAGGCGGCACGGGAGGAAGCGGCTGCTGCGATTGGGCCCCGGCGCCAAAGCCCGCCAGAAGTCCGATGGAGATGAGGGGAAGAAAGACGAGGAGACGCAGCCCGCGAAGGCTAATGCCCCGGGCCGTAATAGCCATACTTCGAGAAAACAGTAAGAGGCGGCAGCCCCTTGGGTGGGCGGAGTTTGACTTTGATTTTTCGCCACTTGCCGTCTCGAGCGTGGTTGCTTGGCCGGTATCCCAAAACATATTGATTGCGCAGCTCCATGCTTATTTTAGTCGCAATATCCGGCAAATCGTTCAAGTTTTGTACGGTGAATGTTCTTCCGCCGGACATCTCCGACATCTGGTTCAACAGCGCTGGGCCATCGCACTCTTCGGGAGTCCGGCCACAATTCTCCGCCTCATAAATTCCGATGGCGTAGAACTGCACATCCGCTTCACGAAGATAAGTTCGTACGTCGGCCTCATTGTACCGGCTATGGTTATCGCCGCCATCGGATATGATGAGCAAAGCGCGCTTGGCGTTGCGCGCCCCTTTCATTTGGCTCAGGCCCAGGTAGACTCCATCGAGCAGCGCGGTGCGGCCGTGAGCCGCGGTATAGAGCATGCGGTCCTGCAATTCCTCGATGTTGGCGGTAAAGGGGCTGGTGAGCTGCGCCCGGTCGTTGAAATTGACCAGAAAAAATTCATCCTGCGGGTTGGCGGTCTTGAAGAATTGCACCGCGGCCAGGCGCGACTTATCCACTTTGTCCGCCATGCTGCCGCTCATATCGAAAATCACGCCGATGGAGATGGGCACATCCTCGCTGGAGAAATTAACAACTTCCTGTTCCGTGCCATCTTCGATTACGCGGAAGTTTTCCTTCTCCAGGCCCGTCACCAGGCGGTTGAACGGATCGGTCACGGTCACGTTCACCAGCGTCAGTTGCACGTCAACCTTGATTTCCCGGTCTTTCGCATTCTTGGGGGATTTGCTGAATTCGCGAGCGGCGGGGGCGGCGGGTTCGGGGGATTGCCCTTGCAAGGTTCCGGTCAAGCCCAAGGCGAAAATAGCCGCCAGGAAAGAACACTCCGCCAGTGATGCCCAACTCTTGTAGGGCGCTCTGGCCGTCTCTCTCAAGTTCCCCTCGCTGGGCCTTCGCTGGGACGACAGCAGGTCCTGTGACACTCTCTGATTGCCATTCTATCACTCCGCGAACTCAAATCAAGTCCGCAGGCAGAGTGCGCACCAAGAATAAAAAGGGAGGAGGAAGTCCTATTTTCTCATGCCATCTGGGGACGAAAGGCTTTCTTCGAGATGAGCTGCATGCACCAGCATCGGACCTGATGCGTCTGTCTGCGGGCTGGCCGGCTCGATTCCGCCACGACGCGGCTTTCCCAGCCTGGCGTAGCGCCTCCTGCTGAGCCGGCTGCGCCTCCAGGATCAGAGCCAACAATGATAAGATCATCGCGGTTGCTGGCAGGTAACGATGTCCCCACAAGATTCCAGCCAAATCGTGGCAGTAATCCCCGCGCGATACGATTCTTCCCGTTTTCCCGGCAAGCCGCTCGCCTCCATCGCCGGGCGTCCCATGATCCAGCATGTTTTCGACCGCGTGCGGCAGTGCCGCAGCATCACGCGCGTGGTGGTGGCCACGGATGACGAGCGTATTTTAAAAGCCGTCGAAGCCTTCGGTGGAGAAGCGGTGATGACTCGCCCGGAGCATCGCTGTGGAACGGAACGCGTGGCTGAGGTAGCCGCGCATATCACCGCGGGGATTTACGTGAATGTGCAGGGTGACGAGCCCTTGATCGATCCCCAGGCAGTCGATTCGGCCGTGGAAGCGCTCGCCGCGGATGCGGAAATAAATCTTGCCACGCTCAGCGTCGCGATCATTCGCCCTGCCGATATCATGGACCCCAATGTGGTGAAGGTCGTGAACGATTTTCAGGGCGACGCCCTCTATTTCTCACGCGCTCCGGTCCCCTGGGTCCGCGAAGAATCCGAACGGGTTTCGGCTCAACACTGGAAGCACATCGGCGTGTACGTTTTCCGGCGCGAGGCGCTGCTGGACTACCCCACGCTGCCTCCCGGTGAGCTGGAGCGCCTGGAACAGCTCGAACAACTCCGCTGGCTCGAGAATGGCTATCATATTCGCGTGGTGGAATCGACCTACGACGCCGTGAGCGTCGATCTCCCCGCCGACATCGCCCGTGTCGAGGCCTTGATCCGCGAGCGCGCTGCCAGCACGGGCAACTGAAAAACTTTTAACAAACTGCGCAATAAATACCCGCTCATCGGTCGCCCTATATTGCTTCCGGCAATCTCCACGGGCCATGACCCTGAATTTTTCTGAATGCTTAATTTGAAAATTGACAGCCGTCATCTTCTCGAAGATAATGCGGAGTACGCTCATCCTTTAAGAGGGAACTCGCAAGCCTTGCACACGGCTCCGAAGTATATCTTTGTAACCGGTGGTGTTGTTTCTTCTCTGGGAAAAGGCGTCGCTGCCGCTTCGATCGGCCGCCTTCTTGAAGGGCGCGGCCTCAAAGTTACCCTCCAGAAGTGCGATCCCTATTTAAACGTCGATCCCGGCACGATGAGCCCCTATCAGCACGGCGAGGTCTACGTCACGGACGATGGCGCCGAAACGGATCTCGACCTGGGCCACTACGAACGCTTCACCTCCGCCAAGCTGACGCGCGATCACAACTGGACCACCGGCCGGATCTACGAATCCATCATCGCCAAAGAGCGCCGCGGCGATTATCTGGGTAAGACCGTTCAGGTGATTCCGCACGTCACCGACGAAATCAAGGCAGCTTTTCGAAAGGTGGCGGACGACGCGGATGTGGTGCTCATCGAAATCGGGGGCACGGTCGGCGATATCGAATCTCTGCCGTTCATGGAAGCCATCCGCCAGATGCGGCTGGAACTGGGCGTTGAAAACACTCTCTTCATTCACCTGACGCTGGTGCCCTTCATCCCCAGCGCCGGCGAACTGAAGACCAAGCCCACCCAACATAGCGTTAAAGAATTACTGAGCATTGGAATCCAGCCGGATATCCTGCTCTGCCGCAGCGACCGGCGGCTGAGCCGCGAACTGAAAGCCAAGATCGCCCTGTTCTGCAACGTGGCGGAATCCTGCGTCATATCGGCGCCGGATGTGAATTGCATCTACGAAGTTCCCATGACCCTGGCGGCGGAAGGTCTGGACGAACAAATCCTTCGCCTGCTGCATTTAAACGCTCCGCCGGGCAATCTCACTCGCTGGCTCGAGATGCTGGAAAACTTCCATCATCCGCAGAGTGAAGTCCGCATCGGCGTTGTCGGCAAATACGTGCAGCTTGAAGACGCCTACAAGAGTTTGCGCGAGGCGCTGGTTCATGGTGGATTGGCCCACCGCGCTCGCACCGTGATCGAATGGATCGAAGCCGAGGAAATTGATTCGCCCGGCGCGGCCGAGCGGCGGCTGCGGCACTTGGACGGAATCCTGGTCCCTGGCGGCTTTGGAAAACGCGGCATCGCGGGAATGATTTACGCCATCCAGTACGCCCGTGAGAACAAAATTCCATTTTTCGGCATCTGCCTCGGCATGCAATGCGCCACCATCGAATACGCGCGCCACGCGGCGGGCATTCCTGACGCCGACAGCACCGAATTCGATTCCCGAACTCCGCATCGCGTGATTTATAAACTCCGCGAATTGCTCGGCGTTGACGAAATGGGCGGCACCATGCGGCTGGGCGCCTGGCCCTGCAAACTGGAACCTGGTTCGTTCGCGCACCAGGCATATGGCACGCTCGAAATTTCCGAGCGTCACCGCCATCGCTATGAATTCAATTGCGAATATGAAAAAACGCTGACCGCCGCCGGATTCCGCATCACCGGCCGCACCCCCGACGGGGTTTACGTGGAGATTATCGAGGCGCCGGACCACCCCTGGTTCCTGGGCTGCCAGTTCCACCCGGAATTCAAATCGAAACCACTCGCGCCACATCCTTTATTTGCCGCGTTCATCGGCGCCTGCCAGACGCATCGCCGCCAGCGTCTTGCTCCCAGCACAAAATCCAGCATTCCCGCCACCGCCCAGCCCGGCGATTAGCTGCCGCCATATCCGGATTGAGTTTGTCCGGTTAAATTGGGGCGCCTTTGCTCCTCGATCGAATCCCCGCTATTGAAATGCCGGTCATTACCGCATAGGCTTAGTCGCCAAAGCGAAAGGCGAATGAGCTAGAAACACCATGTCCGTACCTTCTAAATTCTCGATTGGAAACTTTGAAGCCGGCGGCGATGCCCCGCTCTTCGTGATCGCCGGCCCCTGCGTCATCGAATCCGAGGCCCATGCCACGATGATCGCTGAGCGTCTGGCCGCCATCGCTTCGGCTCTGCGCTTCCCGCTGATCTTCAAGGCCTCTTACGACAAAGCCAATCGCACCTCGATTTCGTCGTATCGCGGGCCTGGACTGGAAGAAGGCTTGCGCGTGCTGGCCAATATCAAAAAGCGCGTGGGCCTGCCGATCTTGACCGATGTGCACCAGCCGCAGCACGCTGCCGCGGCCGCCGAAGTCTGCGACGTGCTGCAAGTGCCCGCATTCCTCAGCCGCCAGACGGACTTGTTGCTCGCCGTCGGCCATACCGGCCGCGTTGTGAATCTGAAGAAGGCGCAGTTTTTTTCTCCCTGGGAGATGGAGCACGCCGCCGCGAAAGTAGCCAGCACGGGCAACCACAAAATTATTCTCACCGAACGCGGCAGTTCCTTCGGGTATCAAAATCTTGTCGTGGACATGCGCTCGTTCCCCATCCTGAAAAAAACCGGCTACCCGGTAGTCTTCGACGTCACGCATTCCGTGCAGCTTCCCGGCGGAGAAGGAAGCGCGTCCGGCGGCCAGCCCGAATTCATCGAGCCGCTGGCGCGCGCCGGCGCCGCGGCGGGCGTGGATGGCATCTTCCTCGAAGTGCACGAAAATCCCGCGAAGGCGCTTTCCGATGGCACCAACGCCTTGCCGCTCGACCAATTTCAACCGCTCGTCGAAAAACTTTTGAAGATTGCCGCGCTGGTTCGCACCTGGAGCGCGCCATGAGCATCGAGACGGCCAAGCGCGTCCTGCGAATCGAAGCGGAGGCCATTGCAGGACTCATCGACCGGCTTGACGAGCGATTCGATCGTGCGGTCGATCTATTATTCGCGTGCAAAGGCCGGGTGGTGGTCACCGGGATGGGCAAATCCGGGCTGATCGGGCGAAAAATTTCCGCAACTTTCGCCAGCACCGGCACGCCATCGCTTTTCCTGCACGCCGCCGAAGCGCTGCACGGTGATCTTGGCATGTTGGTTGGCGACGACGTGATCGTGGCGATTTCTTATGGCGGAGAGACCGAGGAACTTTTGGAGCTGCTCGAAACCAGCAAGCGCCTGGGCATTCACCTGATTACCATGACCGCGAATCCGCGTTCCTCGCTGGCCGCTGCAAGCGATGTGGTGCTCGATATCGCCGTGAAAGAGGAAGCTTGCTCGCTCAATCTCGCCCCCACCGCGAGCACGGCAGCCACCCTGGCCATGGGCGATTCGCTCGCCATCGCCGTCTACGAACGCCGCGGCTTCCGCGAAGAAGATTTCGCGGCGCTGCATCCCGGCGGCCGCCTGGGCAAAAAGCTTCGCCGTGTGGAAAGTTTAATGCATGCGGGGAAAGACCTGCCCAGCGTGGAGGCCTCGGCGCGAATGCCTGACGTGATTTACGAAATGAGCCGCAAAGGTCTGGGCCTGACCGCCGTCGTGGATGGTGGAGGAAAACTCCTGGGCGTGATTACCGACGGCGACCTGCGCCGCCTGATGCAGCAAAAGAAAAAGGACACGCTCGACCTGACGGCAGCGGAATGCATGTCCAAAAACCCCGTCACGATTCGCCGCACCGAATTGGCCGCCGCGGCCCTGCGAATTATGGAAGACCGCAAAATCACCTCGGTCCTGGTGGCCGATGGCGAAGGCCGCCTGGAAGGCGTCGTGCACATCCATGACCTCTGGACTCTCCAATTATTCTAGCTTTTGTGTGCCGGTTTCATGTAGCGCCGGCTTTTAAGCCGGCATCTTTCTTTTGACTTTGATTTTGTAATGTCAACCCGGAGGCTCACGCTTGCCAAAATCAACCGGCAAATTTCCGCCCGCGGTCCTGAAACGCGCGAAAAAAATCCGCCTCCTGTTGATGGATGTTGACGGCACTCTCACCGACGGCCGAGTCTACCTCATGTCCGTCACCGGGTCGGGCGCGGCCGCGGAATTAAAGGTTTTCAATGCGCACGACGGCGCCGGCGTGAAGCTGGCCCACCTGATGGGCATCAAAACCGGTTTGATCACCGGCCGCAACTCCATGGCCACCGCCCAACGCGCCCATGAAATGTCGATGGACTTTGTCTACCAGGGCCGCGCCAAAAAGACCGAAGCCTATTTGGAAATCCAGCAGCAAGCCGGCGTCACCGACGAGGAGACCGCCTACATGGGCGACGACTTGCCCGATCTCCCGCTCCTCGAACGCGCCGGCCTGGCCATCGCCACGGCCAACGCCGTCCCCGAAGTTAAAATAGCCGCGGATTACGTCACCCACCGCGGAGGAGGCGACGGCGCCGTCCGCGAAATTGTCGAGCTCATCCTGAAAGCACAAGGAAGATGGAAGGCAGCCATCCCGAAAGCCCTGGCGTGATATTGGAGCGGGAGAAGGGAATCGAACCCTCGTCTCAAGCTTGGGAAGCAAAACATCAGCGCTAAAAAGAAGGCAGAGTCTACGCGGATTTTTTGCGCTTACTTCCAAGAATTATGAGGAATACTGCGGCGGCGGTGGTGGCAATTACTGCGATAGCAACAAACAGGATCGGGTGTGGAACTTGCGAGATGAATGTAAGCATATACCGTCCATAACGGGCGGCCAGGTACGCCAGAATGGAATATCGGACGATTCGGCCTAACGTCAGCGCGACCAGGAATTTGTTTACAGAATATTGCATGGCTCCCGCGGCCAAGAGGAATGGAACCAGGGGCGCCGGGGGTGGCAGCATGGCGGGGATGGCGATCGCGCCAAAGCCCCATCGACTGAAGATCTTGTAAATCTTCTCCAGCTTCCTGCGCGGAAACCTATGAGCAAGCGTTTCCTTTCCTCCCTTGCGAGCAATCCGGTAGGTAACGAACCCGCCGATCACCGAACCAACGGTCGCCATCAAAGCGTAATAAAACCAGAAATCTTTATTGCGTGCCGACAAGACGATGATCAGTACATCCATGCTTCCCGGGAGCGGAATGACGGAGCTGTCGATAAGTCCAAGCGGAATAAAGCCCAATCCACCGAGGTGGTAGATCCAGTGCCTCGCGCTTCGGGCCATAGTGGGTGCTGCGGCCGCAATCATCAGACGATTGAGCATTTTCTTGTGAAGCCAGCATCCATTCTCGCATACAGGATGTGTCGATTTCTAAGGCGCATTCCTGCTGGCGTGTGCGATGAGGCGGCTGCTAACTTATTGCGCAGATTGGAGCGGGAGAAGGGAATCGAACCCTCGCCTCAAGCTTGGGAAGCTAAATACTAGCGTTGAAACGGCGGCTCTTGACTTCGATTTATCGGTTGTAATCCAACCCTACTTTGAAACTGAGAGTTGTTTTTCGAACTTCGACTCATCTAGCCTCACGTCTCCTTGAACGTAAGCAGTGATTTGCGTTCCCTTGGGAATCGTGATGTCCTTGCCGTGCATAAACAAAAAGAAGGGCGCAGCGGGCCAGACCACAAGTGCAGTCGCAACAATCGCACCTGTCATTGCACCCGTGTGTCCGCCGCCCTTCGCTTCCTTGACACCACGAAGCAAAGCCTTCTCCCCATCGGCAAGACGAACCTTATCAATATTGAGATTCAATTTTCCCGCTCGTCCGAGGTGCCGCTTGTGCTCCGCCTCGGTGATTGTCGCCCATGCAATGGAGCCTCGCGGGATGACGAGAAGCGCGTTCACAACAACGTCGTCTACAACCTCGAAATCTACGGTCTGACCGGTCACGGCATCCGCGGAAGAAAGATTCTGGTCAAGGACAAGACGGACAGGCGTTCCGTCTTCAAGCAAGAAGCCCTTTGAAGGCACTTGCTGCTTCTCTTGCACCGGAGCTGAGGCCAGAGCCGCCGGAGCTGTCGCTGCGGGAGCGTTTACAGATGCCGGTTTTGCAGGCGTCAGCTTTGAATTAGATTCGACAACTTGAAGCGGTGCCCCTGCCGGACGGCAAGCTTTGCCATTGATAACAGTTTCGTTCGGCCCGACATAATTACCCGTCGTCGCCAAATCCCTGCACTCCACCATCACTTGTTGCTGCGCCTGGGTCGGGACTACCAACATGATCGCGAGTATGAGACCCGTGACTGTTCTCATTTCTGGTGCTCTCCTCGATGCCCAATAAGGTGGTTTCTTCTCGGCGCAGAAAGTGCCATCTTAAACTCTTTGGGTAGGACGTTCCCCGCAGCCCTCGAACTCCGCGCGTCCCGACAATATCAACCACTGATAAATTGGCCCTATGGTACTTCTGGCTAATTTCCTAGATAAATCGCTATTCAGTTAATACCTTTCTGAGGCTAAGATCGTCAGGCGAGAACTCAGTAGGTGGCTGTCCTGAAACTTGCTCGGCACTGGGAACGCATACTTT
>JBGPTK010000049.1:0-18748 GCA_041490605.1 Terriglobia bacterium | reverse complement strand
TTTCCTTCCTTCACCAGGTACAGCAGAAACGCGCTCACATTGCGCGCGTACATCTGGCTGGCATGGTAGGGCACCGCGCTGGCCAGATTGAACTGGCCGATAATCGTGACGCCGTGCTCCACGATCTTTTCTCCGCTCTTCGTGAGCTCGCAATTTCCTCCCCGCTCCGCCGCCAGGTCAACGATCACCGAGCCGGGCGCCATCGCCGCCACCATTTCCCGCGTCACCAGCACGGGAGATATTTTCCCCGGAATCACGGCGGCGGTGATCACCACGTCGCTTTCGGATACCACGCGTCCCAGCAATTCGCGCTGGCGGCCGTAGAACGCTTCGTCCTGCGCCTTCGCGTATCCACCCGCATCCTGCGCGTCCTGGGCTTCGATCGGCAACTCGACGAAACGCCCGCCCAGGCTCTGCACCTGTTCCTTCGCTGCCGGCCGCATATCGTAGGCGGAAACCACAGCTCCCAGCCGCCGCGCCGTGGCGATCGCTTGCAGCCCGGCCACGCCGGCGCCGATAATGAAAACCCGCGCTGGGGTAATCGTGCCTGCCGCCGTGGTCATCATGGGAAATAATCGTGGCAGCGTGTCGGCGGCGAGCAGCACGGCTTTGTACCCGCAGATCGTGCCCATCGATGAGAGCGCATCCATGCTCTGCGCGCGCGTGGTGCGCGGCATCAGCTCCACTGAGAACGACGTCACACCCGTGGCGGCAACTTCCTGAATCGTTTCAATGGCGCCCAGGGGCCGTAGGAATCCGATCAACACTTGATCGCGGTGCAGAAGCGGTAGATCGGCCTTGCCGGTGGCATCGTTTGAGCCATGGCACAGCACTTGCACGACGATGTCCGCCGTGCGAAACACTTCCGCGCGATCCGCAAGAATCTTTGCGCCCTTGGCGGCATAGCTGGCATCCGGAAAGCCTGCCGCGGCGCCCGCCCCCGCCTCCACCACAACTTCCAATCCCGCTTTCACCAGGTTGGGGATCACTGCGGGAACCAGGGCCACTCGCCGCTCCCCGGGAAAGGTTTCTCGAGGCACACCCACAATCATTTATTTTCCTCGCTCGCTAGCAGGCTAAATTCCTGCCGCAGGGATCAAACGGCCGATCGAATATTTTCATGCTGATCGAAGCTGGTCGCGTCATCTGAGTAGGCTGCAGGCCGCATGCACCGCCTGCGCTTTGCCGTTGGGGGGCGTGACAAAGGGTTGACCGGCCCGCTCCAACCCTCGTGTTGATTTGCCGAAATGTCACGGCAGATGACTTATCTAAGTTACAACAGCTTCCAGCTAAATCATTTTAACTACTATTTCGCTAAAGTCCATCCGAAGATCAATAAGGATTTTCTTAAGCACTACTGCCGAATTTCCTAAAAATGGTTCACTCGCTGGATACTTATCTCGAACCACGACACCGTATCCTTGTAACCTTGGATTTCTCGTCCGAATCCGCGGAGGCTTGGGCCTGAACATCCCTATAGCCAACGCCGATCCGGGGCCGGGGATGTTTCCTTTCAATCGCACTGATTTTATTGGCTTACATCGACAGAACAGGATGTACAGGTCGCGTCCGCTGACTGATTTGAGACACTGAGCGGTCCACCAGCAGGCGTGTTGTGGAATGCCCGGCCGGAACCGCGGCAGCCGTCTCTATAGTTCGTGGCAATGCTTTCGGGTGTTCCTCCCATGGCTGCAAATAGTGCACCTTCGCAAGCCGGAGCGTCGGCACCCTTGAACGTCGTGCCGGAACTCTTGGCTGCACCCAGCAGAGCATCCCACCTGCCGATTGTCTTGGCGAAGACCGCTGCGAAGTCCGCCGCATGATGGTCCTCATGGGTCCGGTTTGCTTCCGCCACCTTCGCATCGGACGGCTGTCCGTGAGCCGTCAGTGTGGTATCCCCGGTGCCAGAGCAAGCCGCGAGCCGAAGCCGCGCTTGTAAATTCGCCTTTGAAGTGACGGTGCTCCAGGGTCCGCTGTTCAGCACCGTTTCGTCGAAACTTCCCACGTTCTTTGGCACGGCAGCGACCCGGCACTGTACTCCCCCCGAAGCTAAGGAGCTTCCACCAATGCTCGGTTTGGCGATTGCAGTCCCCGGTGCTGTGCTGAGAAGATCCTTCCCGTTCAGAGTCATCAGTGTCTTGCCGGCCTCAACTCCCCGGGCAACCTGGACGGCAACATTGTTCACCGCATGCACGGCGCCCGCCGCAAAAGATGCGGTGGGTTGAGCCGCTGCGGCGCCCGGCTTAGTGAGCGTGAGAGTCCCTGGAATTCCCCCGATAGTCTGAGCCAGGGCGTCCTTATCATCAATTGAGGGGGGATCTCCCACACCCTCGATTTTCTGAGTGTACGGCAGATTATCCGCCAGCGTTGCTCCGGCGGCACGGGAAACTCTAGTATCAGTTGAATAACCTTTGCTGTCTCCCCGATTTGCTTTCAATAGGCGCTGCACAGCTTGATTCCCGATCGTTTCCTGCATGCGTAGAATTGTGTCCACTTCTTGGCTGTGACCAAGGCGAGCCCGGTCGAGCAGCGTGGATTTGGCGGGTGTAGCCTGTTTGGTTGTCTTTCGCTTCTCTGCGAAAATGCGCATGGCCAATCTACTTTCGTTCTATAATCAAACCACAATTTCCGTTTTAGCTCCCAAGAACCCCACAATATACACCCAAAGGATACTTGCGTTGGCCCGATCATCCGGATGCTGACACTAATTTCAAATAGGAGATATGGTCTACTATCGAACCGGGCTTCCCGGTTCCAATTGAGGCATCTCTTTCCGGCGCTGCAAATCGATCATCGCCCGGTAAATTCGCGAGCGCACTTCGTGCCGTTCATTCGCCCGCGTGACGTAGCGAATCACCACGGCCACTCCGGAACCCGTGGGCCGCACGCTCATCACCGGCTCGCTATGAAATGCCTTGGGCGCTGCGCCCGGCGCCACTTTCTGCCATTCGTCGGTGGCCAGTTGCGCGTTTTTCTGGGTTTCCGCCGCCACAATCTTCTTCACTGCTTCGGCCATCGCAAACGGATCGGCGTCCGCCGGCACTGCGAACTCAATCTCATCCCACATCCACTGGCCGGAGGTTGAGAAGTTGAAGTAATTTCCTTCCACCGCAAAGCCGTTCATGAAGGTTACTTTTCGTCCCGTCGGATGCCCCGCATCAGACCAGTTCCCCGTTTCCAGCAGAATGGTGCGCATGGGTCCGATCTCCAGCACCTCGCCGGAAACTCCGTTGATTTCCACCCAGTCTCCCGGCCGGATCCCATTGCGGCCCATCAGCACGAACCATCCGATAAAGGCCACGATAAAATCCTTCAGCGCCACCGTCAGCCCCGCTCCAGCCAGCGCCAGCACCGCGGCGAATTGGGTAGGGGGGCCGAAGATCACCAGAAGAATTAGAATCGCGCCGCCGGCGCGGATGGCGTAGCCCCCCACGGAATGCAGGGCATGCAGTTGCTTGCGATCCGCCTCCAGCTTGGCAAGCGAACGACTGGCCCAGATGTCGACGATGGTCGTTAATAATGCGATGAGCAGAATCCACAGCACGCAGTAGAGCAGACGGTGCATGGATTGCCGCTCGCGTTCCTGGATGAATGCGGACCATCTCCTATACGTCTCGGCGAGCTGTTGCTCATCTTCAATCCGCTTGTCGAATACCTCTAAATTCTTGCGATTGGCCGCGCGCTTCTTGAGAGAGGAAATTTTCGCCGCGCCGGAATTGGAATTGTTGGCCGCCGCCGCGCTGCCGGATTGCGCGGCATTCGCTGCCCGTGCGGCGGGTGTTGGTTCCTGCGCATTCAGCTTGTCCGCTTCTTGATCCAATTTCTCGTGGCTCAGGTTCAAGTCGGCGCTCTGGGCCCGTGCGTCCTGCTCGGCCCGTTGCAACTGTTCGTATTTCCCGCGCAGCGAATACCAGGCCCGGACGAGCGCGACAATGTTTCGTGCTTGTGTTTCTTCCATCGAGTTCTGCGGGCCGGAAGGCACAAGATTTTGAAGCCCGCCATTCGCCTGCTCCCGCGCTTCATACCGCTGTTTCATGCGCTGGATGATCCCCTGGGGATCGCCTCCCGCGCGAATCAAATCCTGGTGGGCATCGTCCACTTCATCCTGATCCAGATCGGCTTGCGCCTGAATCAGCTGCAGTTGTTGCTGCAGGGAATCCTTCGCGCTTTCCTTGGCATTGGCCAGCTCTTTCTTCAGCCGGTCGATCTCCGCCTGGTCGAACTCCATCTGGGCTTGCGCATCCTTCAGCCGGCCGGAAATCTTCTGCGCTTCGGGCGTCAGCGGCGCGGGATGTACGCTTGCTTCCTGCAGCGCGGTCGCCAGCGCGAGGTCTACCTCGTTATCGGCGATGCGCAAGGCTTCGCGCGCCATCCACTGTTCCTCGCGCGTCACCGCGCGTGCCGCCAGCTTTCGCGCCGTGTCAAACTGTTCCTGAGTCACGATGGCCAGGCGATAGAATGGGGCATTTCGATAAGCAGGTCCGCTCCTGGGCTCGCTGACAGGCCGGTTCGTCAACACCAGCCCAACAATCGTCAAAATCAGAAGCACCAGAAGGCCGGCGGAAATGATTTGGTAATATCGGCTCATGATTCCTCGATTCCAGCCGTCATTGTATGATGATGCCTCGTCCTGAGCGAGCCCAAAGCCACTCCAGATCAACCTTGCTCTTCGGAAATGTTCAGCTCCCGAAAACCGCCCCAGGGAACTTTTCCACCCGGCCCCGCGTAATCCAATGTATAGAGTGGCGCGGAGCATTCGGCCTTCTGGCTTGCGCCCGCGGCAACAGGCTCGACCGATGCTTTCAAGGATGAGGGGGGTGTGCCGATGGAATCTTTCTGGCAGGACATTCGCTACGGTCTCCGGATGCTGGTCAAGAGCCGCGGCCTGACCATCTTGATCGTCATCACCCTGGGCCTCGGCATCGGCGCCAACGCCGCCATTTTCAGCGTCTTGAACAGTTTCTTGCTGCGCCCGCTCCCCGTTGACCACCCCGAACAGTTGGTCGTCCCGGCCATCTCGCATCCCGGCAACGAAGAACCGCACAACATGTCCTATCTGGATATTCAGGACTATCGCAAAAATTCCACCGCCTTCTCGGACTTCGCTGCTTACGATTTCAATTTTATCGGCCTGAGCGCGGATGGCCGCGCCGACCGCATGACCGTCGCCTATGTGACGGGAAATTACTTCACCATGCTGGGCGTTCAGCCCGCCCTGGGCCGGCTGCTTCTTCCTTCCGAAGGTCAAACGCCCGGCGCTGATCCGGTTCTCGTTCTCGGCAACAAATACTGGAGGCGGCGCTTCGGCGGCGATCCCGCCGTCGTCGGCAAAACCGTCAAGGTCAATGGAAACGCATTCACCATTATCGGCGTCGTTCCGGAAAGTTTCCACGGCACCTATGCTGTCGCGGACTTTGATGGATATTTGCCTGTCGCCATGTCCGCCATGGACCCCGAAAATAAAGATCGCTTCACCAAGAGGGATCAACATTCACTGCACCCTCTGGCGCGGCTGAAGCCCGGAGTCAGCTTGAAACAGGGGCTCGCGTCTCTCCAGGTTGTCGCGCAGCAGCTCGCCGTGCAATACCCCGAGACGAATAAGGATGTTCACGTCTATCTCTATCCGGAAAGATTGTGCCGTCCGGAACCGGAATCCGCCCGGCAGACTCCACTCGTCGCCTCAATCTTCATGGGTCTGGTGACGCTCGTCTTGCTGCTGGCCTGCGTGAACGTGGCCAACATTTTGCTCGTTCGCGCCACCACCCGCCGGAAAGAGCTTGCCGTTCGCGCGGCCATGGGCGCTGGCCGCGCGCGGCTGATTCGCCAGCTGCTGACGGAAAGCATCATGCTCGCCCTGCTGGGCGGCGCTGCCGGCGCTCTGATCGGAAAGTGGAGTTCGTCCTTCATGGGCTCCATCCATCTTCCCGGCGATCTGCCGTTCCGCTTCGATTTCTCGCTTGATTGGAGGGTGTTCAGCTACGTGGCCGCCATCGCGCTCCTGACGGGAATCCTGGTGGGGCTGGTTCCGGCTCTTCGCGCTTCCCGGATCGATTTGAACGATGCTCTTCGCGAAGGCGGACGTTCGCTTTCGGGTGGCGCCGGAAGGCATCGCCTCCGCAATGTCCTGGTGATGTCGCAGGTCGCCGGCTCGCTGGTCTTGATGATTTTTGCTGCTCTTTTTGTGCGCAGCCTTGCCAGCGCCCAGGGTGTGAATCTCGGCTTCCGCACCGAAAATGTGATGAATTTTACGATGGACCCCGCGCAACTTGGATATAGCGAAGACCGCGGCAGATCCTTCTATCGTCAATTGGAAGAACGCGCCGGCTCGGTGCCGGGAGTCCAATCGGTCAGCTTGGCGTTTTCCATTCCCTTGGGCTACAACAATGACGGCAGTTCCATCCTCGCCGAAGGCCAAACCCTCCAGCCGGGTGACCGCGGCCCCTTTGCCGGCCGGAATTCCGTCAGCTTCGACTATTTCAATACCATGGGCGTCCCCTTTCTCCGCGGCCGCGCCTTCACGGCCGCCGACACGGAATCATCTCCTCCCGTCGCGGTGGTCAACCAGGCCTTGGCCGCCAAGCTGTGGCCCGGTCAGGATCCCCTCGGGAAGCGATTCAGCGCCCACGGCCAGAAGGGCCCCTACATCACGGTCGTTGGCCTCACCTCCAGCGGCAAATATCAGTTCATTTTTGAAGATCCCACCCCCTTCTATTACATGCCGCTCTCCCAGGATTATCGATCGCTTCGCAGTCTCCAGGTGCGCACCACAGTGCCGCCAAAAAGTATTGCCCTCGCGGTTCAAAGGGAAATCCAATCGCTCGATCCCGAGCTTCCCGTCTATGACGTGATGACCATGGAAGAATCGCTCGGCGGCGGCAATGGATTTTTCCTGCTTCGCATGGGCGCGGCTTTTGCCGGAACGCTTGGCGCGCTGGGCCTGGTTCTTGCGGTGGTCGGCGTCTATGGCGTCGTCTCTTACTCCGCCAGCCAGCGCACCAACGAGATCGGCATTCGCATGGCGCTCGGCGCCCAGAGCGCGGACATCCTGAAGATGGTCGTCTCGGAAGGATTGAGCCTGGTCCTGATCGGACTCGGCATCGGCCTGGCGGTCGCTCTGGGCCTCACTCGCCTGATGGCCAACATGCTCTTCGGGATCAAGCCGTACGATCCCATCACTTACAGCAGCGCTGTCTTCCTGCTGCTCGCGGTGGCTTTCGTCGCTTGCTACATTCCGGCCCACCGCTCCACTCGCATCGACCCCATGGTCGCTCTGCGTTACGAATAGCATCCGAACTCATGCGCGGCGCCATCACCCCGCCGCCATCCGGGCGCGTCACCATCGCCGCCCTCCTCACCGCGCGCAAATAATAAATGTAGGGGCCGGCTCAACAACCTGCGGAAAAATGCCTTTGAGTGTCATTCCGATCCCGCTCCTGCGGGAGAGGAATCCAGGGTAAATCCCAAATGCTTGAGCAGTAGAGATTTTCTTACGCGCACCTTCACCCGCGCTTGCCCTGCAGCCGCCTCAGCATCCGAATCTGCCCCGCGTGGTAAACATCATGAAACGCCACTCCAAAAATCAACCCTTTCGTCTTCCCGTCAAATCTCTCTTCCGGCAATTCCTCGACAGCCGCCCGCAATCTAAGGTGCTCCGCCTCCAGCAGCTCTTGGTCCCGCCGCCAGGCCGCTTCATCCCCCGCTTCTGTCCGCGGAAACCAGTTGCTGCCCTTCAGCGCGAATGATCCGCGCTTCTCTCGCAGCAGCCTCCGCCGCGCCACATATTTCCAGTACGCCGCGTGCACCACCTCTTCCCAGATATTGTGACGGCCCTCGCCCGGCCGCCAAGCCGCTTCGCGCGCCGAAACTCCTCGAATCGATTGCTTCAGGTTCGGCCCGTGCCAGGTTTTCTTTCGATAGCCCTGCTCCAAGATTTCGAGCAGCAGTTCGGTCTCCTCCCCTCGCGCGTTTTTCTTCTTCATTCCCCTGCGCTCCAGGCTAGTGCGGCTTCAGATAGCGGTCAAACCACTCCACGGTTCGTCGAATGGCGTCCACTTGATTCTCGCGTTTTGCGAACCCGTGGCCTTCCTGCGCGTAGTAATGCGCGTCCACCGTTTTACCCGCTTCCTTCAGGATGGAGACCACCTGTTCCGCCTC
Organism: Terriglobia bacterium; assembly: GCA_041490605.1. Taxonomy (GTDB): domain Bacteria; phylum Acidobacteriota; class Terriglobia; order Acidiferrales; family UBA7541; genus JBGPTK01. Next base: position 10,594 of record JBGPTK010000049.1, on the reverse strand, counting down.
TTCCTTCGGCACGCGAATGTCGTTTTCCCCTTGCAGCACCAGCAACGGCGCCTTCGCATTTTTCAAATATTTGATCGGAGACGCATCCTCGTATACCTGGCGATCCTTTTCCGGATCGCCCAGCAGGGATTTCTCGTATTGCTGCAGCAGCGGATCTTCATGCTGCAACATCGTCAGCCAGTCGATAATTCCATACTCTTCCACCGCCGCGGCCCACACATCGGGAGTCTTGCCGATGGCCATCAGCGTCATGTAGCCGCCGTACGATCCGCCCGTGATTCCGATTTTCCTTGCGTCTACGTATCCCGTCTCGCTCAGGAAGCGCGCCGCGTATACCTCGTCCTGCAAATCACCGCCGCCCAGGTCTTTATAATTCGCCTTTTGAAATTCGAATCCGTACCCGGTCGATCCGCGCACGTTGGGCGCGATGCACACGTAACCGCGCGTCGCCAGCGCCACCGCCGTCCGGTTGAAATAATCCACTGTCTGCCCGGTCGGCCCGCCGTGCGGAATCACGATTCCCGGATTTGATCCGTCTCGCTTCAGATTGAATGGCATCCACACCAACGCGCTGATCACGGTGCCGTCGAAGCTCTTGTAATGCACCAGTTGTGATTGCGGGATGCTCTCCGCCTTGAGGCTCGCAATCGCGGAAAACGTCAATTGGCGGGCGCTCCCTCTGGCCAGGTCATAGATCCACAAGTCGCCCGGCTGTTTCGATCCTTGGTGGGTAACCAGCAATCGCGTTCCATCCGGCGAAAATCCGGATGGATTGCCCACCAGGGAATTCAGCCCCGGTTCCAACGCGAGCTTTTTCCCCAGTCGCGTCTTCGTTTCCGCCAGAAATACATCGATTCGCCCGTCCTGATTCATTTCGTAAATGAAATGGCCTCCATCGGGCGAGAATTCAGCCGGAGTTGCTTCCCACTTCTGTTCCGTCACCCAGGTCAGCTTCTGGGAAGCCATATCGAGCAATGCGGCGTTTGTATAGCCTTCCTTCTCGTTCGAGGAAACCAGCAGGGTCTTGCCGTCCGGCGAAACCGCTGAAGCCTGGTATTGAATCTGTCCGCTGTGCGGAGTCAGGTTCTCGGTTCGCCCGCTGGCCACATCAATGCGATAGACATCCTCGTCCGTGGACCCAATGTTCGGATGATTGGCAAAAATTGTTTTGCCATCCCGGCTCCAGGCGGCCGCGCTCCAGAGGTGGTCCTTCGTCTCTTCGTTGGTAAGTTTGCGTACCTGATGCGTCTTCCAGTCGAGCAAGGCGATATCCACCACCGACGATTCCTTCGGCTTGTAGGCAATGGCTAACTCCCGTCCGTCCGGCGAGAACACCGGATTGCTCTCGGAAATATCGGGCGTCTTCGTCAGGTTCACCGCTTCTCCGCCCCCGCTCGGGATCGCGAACAAATCGTAGATTTCCCCACCGCCGTGGTCCTGCTGATAGACGATCCATTGGCCGTCCCGCGACCACGTCGCGCCCGTTTCGCGGTCATCCGATTGGCTCAACTGGATCGGCCAACCGCCCGAAGCCCGCACTTTCCACAAATTGAACCGCCCCGTCAAATTCGTCGTGAACACCACTTCGTTTCCGTCTGGAGACCACGCCCCGCCTCCCGTCGCCCGCGTGAAAAAAAGATCGTCAATCGGAATGGGCGCCGCTCCGGGCATCGCTTCGGACATCAGGCTTTTCGGATCGGTTAGCGGCCGGTCGGGCGCCGAAATCGCCGCAATCAGAAGAAAGAAGGACGCTCCTGCCAGCAATGCATGGAAACGCTTCATGTCGATTCTCCCTCAGACGGAATTCGATCGGAATCCTAGATTGCGGATGCGAAGTTGTCAAACTACGGAAAACCAATCACCAGCGGCGCAGCCAATCCGCTTCGGTTGCCCTCTAAGCGCTCGCGCTCATCGCCATCAATTCGCTCACCCGCGTCAGCGCCTGCTGCAAATGCCCCGCCTCGCCGCCAAATCCGATCCGCAGATACGACTCCATCCCCATTTGCTCGCCCGGCACCAGCAACACTCCCTTCCGCGCCCGCAATTCCTCCGCGAAGTCCGCGGACTTCCGGTCGCCCTGATAGCCAATCCAGGCAATCGCCCCGGCTGCCGGCGAAATATGCGTAAACACGCCTTCATGCCCCTTCAGCCATTCGCGCACCACCGGATAATTGCGCCGCAGAATCTGCCGCGTTCGTTCCAGGATCTGCGCGCGCCTCGGCGTCCCCAACGCGTAACTTGCCAGCCGGTCCGCCAGCATCACCGGTCCAATGCTGGTGTAGTCGTGATAGCCCCACAATTTCTCGGCCATCTTCGGCGTGCCGATCACCCAACCCGTCCGCAATCCCGGCAATCCATACGCCTTCGATAATCCTCCGGTGCACAGCACGCGTTCATACCGCCCCCAGAATGTGGGCGAAAGTGTGCCGTTGAATTCCGCGCCGCGATACACTTCGTCCGCCAGCACGTAGGCGCCCACTTTTTCCGCTGCCGCGCAGATTCCTTCCATCAAATCTTCGGAGAGCACCGATCCGGTGGGATTGTTCGGATTGCAGATCGCGATCAGCCGGGTTTTGGGTGTAATCAGCCGGCGCAATTCGCGCAAATCCGGCATCCAGCCGAGCTCTTCACGCAGCCAGAACTTTTTCACCGTGGCGCCGAAGCCCTGCGCCAGCCCCCGCACCTGCATGTAATTCGGCAGCATGAACACCACTTCGTCGCCCGCTTCCAGCAGTGACCACGCCGCCAGGTAATTCGCCTCCGAGCAGCCGCAGGTCACCAGCACATTCGCGGCGCTCGCTCCGGGATAGAGCGTCGCGATCCGGCTGCGTAATTCTTCACTCCCGTTCGTCTGCGGATAGCCCAGCGGAACATTTAAAATCCGCTGCAACTCTTCCGGATCCTGCACCAGCTCTTCCACCGACATCGGCGTCACGCCGCTTTCAGAGATATTCAACTCCACCTGGTTTTCCCAGGTCGATTGCCAGCGTTCCAGATGGAATGGAGCAATTTGCATCGGGCCCTCCCGCAGGCGCTCGCTTCAAGGAAGGATTCGAGCCTGCGCCTCAACCCGGATATTACAGCACCCCGGCGGCGAATCCCATACAGTCCGAGCTAAAATTCTTGTCGTGGCATTGGCTTCCCTGCCCGTCTGCGCCTTTTCCGCACAACTGGCTCGGCGAAGCCGCTCTTTGTGTTCTCTTTTGAATCGCCGGCGGCTCGCCGGCTCTCGAACAGGGGCGGGATTTTCGATCTTACCAGGCCGGGAATTCCTAAACTTTGCCCACAATCATCCGCTTGATCCTTTTGATTTCGCCTTCATCGCGCTTGTAAAACGTCCACTGTTTCAGCCGCTTCGCTTGGAGCAATCCCGCGCCCACCAGAATTTTCAAATGTTCGCTCGCGGTCGGTTGGCTCACGCCCAGTTTGCGGGCGATCAGCGCTCCGCACACGCCGTCCTTTACCAGGTCCCCATCCACCTGTGGCGGAAAATGCTTCCGCGGGCGCTTCAGCCATTCCAGGATTTGCAGCCGGCGCTCGCTGGCCAGCGCCCGCAAAGTTCGTTCCGCATTCATATAGACAATTCGCTAACTCCCTTAGTACAATACTCTACGCACCCGCGTGAAGATTTGCAAGCATGGTTTCCGCGCCGCCGCTCGCGCCCGGATTTCGCGGCCGCCACAGGGTAAGAAAAAAATGAGCTATTCGGGAATCGATCGGGAGAATATATCCGCGGCCCACCTCGTCATCCGGCCCCACATTCGCCAAACTCCAATCCTCGAAGCCGATGCCGCCGATTTCGGCCTCGATTCGAACAGCCTCTTCCTCAAACTGGAATTGCTGCAACATTCGGGCTCTTTCAAGGCGCGCGGCGCCTTCGCAAATATGTTGCTCCGCAGCGTCCCGCCGGCCGGAGTGGTGGCCGCTTCCGGCGGGAATCACGGAGCCGCTGTCGCCTACGCCGCGCAAAAGCTCGGCAAGCCGGCAAAAATCTTCGTGCCCACCGTCTCGTCGCAAGTAAAGATCGAGCGGATTCGCGGCTACGGCGCGGAGCTTGTGGTCAAAGGCGATCGCTATGACGACGCCCTCGCTGCCAGCAGGCAATGGGCCGCGGAGTCAGGCGCGCTCGAAGTGCACGCTTACGATCAGGTGGAAACCCTCCTGGGCCAGGGAACGGTCGGCTTGGAATTCGAGCAGCAAGTTCCCGATCTCGATACGCTTCTGGTCGCCGTTGGTGGCGGCGGCCTGATTGGCGGAATCGCCGCGTGGTATTCCGGCCGCGTCAAAATAATCGGCGTCGAGCCCGAAGCCGCCCCCACTCTCGCAAACGCCCTCCAGGCCGGCAAGCCGGTTGACGCGCCCGCCGGAGGAATCGCGGCCGATTCCCTCGCTCCCAAACGCGTCGGCGAACTCATGTTTCCCATCGCCCAGTCCCTGGTGCACCGCGTTGTGTTGGTTCCCGATGAAGCGATCGAACAGGCACAAAGTGCGCTCTGGAACACTTTGCGAATTGCCGCCGAGCCGGGCGGCGCCGCGGCCTTCGCAGCTCTCCTCTCGCGCCGGTATCAACCCCAACGCGGCGAACGCATCGGAATTCTCGTTTGCGGCGGCAACACCACCGCCGTTGATTTCAAGCATCCCGCCAAGAAGAGTGCCTAGTTCCAAACTTCAAACAAAAAGGGCCGCGAGGATCTGCGGCCCTTCGGCAATTAGCAAGTTTTCCGGCTACTGCTTGTCGTAAACCGCCGTATCACTGGTCTTCTTGCCCATGGAATCCGTTCCGTTGGTGATGACAGTGCGGCTCTTACCGTCGGCTGAGACGACGATGCTGCCTGTCATCGTAACCTTGCCGCCCTTCTTGATTGTCATCGCCAGGGTGTGAGCGTTGACCTGCTTATACGCTCGGGAGTCGTACAACGGTTCACCGGTCACGGGATAATCTTTGCCGTCAAACTTGCCCGTCCATTCATTGTGCGTGGGGTTGCCTTTGGCGTCGACGCCATCCACAGTCACTTTAGTGTTGTCGCCAGCGGCCTCGTAGACCACCGTGTGATTTTTCGCGGATCCGGGGCCGAACTTAGACTTGGCCTCATTTAGCTTCCAGGTGCCCATATTCGCGTTGGCCGCGAAGCACACCGAGGCGGAAGCGAACAGCGCCACTAGAGACAACAAAATCGTCCATCTCTTCATTTGATCTCCTCTTTTGGATTTCGTTTGGGGGGGTGAAATCGTCCTGAATTGTACACCTGTTTTGGCGCCTGTGGGTTGCGGGAACCGGTTTGCCTCTGAGCCGCCCTGAGCGGTTGTAGTATCAGGCTACCGCGCGGCTTGGAGTGTCCCGGTGAGCTACTCTCTCCCACGGAGATGTTTGTTCCTCTCGCTCGCCTTTGATAGCATCCTTGCATCATCCTGGAGGAAACATGCCTCGCAAGGTTTCGCTCGCCCTCACCGTCTTTGCGCTCCTGGCTTTTTCTGGACTTTCGCGGCCGAAAGCGGCGCCGCGCCCCGCGCCCGGGGAAACCTGGTCCTTTGCCGTGTCCGGCGATTCGCGCAACTGCGGCGACGTGGTCATGCCCGGCATCGCCGCTGGCGCGCTCCAACAGCATCCATCCTTTTATTGGCACCTGGGTGATTTCCGGGCCATGTACAAATTTGACGAGGATATTTTGCACGAGCCGGAACACCGCTCGCAGCCCATGACGATTTCTTCCTACCTCGATTCGGCCTGGGAAGACTTCATCAAGAATCAGATTGAGCCTTTCGGTTCGCTGCCGGTGTATCTGGGAATCGGCAATCACGAACTCGTCGAGCCCAAGGTTCGCGAGGATTACATTCAGCAGTTCGGAACCTGGCTGGCTACACCGGTTCTGCAGCAGCAGCGCATGCTGGATGATCCGAACGACCACCGGCTTAGGACCTACTTCCACTGGGTGCAAAATGGAGTGGATTTCATCAGCATGGACAACGGCTCTCTCGACCAGTTCAGTCCGCAGCAAGTCGCCTGGTTCGAGCGCGTTTTGAAGCACGACAATGCCGATCCGGCGATCACCACCATCGTCGTGGGCATGCATCGCGCCCTTCCCGAAAGTATCTCGCGCGATCACAGCATGAACGATTCCCCGGACGGAACCGAGAGTGGCCGGCAGGTTTACAACGATCTGCTGGAAGCCCGCGGCAAATTTCACAAGAGAGTTTACAACCTGGCCAGCCATTCGCATTTCTACATGTCGAATACCTTTAACACGCAATATTGGAACAGCCATGGCGGCGTGCTTCCCGGTTGGATCGTGGGCACTGCCGGCGCGGTGCGTTACGTCCTTCCACCGAATTGGCAGGATGCGCGGGAGGTAAAAGCGAACGTCTACGGCTATTTGCTCGGCACGGTCGCCGCGGATGGAGCAATTGACTTCCAGTTCCATCCGGTCGCTGAATCCGATACGCCGGCCGCCGTGGTGAGCCGGTTCACGCCCGAATTTGTGCACTGGTGCTTTGCCGAAAATAGCCAGGTGCCGAAAGATTCTCCCACCGGCAAATAGACGAACTCGCCGCCGGCGATGCGCATGGCAAAAGCCCTGACCAAGCTCGGCCGCATCCTCGATCGGCTGGAGAAACACTATGGCCGGCCGGCTCCTTTGCGAATTACCGACCCCCTTGAAATCATCCTCTTCGATAATGTCGTATATCTCGCCGATGACCGGAAGCGCGCCACCGCTTTTGCGGCTCTCAAGAAGCGAGTGGGCCTGCAACCGGACAAAATCCTGGCCGCGCCGCAAGAGACGCTCGTCGAGATTGCCGGCATGGGCGGAATTGTCCCCAGGATCAGCGCGCGGAAACTTCGTGAAGTTGCCGCCATCGCCTTGCAGAAATTTGACGGCCGCTTGCAGGATGCGCTGAAAGGGCCGCCGAAAGCGGCGCGCAAAGCGCTGAAACAATTTCCGGGCGTGGGCGCTCCAGGCGCGGATAAAATTCTGCTGTTCACTCGCACCGAGCCGGTGTTCGCGATGGATTCCAATGTATTGCGCGTCGTGTGCCGGCTGGGCTTCAGCAAGGAAACCAAGAATTATTCGGCCAGTTATCGCGCGGCGCAAAATTCGCTCGCGGGCCAGCTTCCCGCAAATTGTGACGCGCTGATTCGCGCCTATCAATTGCTGCGGCAACACGGCATGGAAATTTGCAAACGCTCGAAACCTCTGTGCGAAAGCTGCCCGCTGCAACGCGACTGCGAATATTTCCACACGGCTTTCCGCGGATATGTTTCCACCGGACAAAACTGAATTGATTTCTGCGCCGGCCCCCGCTCCGGCAGCCCGATGTTTCTCCAAGTTCCGCGCCTCTTTCCTTCTTGGGCGCTTCCAAAACCTTCTTGCTTGTAATGACGCCGCCACTTATGGAGAATGCGGTCATCAAAGAGCCTGACGATGTGCAGGCCCGAACTTTTTATTGCGTCTCCCGGTGTGTGTGTTCGAGAAGGAGAGAAGTAGTGGTGAGGATCGCCCGGTGCTTTGCGTTGTCCTCCATAAATTTCAACGAAAGTGAAAAAGTCGAGATCGTCTTCCAAGACGGCGTCGGGTACGACTCGCCCATATTGATCGAATCCGTCTATGGCATGGTAGGCCTGCACTGAGCACGCCAGCCGCGTTCCAGTTTCTGCGGCCGGAAAGCAAGCGCACGTCCAATTGACAACGCCGAAGGAAGCGCGGAGCGCGCACCCCTTGTTGGTGTCTAGGTTCTTGGGAGAGAATCGTGAAAAATATTGCCATTTTGTTTCTGGCTTTTCTTTTAATTTCTTGTGCAGCCGCGCAGGCTCAGGCGCCTCCCGCGGCTGCGACTGGCGCAACCAAACCGGCAACAACGGCGGCGCAGGCTCCCGCTCCGGTTCCTGCGTCGGCAGGTTCGGTGCCCGCAGCAGTGATCATCACGTCGCCTTCTAGCAAACTCAGCACGAGTCCAGCCGCGCCCGAGCGCCGCTGGCTCTTCCCGAAGGATGCCGTGCGCGGCTACATTGATTTTGCGATTGCGCCGCCGCACAACGAGCCTGATCTCGGCCGGTGCGAACCGTTCATCGATCCCTGCAGAGCTTTCGCCCGCTACGTTTTGAGCGGATACGTGGAGTTCCAGCCGTTCGCGCGCGGGCCTCTAAAACATTTCTATTCCTTCTTCGAGCCGCGCGCTTGGTTCGGCAGCACATTGCCGCAGCGCGATTACACCTGGGGCGGAAACCCGATCGCCATCGAACGAATTCTGGGCATGGGAATCGAACTGCCGAAGAATTTCGAATTCCGGCTGACGAATCACGCCGTCACTTCATTCGGACAATACTCCAACAAGCTGAGCATCACCGATGGCGGGCCGGATAAACCGCTTGGCAGATATTCGACCGTGGGCGTGCGCTGGTATTTTGGAGGGTATGGACGCCGCACGGGTTCTTGGTAGAATCTTCCGGAGAGGTGAAACATGGCCACGCCCACCGAAAGCAGACAGCCAACGCCGGAATTGTTTTTCCAAACTTTAAGCGCCTACCAGCGCACCGCCGCGCTGAAGGCCGCCATCGAACTCGAAATCTTTACCCGAATCGCGGAAGGAGCAGAAACGGCCGCGGCGCTGGCGCAAAAATGCTCTGCCGCGGAACGCGGAGTCCGCATCTTGTGCGATTTCCTGGTGGTGATTGGATTTCTGACCAAGACGGGAAACCGCTACGGGCTCACTCCGGACTCGGCTGCATTTCTCGACCGGAAGTCGCCCAAATATATCGGATCGGCGGCGAAGTTCATGGCCTCGCCGGCACTTCAAGATAACTTCAAGGATCTCGCCGCCGCGGTGCGCAAGGGCGGTTCGGTGGCCGGCCAGACCGCGCTTGAGGCGCAGCATCCGATGTGGATCGAGTTCGCGCGATCGATGGCGCCGCTGATGGAGATGCCCGCCCAATTGATCGCCACCATGCTGGATGCCGATTCCGGCAAGAAATGGAAAGTGCTGGACATTGCGGCAGGCCACGGCGTGTTCGGAATTACGCTGGCGAAACGAAATCCCAATGCCGGGATCGTGGCGGTGGATTGGCCAAACGTTCTCGAAGTGGCGAAGGAAAATGCACAAGCGGCGGGCGTGGCCAACCGGTATCGCACTCTGCCCGGCAGCGCTTTCGATGTGGAATTCGGAACGGGTTACGATGTGGTGCTGTTGACCAATATTCTTCACCACTTCGACATGCCATCGAATGAAACATTGCTGCGCAAAGTCCACGCGGCGCTCGCGCCTGAAGGCCGGGCGGTGGCGCTGGAATTTATTCCCAATGAAGATCGCGTCTCGCCACCGATTGCGGCGACATTCAGCTTGACGATGCTGGGCAATACGCCGGGAGGAGAGGCGTATCCGTTTTCGGATTACCAGCGAATGTTCGGCAACGCCGGTTTTTCGCGCAGCGAGCTTCGGCCCTTGCCACCGTCATTCGAGCAGATCGTGATCGGATACAAGTAGCCTCCCCGTCTTCAGCTCTTTCCGGTGGTGAAGGAAAGCGAGAGAAGAGTTTTCTGCTCGAGTTCGTGGGCTTTGTGCGAGCCGGTGGCCGGGCTGGCGCTGGCGGAACGCTTCACCGAACGCACGGGAATTCCGTGAGCGATGCGGTCGAGTTTGCGAATAACGAAGGCGAGGGCGCCCATGTTGGCGGGCTCTTCCTGCACCCAGACGATTTCGCGCGCGTCGGGATGCTGGCCGATCGCGGCTGCCAATTCCGCTTCGGGGAAGGGATAGAGTTGCTCCAGAAAAATGATCGCGGTTTCCTGGTCCTTGCGGCGCTTGCGCTCGGCGATTAATTCGTGCCCGATTTTTCCAGAACACACCAGAATGCGCCGCCCGAGAATAATTTCCCGCTCGGGAATCACATTCAAAAATCGCGGGCGCGAAAAATCCGCGAGCGCGGAAGAAGCCGCGGGATTGCGCAGCATGCTCTTGGGAGTGAAAACGACCAGCGGCTTGCGCCATTTGCGCAGGGCCTGGCGCCGCAAGAGGTGGAAATATTGAGCGGCCGCGGAAGGCTGGCAAATTTGAATATTGTCGCGCGCGGCAAGCTGCAGGTAGCGCTCGATGCGCGCGCTGGAATGCTCCGGGCCCTGGCCTTCGTATCCGTGCGGCAGCAGCATCACCACTCCGGATAGCAGGCCCCACTTGTCTTCGCCGGCAACCATGAATTGATCGACGATCACCTGCGCGCCGTTGGCAAAATCCCCGAATTGCGCCTCCCACAAAACCAGCGCTTCGGGATAATCGCGGCTATATCCATATTCGAAGCCGAGAACGGAAGCTTCGGAAAGGGTCGAGTTGTAGGCTTCGAAGCGGGCCTCGCCGGGGGCGACGTGCTCGAGCGGCACGTAGATAGTTTCCGTTTCGATATCGATCAACGCGGAATGCCGCTGATTAAATGTTCCGCGGCGGCTATCCTGCCCGCTCAACCGAACCGGGATTCTCTGCCGCAGCAGCGAGCCGAAGGCCAGAGCTTCGGCCATTCCATAATCCACCGGGCGCTTGCCGTTTCCCATCTCGGCGCGCTGCTCGAGCAGCCTTTTCACTTTCGGATGAATATGGAAGCCGGCCGGAAAGC
>JBGPTK010000048.1:0-19353 GCA_041490605.1 Terriglobia bacterium | reverse complement strand
CCACCAGCCGAGGCTATCCATGGGTCAAACAGCAGCAGACTATTTGGGTGAGCAGAGACGCCGTAGTTTCCGGATTTCTCAATCGGTTGCACTGACGGTTCGCGGGGTCGACCTGCTGGGCCAACCCTTCGAGGAACGCACTGCCACTCAGGTCCTGAACTACCACGGCTGCAAGTATCCCTCGAAACACCATTTGCCGAAAAACACCTGGATCACGCTGGAAATTCCGCAAACGAATTCCGATCGCGGGCGGCGATGCATGCGCGCCCGAGTGGCGTGGATTCAACGGCCACGAACGGTCCGCGAACTTTTCCAGATCGGCGTGGAACTGGAAAATCCGGGGAATGTCTGGGAGATTGATTTGCCGCCGGAAGACTGGATTGCGAATGCGGCGGCGAGCGCGGCTTCACAAGCGGCCGGAGGCGGCTTGCCACGAACGGGTGTGGAATCGAATTCCGACTTCGAAACGCCGGGCGGTTCAGCACTGCCAGCTCCCGTGGCGGTATTCATGGAGCGCATGCTGCACGACGCCAAACTGCATCCGCAGAGCGCCTCGGCGGGGACCGCGGTTTATCCCGCGCTGGATGCGGAAAGCCCGCTGCTCCGAGAATTGAACGCGCAGCTCGAGAGACAGGCAGAGCGGGCGGTGGAGGCCGCGGCGATCCAGGCCCGGGAATCCATCCGCCGGGCCGCGGAGGAAATCGAGCGCGAGCAGCGGGCAAGCGTGGAAGCCTTGCACGAAAAGCGGAAGCAGGAAATCGAGCAGTTGCGGAAAGAGACAAGCGAGCAACTGGCGGCGCAATTGTCCTCCCTGGTGGACGAGGCGCAACAATCCGAACGCACGCAATTCTCGCGCGAGCTGGAAGCGCGGCTGAGCGAAACACGAGATCTGCTTGCCGAGCTTGGCGGGCGGGCCGAAACGTTGCACGCCGAAATCGAAGGGGCCGCTCATTCCACCGCGGCGCGCTTCGAACAGCTTCGAGCCGAGATGAGCGTGGCGGAAGCCGCGCTGCGCCAGCGGCCACCGGCGGCGGAAGCGAAGCCCGTGCCCGACGAACAGACGGCAGCGGCCTGGCGGGAAGATTTGCAGGCGGAGATGGCGGTGGCGCGCGCACAGTGGAATGAGCTTCGACAATCTTCGCTCGACAACGCCGTGGGCCGGCTGGTGAGCAAGTTTGCGGAAAGTTCCGCCAACGCCGTGGCGGGCGCGGAGCAAAAGATGGGGGCGCGGTTAACCGAAATCAGCCAGCCGCTGGCCGAGAAGGCCGCCGAGGCGCAGGAGACGCTGACGGGAGTCAGCACGGCGCTGGAGCGGGAAGTGACGCGAGCGCGCACGTCGCTGGCGGAAATTGAACAGGCCGCCAACCGGATGTCGGAATATTCGGCGCAGATGGAAGCCGCCAGCCAGGATACGGTGAGCGAATTGCACCGGCGGCTGGAGACCATTCTGGCCTCGCAGAGCGCGGAATTGAACCGGCGAGCCGAGGCCCTGGCCGCGCGGCTGACGGAACGAATGGGCGCGACGCTGGAAACCTCAGGCCAGCAACTGGTTGCGCGGACGCTTTCGGAACTCGAAGGAAAATTCGAGGCACAGGTGGAGCGGGCGCAGGATTTGCTGCGCCAACTGACCGCGCGAGAAGAGCAAGCGGAAGAAACTCTGCGGGTGCATCGCGAGCGGCTTCGCCAGGCCTCCGAACAGAACCAGCGGGACGCGACGGGACAAATGAAGGCGACGCTCGCTCAATTGAAGGGCGATTTCGAATCGGTGCGGCGCGAGGCGCTGGTGAAATGGAATGATGAACTCGATGCCAGCGGGGTTCGCGCCACGCATGCGGCGCTGGAATCCTTGACCAAGGCTTCCTCCTGGTATCAGCAGAAAACGCAGGCCGATGTGCAGGCGATCATCGAGGAAGCACTGGCGAAGGCGGCCGGCAACATCGGGGAAACGGCCGCGGAGGCGGGACGGCAGTTCGCGGCGGATTTGGACGCGCAGCGAGCCTTGAACGCCGACGAAGCGAAGAAGATGCTGGATACGGTGAGCGTGGATTGCGTGAGCCGGACGCGGATTCAACTGGAGCAGGCGTCCGAGAACACCGCGCGGGCGTTCAACAACGTGCTGGAAGGAATCTCGGACCAGGCGGTTCAACGGTTCACGGAGACGAGCCTGCATACGCTGGATGAGCGCACGGCGCAACTCCGCAACCTTGCCGAGGAAATCCGGCGGAGCCTGGAGGGCCAGGCGGTCCAAGTTCTTGCCGAACAGCAAGGACGACTGGAAACGCAGGTGAACCAGTCCTCGGGAGAAGCCAGGAAAATGCTCGAAGGGCAACTGGCCACCACGATGGAAGCGTTTCGCATTCTGCGCGATGGCCAGCAGCGGGAATGGGCGGCCACGCTCGAACGACTGGGGAGCGAATCCGCGAATCACTTCAAAGAAAAACTTGGCGCTGTTGGCGACAACTGGATGGCGGGTTCGGTGCGCAAGCTGACCGAGCACGGGCAGGATGCCGTGGAATCCATCGCCCGAACAGCGGAACAGACCCTGCGCACCACCTGCTCGCGAGTATTTGATGGATTGGCGGAGGCGATGCGGGAGAAAATGCTAGGCGCGGCGGATTCACCGGCGGCCCCGCCCCCAACGGAAAAAACTTCCAAATCTGAGCAGAGCACCAGCGCTCGATCCTTCCAATCGAAATAACTGCCGGGAGTAAAGAAGGGGTGCAAACCCTGCAAATCCCTAAGTTCGTTTAGGGCTTGCTGGGGCTTTCGGTGGTGTGGGCCGCGCTGAAAGCAAAAAAAGAGGCGGTGGTGGCGACCGCCAGAACAAAGATAAAAATGGCGATATCGTGCGTGCCCCCGCCGCTATAACCAGGCGGGGCTGGAGGCGGCATTGCCATGCTCAAACTTGCGTCGGTCAGCATCGCCCCCTGGCCAGCGAGAAGAGTGATGGGCTTCGAGGCACCGGTAATCTCGAGCGAGCCGCGTACGGCGGAGACCTGCGCCTGCCGTTCGCTCAGGATGATAACTTCCGCGAGAGCGGGGGTTTGGCCGGCATTTTTTACCAGGACGCCGAGTTGAACGAGGGAAATGCGAGTGTGGCCGGCGCTTTGCACGACAACTTTTCCGCGCTCGAGGCCGACGATCAGCGCGCCGTTTTCGGTGCGGAGTTGAGCCAGGGTGCCGGGGGAAAGCGCCACTCGTTCATCCGGGGCAATGGATAACAGGAAATTGGTTTTTGCCTCGGTCTGTACGCGGTCGCTGCTATAAAGATTGGAACCGCTCGAGAACTCCATCCCGTTAATCCGCGCTGAACCGGATGCTGTTCCTATGCCCACAAATTCTTTCGCACTTGCCGAGACAGGCGTGATCACGAGCAGCATGGAAAGCGTGATTGCCAAAATCGCACTCAGAACTGACTTCACGGTCGTATCCCCCAAGGCCTGGATTCTCCCCAAACTCGACTCTAAGGAGTGGGATGGGCATGGTCAACCACAGTGTTGTCATCGGTTGCCCATGAGTTACCGGGTGAACAGGAAAGGGACGGGGCGGTTGGACTTCCCGGCGGGACGGGATGCCTTCACTGAGTGCCGGCGATTTCCCTGACGGCGGCGCAAACGTAAGCCACCTGATCGAGTGACATCTCCGGAAAGAGGGGCAGACTCAGGACGCTCCCGGAGGCGCGCTCGGCATGAGGAAAGGTCCCTTTCGGATATCCCAGCGAGGCGTATGCCGGTTGCAGATGGAGGGGCCGGGGATAGTGGATCAGGGTGGCAATTCCGTGTGCCGCAAGCTTTGATTGCATGCAGCAGCGATCGCTGACGAAGATGGTGAAGAGGTGGTAGACGCATTCATCCCGGGAATCGTCCTGGGGTAATTTCACGCGGACCTGGGCAAGCAGGCGCCGGTATTCCTGGGCGAGCAGGCGCCTTTTGGCAGTCCAGCCGGCCAAGTGGCGCATCTTGACGCGCAGGACGGCGCCTTGAAATCCGTCCATGCGATAGTTGTAACCAACGAATTCGTGTTCGTAGCGGCCAGTCTGGCCGTGGTTGCGGGCGGAGTGGGCGAAGTCCGCGATGCGCGCCTGGTTGGTGACGATCGCGCCGCCTTCTCCATAGGCGCCCAAATTTTTCGTGGGATAAAAGCTGAAGGCCGAAACGTCGCCAATGCCGCCCACGCGCCGCCCGCGATAGCGGGCGCCATGGGCCTGGCAGGCATCCTCAACCACAGCGATGCCGCGGGCTTTGGCGATTTCGAGGATGGGGTCCATATCCGCGGGCCGGCCGTAGAGATGCACGGGGATGATCGCTTTGGTCTGGGAAGTGATGGCGCGGTCCAAAAGCTTGGGATCGAGATTCGAGGTCGCGGGATCGACATCGACGAAGACAGGTTTTGCGCCGGTATAAGTAATGGCCTCGGCGGTGGCCAAGAAGGTGTTCGGGGTGGTGATCACTTCGTCGCCGGGCTGCACTCCCATGGCGAGCAAGGCCAGATGAAGCGCGCTGGTGCCGGAGTTGAGCGCGACACAGTGCTTGGCTTCGCAGAAGTCGGCGAACTCGCGCTCGAACGCTTCGACTTCCGGGCCCAGGGCGAAAGAGGCGGTCTGGCAGACACCGTCAAGAGCCGCCAGGATTTCATCGCGCAAGCCGGCGTACTGTTCTTTCAGATCAAAGAAGGGAACTTTCATCATTGTTTCCTGCATGGCTCTAAACTTTACTCTAGTAATTTCTGCTTCACAAGGCATACGGGGGCGGGGTTGTTGGGCAGTTTCCGCCAAGCGCGTCAATCGGGCATTGAGTCCAATCGCACGTGGGAAACACTTTTGCGAACATTTATCCGGCACTTCAAACCTTTCATCTCAACTGTCGAGCCGGCGTTGGATCGAGCACAGTCTGTCTTCGTTGACTTGCTTACTGGCACAACCTAAGATGAGCGCCAAATGGCGGAATCGCAGTCGCTGATCGGCAGGACCGTCTCTCACTATCGCATCTTGCAAAAGCTTGGCGGCGGCGGGATGGGTGTGGTGTATA
Source organism: Terriglobia bacterium (assembly GCA_041490605.1). Lineage (GTDB taxonomy): Bacteria > Acidobacteriota > Terriglobia > Acidiferrales > UBA7541 > JBGPTK01. The sequence goes on along the minus strand of JBGPTK010000048.1, from coordinate 14,326 downwards.
AGGCCGAAGACACGCGGCTCCATCGTTTTGTCGCTCTCAAATTCCTGCCCGACGATGTAGCGCACGACGTTGCCGCGCTCGAACGTTTCCGGCGTGAAGCGCAGGCCGCCTCCGCTCTCGACCACCCGAATATCTGCGCCATCTACGATATTGGCGAAGAAAATGGCCAATCGTTCATCGTCATGCAGTATCTGGAAGGCCAGACGCTGAAACATCGCATTGCAGGCAAGCCGCTGCCGCCCGAAGAAATTCTTGATCTCGCAGTTGAAATTGCCGACGGGCTCGACGCCGCTCACAGTAAAGGAATCGTCCATCGCGACATTAAACCGGCGAATATTTTTGTTACGGACCGCGGCCACGCCAAGATTTTGGATTTCGGTCTGGCGAAGGTTACTTCGGCGCGCGGCGGAGAGGCTGGCGCAAGCGTTACTTCGATGCCGACCGCCACGGTCGAGGATCAACTCACGCGTCCGGGCGCGTCGATTGGCACGGTGGCCTACATGTCACCCGAGCAAGTGCGCGGGCAGGAACTCGACGCGCGCAGCGATCTTTTTTCTTTTGGAGTGGTGCTCTACGAGATGGCAACGGGAGTGATGCCGTTCCGCGGCGACACTGCAGGAGTGCTGACCGATGCGATTTTGAATCGCGCACCGGCCACTCCGGCTCGTATCAATCCCGATGTATCGCTGGAACTCGAACACATCATCACCAAGGCGCTGGAAAAAGAACGCAAGCTTCGCTATCAAAACGCCAACGACATGCGCTCCGATTTGCAACGGCTGAAGCGGGACACGGAAACAAGCCGCATAGCCGCAGTAGTGGCCTCCGCACCGGCCGTGAGTGGTGGTGAAGGATTGCCGCGGGCAGCGACGGATGCCGGGCTGAAGCCCGGCGCTACACAAACGAGTGTCGGGGACGCGTCAAACCGCGTTGCAGGGGTCGCGACATCCGGCGCGCTTCGTAGCTGGCCACTGTTCGCTGGCGCGGCTGTCGTCCTCATTGGATTGGCCGTCGGCGGCTGGCTCTTTTTCACACGCAAAGCCCACGCGCTAAGCGCGACGGACACGATTGTGCTTGCGGATTTCACGAACACGACGGGTGACGCCGTGTTCGACGGCGCGCTGCGGCAGGGACTTGCGGTGCAGCTGGAACAATCTCCGTTCCTGAGCATTATCTCTGACCAGCGCATCCAGCAGACGCTGCAAATGATGGGTCAACCGCCCGATGCGAAGCTGACGCCACAAATTGCCCGCGAACTTTGCCAGCGAACCGGCAGCGCCGCGGTCCTCGACGGTTCGATAGCGCAGATTGGCACGCCGTACCTTCTGACCGTCAAGGCGGTTAACTGCGCAACCGGAGAATCCATGGCCAGCACCGAAGCTCAGGCGAGCGATAAAAACCAGGTGCTCGCTGCTCTGGGAAAAACAGCTTCGGAAATTCGAAACAAACTGGGCGAGTCGCTGAACACGGTGCAAAAGTATGATATGCCACTCGAACAGGCCACCACGCCCTCGCTCGAAGCACTGCAGGCATTCAGCTTGGGATCTCATACGTTGATCGTCAAAGGAGATAGTTCTGGCGCTGTTCCTTTATTCCTCCGGGCAATCGCACTTGATCCGAAGTTTGCGAGTGCTTACTCGTACCTGGGTGACACCTATGCAAACCTGGGCGAAGCCAGACTGTCGGCTGATAATCTAACGAAGGCGTACGCGCTGAGGGAACGTGCGAGCGAAGCGGAGAGGTTTAATATCGACGCTTCTTACTACGCGTGGGGCAGCGGCAACGCCGAAAAAGCACGACAGGCATTTGAGATTTGGGAACAGACGTATCCTCGAGACAGTGGAGCTCCGAACACCTTCTCCGTCTTGCTTCTCGTATTGGGACAATATGAGAGGGCGTTGGATCAAGCGCGCGAGGCGGTGCGTCTCGACCCGGCTGGCGGAATTCATTATGGAAATGTCGTCATAGCCAACATTTATCTGAATCGTTTCGATGATGCGAAGGCGGTCGCTCAAGACGCTGAGCAGAAAAACCTGAGTTCCTTCTATCTGCGTCCTCTCTTCTATCAGATTGCTTTCGTGAACAACGATTCGGTGGAAATGGCGAAGGAAGTCGCGTGGGCCACAGGCAAGGCTGGGATCGAAGATTTGTTTATGGAGTATCAGGCTGATACAGCGGCATATTCGGGAGCGCTCGCCACGTCGCACGAGTTATCGCGCCAGGCAGAGGCCTCCGCCAAGCTGGCGGAGAAAAAAGAGACTGCGGCCGGTTACGCTGCCGATGCAGCTTTGCGGGAAGCGCTGGTTGGAAATATAGCGGAAGCCAAAAAATGGGCGAATGATGCGATTCATCTTTCGAGTGGGCGCGAAGCAGAATTCGGCACCGCCTTGACGCTGGCCATGGCTGGAGATCTCACCAGCGCCAAGTCATTTGCCGAAGATTTGGAAAAGCGGTATCCCGAGGACACGCTCGTGCAATTCAACTACCTGCCGAGCCTTCGCGCTGAACTTGCGATCAACGGCGGCAATTCATCGGAGGCTATCGAGGCGCTTCAGGCTTCCAGACCCTACGAACTGGGAATTTCGGGATTGGGTGGCTTCTCGCCCGCGCTCTATCCCGTTTTCATGCGGGGAATGGCTTATTTGTCGGCGCATCAAGGCAGCAACGCTGCGGCCGAGTTTCAGAAAATCCTGGACCATCGTGGAATTGTTCAGAACGAACCCATCGGTGCGCTGGCGCATCTGGGCCTCGGTCGCGCCTATGCGATGCAGGGCGATAGTGCCAAGGCCCGCGCCGCCTACAATGATTTCTTCACGCTGTGGAAAAACGCCGACCCTGACATCCCCATCCTGCAGCAGGCCAAGTCCGAGTACGCCAAACTGAAATAGCGGCGAGTGCCTACTGGAAAAGTATCGTAGGAGTGTGGGTTGTGCAGCCGGACCAGCGGCCACATGGACGTATAGCCGGATTACCGGAAAGTGACCAACTGCCGGAGGAGGATGTGACAATCCACTTTTGCGTTTGTTCCATCGAGAACGAAGTTCCCATTCTCCGGATGGCGGGGGCGTGTTATCTTCTGGCGCATCATGATTCCGGCCGATTCGAAGCAGGGAGAAAGCGCCACGGACTCGCGCAGCGAACGAGAGGCATTTTCCGATCGCGGGACGCAGATGACGCTATCGGTGGTGATGGCCGTGTACAACGAACGGGCCTTCATCGAAGAGATTTTGCGCCGCGTCCAGGCGGTGGGGCTGGAAGAAGAAATCGTGGTAGTGGAAGACGGCTCGAAGGACGGGACGCGGGAATTGCTGCAGGAGCTGCAGAGGCAGCAGGCGGCCGGCCAAAAGGAAGGAGAAATTCTGGGAGGGCGCGCCAGGCTGCGCCTGGACAAGATTCGATTTTTATTTCAAGAAGAAAACCAGGGGAAGGGCGCGGCTCTGCGCCGGGGATTCGCGGAAGCTCTGGGAGATATTCTGCTGGTGCAGGATGCCGACCTGGAATACGACCCGAAAGATTATTCGAAAATGCTGGAGCCGATCCTGGATGGGCGCGCCGATATCGTTTATGGATCGCGGTTCCTGGGCGGTCCGCAGCGAGTTCATCTTTTCTGGCATTACGTGGGGAATAAATTCCTGACGCTGCTTTCCGACATGCTGACCAACCTGAAGCTGACCGACATCGAGACGTGCTACAAGGTTTTCCGGCGCGAAGTGATGGAAAAAATAAATCTGCGCTCGGATCGATTCGGGTTTGAACCGGAGATCACGGCGAAGATCGCGAAAGGAAAGTGGCGAATCTACGAAGTGCCGATTTCCTATGCCGGGCGGTCGTATGAGGAAGGCAAGAAAATCACGTGGAAAGACGGCGTGGTTACGTTAATTGCAATTCTGCGGTTTCACTTCTCGGATTGAGTTTTCCCCCGCCCGCCAGCCGTGGCCGCCTGCTTTTTGGCAGTGGTTCAATTTGAAGACACAGTTGGATGAGTGCCAGCATCCTGGAATGTGGAGCTTTCAGAAATGCTTTACCGCAGAGGCGCGGAGAGCGCCGAGGCGGATGGGAACTGAACGCAATCCCGAGCGGAATCCGCGACAGCGAAATCTGAACGACTACCTGTTTTTTGAAGAACCCTATAAATGCGTGAGTGTGCCGGTCACTTTGGTACGCCGCAAAGCCCAGGCAAAAACCGAGAAGGAAAGCGGCAACAGAATCGCCGCGAAGAGCAACAACGCGGCAAGCGAAGGCAAGAGTTGGCGGAAAGAGGCTCCGCCCAAAATGGCCGCGCGGAGCCCTTCCAAGGAATAGGTGAAGGGAATCAACCGGGCCGCGACTTGCAAGGAATGAGGCAGGACGGAAACCGGATACATGGTGCCGCACAGAAGTCCGGAAATGCCGAGCACCAGCCATTTCACCGGATTGCCCCGCTTGAAGAGCAAGACGTATGTGGCGGAGAGCACGCCCATGCCCACAAAAGCAAGAACGGAAGCGATCATCACCGCCACCGCGCCCGCCCAGTTCACGGAACTGGTTTGGAAATGGAATAGAGCAATTCCCCAGCCCAGATAAATCAGGGTACGCAGAGCCATCAAGGCGAATGGATAGGCAGCGGAGCCGGCGAGAATTACCGGCAGCGGAGTCTGCGTGACCAAGAGACCCTCGAGCGTCTTGTTCTGGCGGGCTTCCTCCAGGCTGGAATCAAACGCGTTGAGCGAGACGTTCAGATAGTCGAGGAAAGCAATTCCGATGAGCGCGAAGGAAAAGTAGTCGCCGCCCTGGGGGAGAGAGTGGCTGAGCTGCGGGCTTTCGACAAAACGAGAAAGATAATAAAAGGAGGCCACCAGAAATAAGGCGTCGAATATTTCGAGAAGGAAGGCAGCGCGATAGCTGCGGGCGATGGAAAGATCGCGGCGAAAAAATGCCAGGATTTTGAGTGCGTTGCCGGAGGCGCTCACGAGAGCCTCTCCTTTTCACCGCGCCGGGCCAATTGTTCACAAACTTGTTCCAGAGTGGAAACGCCGGCAGCCGCGCAAAGGCGGCTAGGGGTATCGCAGGCAATCAATTCGCCGTTGGCCAAAAACGCGACACGATCCGCAAGTTGTTCCACTTCTTCCAGGCTGTGCGAGGCAAAGAGAATGGTTTTCGAGCCCTTGCGCACCAGATCATCCTTGAGAAATCTCCGGAAATCCGCGGCGGCCATGGGATCCAAGCTGCGAGTCGGTTCATCGAGCAGGAGAACAGCGGGTTGGTGAAGAAGTGCGCGAGAAAGGCCGAGGCGGTGAACCGTGCCAGTCGAGAGGGTGCGCACCTGGCGATCCAGAACTGATTCGACGCGCATCAATTCCGTCATTTGCGCGATTCGGCGGGCGGCTTCGCCGCGGCTCAGATTATTCATGGCCGCGAAGAATTCCAGATTTTCGCGGGCCGTCAGGCGCGCGTAAAAACCCTGATCGCCGCCGGCATAATAGCCGATCAGTTCGCGAGCCCGGGCATCCTGGCGTTCGACGTCGAACCCGGCAACAGCGGCGCGGCCGCGAGTGGGAATAATCAAGGTAGCCAGTATGCGCAACAGGGTGGATTTGCCGGCGCCATTGGCTCCGATGAGCGCCATGACCTCCCCCGGCTCGACACGGAACGAGAGGCCGGCCAAGGCGCGCTCGGTGGGCTGGGCGAACGGGTAGACCATGGCCCGCCAACCAGACAATGCGGGCGGAAAATATTTCTCGAGATGTTCGACCAGAAGTGCCGGTTCAGCCATGGGTGCCGTTCGGAACGATCGCGCAGGAAACAATCTAAGCTGGAAACAACATCGGAGCAAGTTTCCCGCGACCTAGCGAAGGGAGAACCGCAGCCGTTCGAGGCTTGCAGGTTTATTCCAAGAAGCGCGGCGAATGATCCTGCTCCGGCACCAAGAGAGACCCTTTCTTCCTGAAGTTACTCGGCCGCCAAAGGCACACCTGCGCGAATACCATAACTCCTGAAAGTCGAGTGAAACAATTGCTATTACCCGGTTCTTGAAGCTGGATTTTCCCTGGTGAATTGACCGGAGATATTTTTGCAAGCCGCGCCAAGAGGGAACTCGTACCCATCCCAAAACCTCGCGGCCGATGGGAAAATGGGCCAGCCCTTCGATCGGGACAGCAAAGGCCCCGAGAGTTATGAAGCCTTTGTAGTGGTCAATCTGCATTGCGCCTGCGTCGCGCTCAGTTTGCCGCAGGACAGCGCGGAAACCTCGAAAACCCGCTCAAAGCGAAAGTCGGGCTTCCGATAAACTTTTTTGCCGCACTTCTTGGAAAATTCCCGATTCGATGGATGATCCATAATCAGTTCAGCTCGCCTTTGTGGCTTCCATTGCCCACACCGATTGAAACTCCTTTGCCACCCCACGAATCACTGCAGCGCGGACTGGGTAAGCTTTACGGCGCAACCGATGCCGGAGGCGCCATTGCAGGGGACGGCGGCCGTCGAATTCGTCCGGAACGTAAAATATATATTGGCCTGCTGCGCGCCGGTCCCCACATTATCGACGATGATTCCGCTGGTGCCGCCTCTGGCCGAAACTCCGTGTGTGACGGCAGCGGGCGGCCAGGAACCTCCCAAGTCGAGAGACATAACGCAGCCTTGCGCGCCGCTCAGGCACCCAGCCGTGCTCTGGTTGGCGTCGTTTTGCACGCTGAAGAAAACCCGGTCGGTCGTGCCGTTGAAGAGCTCGGTTACCGGAGAGCACTCCACCCCGTTGGCAGTCGCGAGCGTGAGCGAGCCGTCGGAAGTGGTGTTCATCAGCCCGCCGGCTGCGAAGCCGATTCGATGAAGAGCTGGAGTATTGTTGGCCACGGAATCCTTGCCGCAGACGATGAGGTGCCCCGTCGTAAAATTGCCGCCAAGATAGGCGTTGTCAAAAGCGCCCGAATGGATATCGGACCCGACGGTGTTTCCACCGATGATTGCCGTTCGGGAGTTACCCAATGCCGTGTTCGTCTGGACGACGCTGCCATGGTTAGCAGTGTCCGTCCCGTCGAAGAAAAAGACTCTGCCAGCAGTGGTGTCGACGATCGGACCATCGACGATGGCGCCCCCTAAGGCTATGTTGGGTGTTCCGAGGCACGGCGGGCTGCCCGCTGCGCACGCACCGGCAAGACTCCCTACTTCCCGGACGTAGCTGAGCCGCCCCTGATCGTCGCCCATGAAAATATTCTTCGAGACAGAATCGAAGACCGGGCTTGTCAGATTGCGAGTACCGTTCACCGTAATCGGCCAGCCGCCCGTGATGACCTCCGTGGGAGTTCCGGTAAACACGCCGGTGAATTTGTGAAGGGCGCTATTGTTGTCTCCCACGTAGATCGTATCCGCATTGTAATCGCAGAAAGGAGAAGAACCCGTGTCCGCCGCTCCATTGTTGAAGGCCATGCTCGCCATGCAAGAATTGGCGGCGGGGCACGCGGTCCAGTTTTGCCCCGCCGTAAGCGCCGTCGTTGGAGTCGCGGGCACATTGATCGCGGAACCTTCCGCTGCCTTCCACTTCAAAATACGAAGAGTGGCACCGCCCGCGACGGTTTCCACGAGGGCTACTTTGGAGCCATCCAACGAAAGCACAACAGAGGTCAATATGGAGCCCGTGCCGGTGTTGTAAGACCACATCACCGCCGGGCCATTCCGATTGCAGGCTCCGCCTACGCTTCCCTGAGTGGAATAAAGTTGATTGAAGGCGATGAGGGTCGCCCGAGCCGCGGCGCCGGTTTGACCCGTGTTGAAAACAACAAAATCATTCGCGCAGCTAGGAGTGGCGTTGATGTCGAACGAAAACGCGGCAGGAAATACGCCCACACCGGCTCCGCCGCCAGAGAGGAGTGACATTCCCCAGTCCCGGTGCAGCTCCCCCAGCCCTTCTGGCCGAGGCCGGCGCCATACGAAATCGGATTCCTGCCCGGCAGTACGTCCCCTGCGGAAGCCCCCTTCATCTCGGCGGAGCCATTGATGCCAAAAGCGCGGCTCTTGCTGAAGCTTCCAAGACTGCCAGAGGGAAGACGGCGGAGAGAAGATCAGATGATGATGGCTCCAATCGGACGGCACCGACATCCTGCCAAAGCCTCCGGCATGGATCGAGCCCGAAAGCAGCACAATGGCAGCGGCCAGGCTGCCGAAAAGGACCAAGGTCCTAATACCATTCGAATCTCTTGGTTGCATCCGGGGTCCCCCATCAGGCTGGAAATATTAATCGGGATACTGTAGCAATTTGGAACAGGCGCGTTTCAATTCGGGGCTGGCGTTGACCTTAATGCGATATTACTTCTTATGTTATATCCACAAATGGTAGCTGGCCGCTCTCCGCGACATCATTCCACGACCGCTGCAGCGAACTTTTCGTCAGGGAAACAACATTTCCTCTTGCCTCCCTGTTGATTGCCGGAGCGGAGTAGTTTTTTGGAGGCGCACCCCAGCTATCTCAAAGTGTTCGAAGCGCTCCCAGGAGAGGCTCAAAAGGATCAGGGCGTTGCGGCGCCAGAGGAATAAGCCGGCTGTACCTCGAAAGAGGGTTTCGCTTTCCGCGGTGATCGTTGTCCCTGTGATCTTTGGGCACGGCTAAACCACCAGCACAAATCTGCATTTTGCACTTGCGCCGCTGCCAATCGCCGTAGCAGAGTACCGCAGAGTGGAACCCTCTCGAGACGGAACGCCGCGGCGCGGGCCTATTCTTCTGATCGCGCTGGCCGTGTTTGCGTTCGTCAGTTTTCGTGCGGGGAAAGCGACTCTGGCGGAATATCGAAGTTCATCGCCACGGCCGGAGGACTGGCTGCGCGCCGCGCAACTTGAGCCGGGCAATGGGGATTACTGGGACCGGCTGGGACTTTACTACGAGTACGACTTCGATCATTCCGATCTACCGCGCGCCATTCAGTACTTCCAGAAAGCGCTGCAACAGAATCCCCGATCGGACCTTTATTGGATGCATCTGGCGAGCGCCTATGAAATGTCGGGCGATTCAGCCAAGGCGCGCGACGCCTTTGGAATGGCGAAGGCAGCCTATCCGATCTCGGCTGATGTGGCGTGGAATTACGGTAATTTTCTGCTGAGGCAATCGCAACTCGAGGAAGGATTCGCGGAAATTCGACGGGCCGCGATTACCGATCCTCGACTACTCCCTTTGGCGATTTCCCGCGGCTGGCAGGCCGATTCGGACCTGGACCATCTCTTCAGCAACTTGTTGCCGCGGTCGGTGGATGCATATTTTCTAGCGCTGGACTATTTCTGCAGTGTGCGCGAGGACGGGCCGGCCCTGGAGACCTGGAAGCGGATCATCGCTTTGGGGCAAGCCATCACCCTGTCGCGCGCGTTTCCATTCCTGGACGAACTCATAGAACAAGGAAAAGCGAGCGAGGCCGAGCAAGCGTGGCGGCAAGCGATCAGCGCCTCGGGATGGCCGCATACGGAGCCGGGGGATGGCTCGCTCGTCTGGAACGGCGGATTCGAATCGCCCATTGCGAACGGAGGGTTGGGCTGGCGCGAAGATTATGTCTTCGGCGCGTCGATGAGCATCGACAACACAAACTTTCATTCGGGCTCGCACTCGCTGCGAGTGGATTTCTCGGGAGGCGCGAACGTCGGTTTTCACCACCTGACTCAATACGTTCCGGTGGAGCCGCAAACCCGTTACCACTTCAGCAGCTATGTGCGCACCGAAGATATCTCGACGGAAAGCGGCCTGCGCTTCATGATTTTCGATCCGAAGCATGGGAGTGAAATTAGAGCTTTCACCACGGATCTGATCCGCACCAATCCGTGGACGCTATTGGATGCCGGCTTGGTGACCGGGGCCGACACCCACTTCCTGGTGGTAGCGCTCCAGCGGGATCCCAGCCGGCTCTTCGACAACAAACTGAGCGGCACCGTCTGGCTGGACGATGTGGCTCTGACGCCTCTGCTGGAAAGCGCAAAGCCAGGCTCCCGATGAGGTTCATACGCTTCGGAATTTGCCTTCTTCTGGCATTTGCGATACTGGCCCACGGAGCGGTGGAAGTGTGGGCGGAATCGATTGTCGAAATTGGCGCCGCTTTCCTTTTTGTCCTGTGGTCCATCGTGCTGTACAGGGATCCCGAGATTGAAATCAAATGGCAGCCCCTCAATTGGCCGCTGCTGGGGATCATCGTAATCGGAGCCGCTCAACTCATCTTTCATGGAACGATCTCTCCCTACCTCACGTGGGCGGAACTCTTGCGAGTGACGGCATACTTTTTGCTTCTATTCCTGTGCACTCAAGTGTTCCGCGAAAAAGCTGAGTTGCGCATGCTGGTCTGGTTTCTGGTGGTATTCGGATTTCTGGCCGGGCTTTTCGCAATCATTCAGTTCTTCACCTCCAATGGAAAGCTCTATTGGATCCGGGAACTGGCAGCCGGGGGCGCGCCTTATGGCCCTTATGTCAACCGGAATCACTTTGCCGGATTTATGGAATTAGTTGCCCCCCTGGGATTATCGCTGCTCGTTTTGCGGGGGACGCGGCGGGAGCAAGTGCCGCTGGTGGGCTTATTTGTGATGGTTTCCGTAGGGTCGCTTTTTCTTTCCGCTTCTCGCGGCGGGATCACGGTATTTCTCTGCGAGCTGGTTCTGCTGGCAGGAATGGCCTGGGTGGGACGTTCCGGAAATATGCGGCTGGGGGCGGTCGCGCTGGTGCTCCTGGCCGCCTGTGCCCTGATCGCGTGGCTGGGAGTAGGCGAAGTGATGCAGCGATTTGCCCAAGTTCGTTCCGGCGAAGTCACTTCCTCCCGGCGGGTGGGAATCGTAAAGGACAGCTGGCGAATTTTTCGCGACCATCCGTGGAAAGGCACGGGGTTGGGGACATTCGTGGCCGCGTTTCCGAAGTATGAGTCCTACTACGACGGCAAAGTGGTGGACCACGCGCACAACGATTATGTGGAGACGATTTCAGACCTGGGCATCCCCGGAGCGATCTGCGGGCTGGCGTTCCTAATTATCCTGATCGGAAGGGCGTTGTCGAAGATTCTGGCGCGCCAAAGCTCATTCTCCCTGGCATTTCACATTGGAGCCTTCGTGGCCTGCTGCGGGTTGCTGGTGCACGGCCTCGTCGATTTCAACCTACACATCCCCGCCAATGCATTTCTCTTCTTCGTTCAGGCTTTCCTGGCGACCGCCCCGGTGCTTGAATCGACGGTAAGCCAGGGTTCGCGCGGGCATTCGCGATCCTCAAGAAGCCGATCCGTCGAATTTGCAATGGAAGAATGACGGCCATGGGACAGAAATGCCGCGGAAGGGCAGAAATCAGCGGGTTTCTTGAATACAAGTTGCATTTCGGTGGTTGACACAGAAGCGGGACTTAGTTCATATTCGTTTCGGGGTCGTTTATTTCTATGATTTGCAGAGAAGTAAGGGGCTGGAGTTGTGTCAATACGAAGGCAATCTATTTCCTGGCCTTCCTTCTTTGCTGTCCCTTATTGATTTTCGGCCAGGAACTACAAACTCCGAAGCAAGCAAACGATCGAATCGAGCAGTTGGCGAGCCACGTTCAAACTCACCGGGGCGATATTCCCCTGGGCAGCGGTGATTTGATCCACATCGATGTGTTCGATGTGCCCGATTTTTCGCGCGACGTTCGAATCAGCCAAGCAGGAGATATCTCCCTGCCACTGGTTCCGGGCAAAATCCAAGCCGCGGGTCTGACTACTTTTCAACTGCAAGAAAAGATCGCCGAAATCCTGACGTCCAACGGACTGGTCACCCACCCTCAGGTATCCGTTTTCTTAAAAGAGCAGAACAGCCAGCCGATTACCGTAATCGGGGCGGTGCTGAAGCCCATGGTTTATCAGGAAATTCGGCCCACCACTCTGCTGGAGATTCTCTCGCAAGCCGGCGGGATAGCGCAGGATGCGGGAAGCAAAGTCATCATCACGCGCACGACGGGCCAATTCCCCACGCTGCCCGGAGCGCACCCCCCGGCTGAAAAGCAGGAGCAAACCGGGGGTGCACAATCGATCACGATCCAATTGAAAGATTTATTAGAGACCGGAGACTCGGCGTACAACATTCTTGTCTTCGGCGGAGATGTGATCAGCATCCCACGCGCCGGCATCATCTATGTGGCGGGAGCGGTGCTCCAACCGGGCGGCTATGTGCTGCAAACTGCCGGGGATCAAATCACGGCGCTCAAGGCCATCGCCCTGGCGCACGGATTAACCGGCAGCTCCAAGGCGGGACAGGCTGTAATCCTCCGCAACGATGTGAACGGCGGCCAGAAGCAGGAGATCAACGTCGACTTGAACAAGATAATGCAAAGAAAAACCGATGACGTCCGCTTGTACGCGAATGATGTGCTGTACGTTCCGGATAGCAAGGCAAAGAAAATCCTGTACAAGAGCGGAGAGACATTCTTAGCGGCGAGCACTTACCTGATTTACCGGATTCCATGAGTTTCAGCACGATCCTGGCCCGATCCAGCCGGGCGGACTAAGCCCCGAGGCAAAGAATGGAAGACGCAGCAAAATTAGCCCTACGCGAGCGCAAACCGCCGGAATCGCTTGCGGTGATCGCCGCGCCATCCCTGCTCCGCTGGGATCAGGCCCCGCACGAACCGCACCTGCTCGACTACCTGATTATTCTGCGGAAACATCAGTGGCTGATCCTGGCGTTTCTGATCGCGGTGGTTACGGTGGTGACGATTTCCTCTTTCAAGATGAAGCCGATTTACACGGCGAACACCAAGGTGGAATTCGATAAAGAAACGCAGAACATGCTTCCCTTTCAGGGCGCGCAGAATTCCGATGATGCGTTTCTCGATTTGGAAAACTATTTGGAGACGCAGACGAAGGTTCTGCAAAGCGAGACGCTGGCCTTGCAGACGATCCGCTCCCTGAACCTCAATCAATTCCCGGAATTCGGGCAGCCAACGGACGCCATCAGCCTGGGCCGTCCGGGCATTCTGCAGAGGCGCCCCGCGATCCTGGGAGCGTTCTTGAGTTTGCTGACCGTAAGGCGCATTCCCAATAGCCGCCTGATCGAAGTGCAGTTCGAGGCCCAGGACCCGCAGTTAGCGGCGCAAATCGTGAACACGCATGTGCAGAATTTCATCGAAGAGGACTTCCGCAGCCGCTACGAGGCGACCAAGCAAACCACGAAGTGGCTCGAGTCGGAACTCGAGGAACTGCGAATTACGGTGCAAAAATCCGAGAATGCGCGCGTCGCCTACGAGCGGCAGAACCAAATCTGGGCTGTAGACGAAAAGCAAAACATCACCACCCAAAAACTGGGAGATGTCAGTAAAGGTTTAACCGAAGCGCAATCGGACCTGATCCAGAAACAAGCGATGTCTCAACTGGCGCATTCCAGCAGCGTGGATTCCGCTCCGGTGATTCGGGATAGTCCCGTGGTCCAGGATCTCTTGCGGCGGCGCGCCGATATCAGCATGCAGTACACCGAGGCCAGCAGCCAGTTCGGGCCCAATTATCCCCGGGTGCAGCGCCTGCAAGCCGAACTGAAAGAGGTGGAAGAATCGCTCGCTCGTGAGAAACAAAGCGTCATCGGGCGGGTTGACGCCGAATATCGCGGGGCACGCGATCGCGTCGAGCTCCTCTCGAAAGCACTGGATGAACAAAAGGGGCAGGCGAACGAGCTGTCTGAAAGACTGGTCCAATACAATATTCTGAAACACGATGCGGAATCGAATAAGCAGCTCTATGACGGCCTGCTCGAAAAGTTAAAAGAGGCCGGGATTACCGCGGGATTGCGGTCCAGCAACATTCGAGTTGTGGACCCTGCCTTGATCCCTTCTTATCCCACGCGGCCGCAGAAAGCCCGCAACATTTTTTTGGCGTTCATGGTTGGCCTGGTCGGCGGAATCGGATTGGCATTCTTACGGGAATACCTGGACAACACCGTGAAGTCGCCGGACGATATCCTGACGCTGACGGGCCTTCCTTCTCTTGCCGTGGTGCCCGCGCTTCGCAGCTTGAGCCCGCAAACCAAACAGTCCGACAAAGGACTGCTGGGGGAAGGCGGAAGCGAGCAACCGCGCGTCGAATTGGTTTCCCACAGCCAGCCGAAGTCAATGGTCTCAGAAGCTTTCCGCGCTCTGCGTACTTCCCTGTTGCTCTCTCAAGCGGATCAACCGCCCCAGGTAATCCTGGTGACCAGCGCTCTGCCGCGGGAAGGCAAGACAACGGCGGCGGTGAATCTGGCTGTCACCCTGGCGCAATTGGGCGACCGGACCCTGCTGATTGACTCGGACTTGCGCAAGCCGGGTATCCGTCGAGCTTTGGGAATCAATATCGGTAAAGAGGCCGGGCTCAGTTCTTATCTTGCCGGCGTCGCCGCACTCGACGACATCATT
>JBGPTK010000047.1:0-19800 GCA_041490605.1 Terriglobia bacterium | reverse complement strand
TAAACGCATCCACGTTGCGATATCCCGCTTCGCGGGTCTTGTTGGCGGCGGCCAACAAAGCTTCGGGCGTTTCAAATTCAGCCATCAGGCCGTAGAGGCGATGTTTCTTTGCGATCATGATTCAGGCTGTCTCTTGCCGCTTGCTGCTCAAGATTTCTTTTCCCCTTCCACTTCGCTCACCAATTGCCGCATCTCGAAAATGGAGATCGCCGGCAGGAACCGGACGAACAGGAAGAACAACGTCAGGAACAAGCCAATCGAGCCGATGTACGTGGCCCAGTCCCACCTTGTGGGGTAGTACATTCCCCAGGAGGAAGGCAAAAAATCGCGGTGCAGGCTGGTCACCACGATCACAAACCGCTCCAGCCACATTCCCACGTTTACGATCAGCGAGACCACGAACAGGATCGCCACGTTGGTCCGCAATCGCCGGATCCACAGCAGTTGCGGAATGGCGATGTTGCAGGCAATCAACAGCCAGTAGATCCCCGCGTAAGGCCCGGTCATTCGATTGATCATCATGAAATAATCGAATTTGTCGCCGCCGTAATACGCCCCGAACGTCTCCATCATATAGCCGTATGCCACGATCAAGCCGGTCGCCAGCAGGATCTTCGCCATGTTTTCCAGGTGCCGCATGGTGATGAAATCTTCCAGCTTGTAAAACTTGCGCAGCGGAATCGCCAGCGTCACCACCATCGCAAATCCGGAATAGATCGCGCCGGCCACGAAGTAGGGCGGGAAGATCGTCGAATGCCATCCCGGAATAATTCCAATCGCAAAGTCGAAGCTGACCACGGTGTGCACCGAGACGACCAGCGGCGTCGCCAGGCCGGCCAAAAGCAGCGAACACATTTCATAGCGGGCCCAATGAACCGCTGACCCTCTCCAGCCCATGGCCAGCGCTCCGTAGATCACTTGGGCGGCGCGACTCCTGGCGCGGTCGCGCAGCGTCGCCAGGTCCGGGATCAAACCTACAAACCAGAACATCGCCGATACGATGGTGTATGTGGAGACGGCGAAGACGTCCCAAACCAACGGGCTGCGGAATTGCGGCCACGTCCCCATCGTATTCGGATAGGGGAACAGCCAATAAAAGAGCCACGGCCGGCCCAGGTGCAGCAGCGGGTACATTCCCGCGCAAGCCACGGCGAACAGCGTCATCGCTTCGGCGAAACGGTTGATCGAGGTGCGCCATTTTTGACGCAACAACAGCAAAATTGCGGAAATCAGCGTTCCGGCGTGGCCGATTCCGATCCACCAAACGAAATTAACGATCGCAAATCCCCAGCCGACGGGGATATTCACTCCCCAGATGCCCACTCCAACTACGATCAGTTTCGCGATGGCATACTGCAACAACAGCACCAGCGCAAACGCGATTGCGAAGCCGAAAATCCAGCCCTTCGGCGTCTTCTTCCTCAGCACGATCGCGCTGATCTTGTCCGTCACCGACGCATAGTCGTAGCCCGGTTCCAGCACCGGAGGTCCGGCATCTGGTATCGTCGGCTTTCCAAACGGCTCGGTCGCCATCTACTCTCCAACCAATTTCAAATCCGCTCTCATCAAAATTCCGTCATTCCAAGCGAAGCGAGGAATCAAGAATCCTATGATCGAGTTCTGACTCGTGTCCTCTCTACTTACCCAATCTCCGGGTTCGGATTGCGCAATTTCGCCAGGTACGTTGTTCGCGGCCGCGTGTTCAAATCCCTCAACAATCCGTATTCCCTGGGCTGCGCTTTCAGCTTCGATACCCGGCTCTTTGGGTCATTGATATTCCCGAAGACGATCGCGTCCGCCGGGCAAACTTGCTGGCAGGCGGTCAGGATTTCACCGTCCCGCACCGCGCGATCCTGCTTTTCCGTTTCGATTTTCACGGCATTGATCCGCTGCACGCAGTAGGTGCATTTCTCCATCACGCCGCGGCTGCGCACCGTCACGTTGGGGTTGCGCAGCAGTTTCAGGCTGGGCGTTTCCCAGTCGTTGAACAGCAGGAAATTAAATCGCCGCACTTTGTACGGGCAGTTGTTCGAGCAATACCGCGTGCCCACGCAGCGGTTATAGACCATCTCATTCAGTCCTTCGGGACTGTGCGTCGTCGCTCCCACCGGGCAGACCACTTCGCACGGCGCATTCTCGCAGTGCATGCAGGTCAGCGGCTCGTGAACCGTCTCCGGATTGTCCAGTCCGCCGCGGAAATAAGTGTCCACGCGAATCCAGTGCATGATCCGTCCGGCATCCACCTGTTCTTTGCCCACCACCGGAATATTGTTCTCTGCCTGGCAGGCGATCGAACAGGCGTTGCAACCGATGCAGCGATTCAAATCGATGGACATGCCCCAGGAATACCCGGTGTAGGGGAACGCGGGATAAAGCGATTGAGCCCGTGTGGTTTCCTCTTCCGGGTCCCGGGCGAACCCGGGATTCCTCTTGAATTCCTCGAGCGTCGCGATTCGCACCAGGTCGCGATCGAAGGCATTGACGCTGTCTTCGTCTTCGTTCTTCCCGTCATGCTCGATGGAATGATGGAACTGCGTGGTGACCAGCCGGGTTTTCTCGCCGGTCTTTTCCACTTGCAACCCCGAGCCGAACCACGGCCTTCGCGAGTCCCACAGCAAATATGCGTTGTACCCGATTTCGTCTCCCACATGGCCGGCCCGCGTGCGGCCGTAGCCAAAATACACTGTGGCGCTTTCGTCGGCATGTCCCGGCGTAATCCATACCGGCCCGCGAATCGCTCGTCCTCCGTATTGCAGTGAGAGGACGTCTTCGTTCGTCACCTGCAGCCTCTGCGCCGTGCGCGGGCTTAACATCACGGCGTTGTCCCAGGTAAGCTGCGTCAGCGGCTTCGGAAGCTCCTGCAGCCAGCCATTGTTTGCGAAGCGTCCATCCCACACGGTCGGGTCCGGTCGAAACACGATTTCGAGCCCGCCCTCCGCCTGGTCTTGCGAGGCCGGGGCCAGACCGGTTTGTAACCGGGCTGAGCCTCCCGCCGCCGCGGCGCTCATCCGCACCTGCTTCCCCGGCAAAGCCGTCTTCGATACCACGCCATCGTGCAGCGAAGTTTCCCAGAACGCTTCGAAAGCCTTCTCATCGCCTTGTTTCGCGGCCGTAAACCGGTTCTTCCAATAGGTCTTCACCACATCGTGTGCCGGAACATCCTCGCCCTGAAACGCTGCCAGCAATTCGTTCGCGGACTTGCCGTTGTAGAGCGGCGAAATCAACGGCTGAAGAATTGTGATGGTCCCATCGAAGGCGCGAGCATCGCTCCACGTTTCCAGAAAATGAGCCGCGGGCACGTTCCAGTGGCACAAATCCGAAGTCTCGTCGTCGTACAGGCTCAAATGGATGCGCAGCGGCACTTTCAAAAAACTCTTCGCGAATTGCAGATCCGCCGGCGCTGTATAGACGGGATTGCCGCCGAAGATCAGCAGCGTTTGCACTTGTCCCGCCGCCATGTCCGCCGCCAGCGCGCCAATCGACTGCATCTGATCGGTTGGATTGACTTCGATTGGATCGGTCAGGATCACCGTCTCGCCCATATTCCCGAGCGCCGAATTCATCGCGTGAGCCAGCGCGTGCACGATGGGTGGCTGCTGGTCGCCTGCGATCACGATGCTTCGCCCGCGATGCTTCTGCAAGTCGCGCGCCAGCGCCGTAATCCAGGCATCTCCCACTTGCGTCGCCGTCGATCCGCCCGGTGGCATGCCCAATTTGCCCGCCACCGCCCTCGCAAACGGCTCCACATCGCGGCTACGCATTGGCAACCGATGGTCGGCCTTCGAGCCGGTAATCGAAGGCGTGCTTTCCACTACGTACAGACGGTTCATTTTTCCGCCGGTCATTTCAACATCGCGCCCATCGGCGAATTGGCGCGCGTATCTCACGCTGGCGGGCCCGTCGTAGAGGAAGTCGGAGTCGAGCGAAAGAATCACGTCCGCGCGATCGAAGCGGTAAACGGTGTTAACAAACTCTCCGAAAGCCATGCGCGCGCCTTCCCGGGCGGCATCTCTCCCCACCGGTTCAAACTGGTGCCACTTGGCCTGCGGAAATTCGGCCAGCAAACCTTGAATTTGCGAGCCAAGCGTCGGAGAAGTAATCGTTTCGGTCAGAATTCTGAGTCCCGAGCCTTTTCCGGGGCGGTGATTGTCGCGCGCACGGTGCAAAGCCACGAGGAACAGATCCCATGTCGCGATGCGGCCTTCATTCGTCACCGCCTGCGCGCGATCGGGATCGTAAAGCGTCAGTAGCGCGGCTTGCTCGAATACCGTCGTCGCGCCCAGGCTGGCCGGGTGGTCCGGATTGCCTTCGATCTTCGTCGGGCGGCCCATGTTGCTTTCCACCAGCAGGCCACGTGCCACGCCGCCCATGGTCATCGCGGTGGCATAGAACAGCGGCTTTCCCGGCACAATTTCTTCCGGCTGACGCACATAGGGGACGATTCGCTGTGTGGGAAGTTTCGTGCAGCCGCTAAGCCCGGCGAAGGCCGCCGAAGCGGCCATTAGCTTCAACACATCCCGCCGGCTGACGCTCGCTTTCTCAACGTCAGGATCGCCGAATTCGTTGTGCAGAAATTCCCGATAGCGCGGCGTCTCCGCCAATTCGTCGAGGCCTCGCCAGAACTGCTTTCCTTTCGCGCCTCGCAGTTTTTCTTCGATCGCGGCAAGATCAATCGAATCGGCTTTGCGGCTCGGAATGGTCATCTGCCCGCCTGCATCATCAAGGTTTTCCTCATCGGCCATGATGTCAATTTATTCTCGAAAAGGCTTTTCCGAATTACCGGTGACACGTGGTGCAATTCGTCAAACTCTGGATCTTATATTCCTTCACCAGCCTGCGCCCCATTTCCAATTGGTTAGCCGGAGGCTTGTAACTGGCGTCGAAAACCGACTGCCTCGGCCGAACCTGAAGCTCCGGTTCCCGGTGGCAGCCCAGGCACCATTCCATTTGCATCGTGTTGGCCCGCCACGTCAGCGGCATATCGCCGATCGGCCCGTGGCAAGTGGTGCAACCGACGCCCTTACTGACGTGAATGCTGTGGTTGAAATAAACGAAGTCCGGCACCGCATTTACGCGAATCCATTCGATGGACCGGTCCGTCCGGTAGCTGGACCGCACGGGCTCCAGCATTGGGCTGTTGGTCCAGATTTGCGAGTGGCATGTCATGCACGTCGAGGTGGGAGGAAGCCCGGCGAAAGAGGAATCTTCCACCGAAGTATGGCAATAACGGCAATCGACACCGAGTTCCCCCACGTGATGTTTATGGCTGAACGGCACGGGCTGGTCCCGCGCCACATTCACCTCTGTCAAATAAGGCGACGCGCTTATTTCGTAGAGTACGTAACCCAGTAGTATAACAATGAATGCTGCGCCATAAATGCTCAGCCGGGAGAGTGTATTTGTGCTTCGATGAAAGATCTGTGGCATTCCGAACGCGCTCCGGGGACTGCCCAGTCTACAAAATCGCCCAATTGAATACCATTGAGATTCGTGAATCCCAAACTTTTTTTTGGGAGGCCGTGAGGTGTGCTCGACCTGGCCGGTAAACTGAGCCTGGCTCCTCAGCCGCCGCAAATATTACTGGTAGGTTAAAGAAGGTAGGATCGACACAAAAAAAAGAGCCCTTGCGTCCTTGCCAGGGCTCTTCCCCAAATGAAACGGCTGATTTACTTGACTCAGCTTTGCTTCCGGCCGTTGTGTTTCTTGCTATAAATCTGCCTCGACTCCTTGTTTTGCTGCTGATTCACCGCCTTTTTATCGGCCGGGGTCAGTTTGCCGCCATTGGCTTGGCGCATTCCGCTGACTTCCTTGTTTATGCCCTGTTCGTTTTTTTCGATGTGCGCTGTTTCACTTGGGGTCAGTTGGCCGCTCTTGATCCCCTGCGCGATGCGGTCCTGCTGATTCTCGCGGCGCTGGCCAACTTCGTTGTTGCCGTAGTGTGCCGTATTGGCATTGTGTTTGCCAGTGGCGATCTGGTTCGAGAGGTGATTCTGCTGTTGGTTCAGCTTGGCGCGATCCGCGGCGGTCAGGTGCCCATCATCGGCCTTGCGCATATTGCTCTCTTCCTTGTTCAGGCCCGCTTCCCTGGTCTCCAGTTTTTTCGTCTCGCCGGCGGTTAATTGTCCGCTCTGCACCCCACTGGCGATCCGGTCCTGCTGGTTTCGCTTGCGGTCCTTGATGGACTCTGGTTTGGCGGCAGGTGTTGCGCTGCTTCCCTGGCTGCTCGCCGATTGTGCAAACCCCGCGGGCATGCACAGAGCAATCAGGGCCGCACTCCCAAGAATGATTCCTTTAATGTTCATGACCCCTCCTCTTCTCTCTCAACAACGATGAATTTGGGTAGCCACTCTTCTGCGTCAGCCCCGCTCTCCGTTGAGGCCGTACAACTGGTGAAACACTTTCCTCCATTAAAAGTTGCGGAGCCGCTGCCCGCAATAGTTCCATGTTTTCACAATCATTGACTACCAGAACACAATGAGTACTACTCGCCCCGGCTGGTTCGGCAGTGCAATGGAGCGTGTCCCTCATCACGAACGTTTCATCCCCTCTGGCGGTCATTCCAAGCCCGCTCCCGCGGGCGAGGAATCCCGTGCCTACCTGGCCCAACTCAGCCCAGTTCCGCGTCGTAAGTGCTCAGGCCGCTCTGCCAGGAAATATTTCCTGGCCCGGGTTGGACGCCAATTCGACCCAGTTGACAAACTGCCGAGCCGGGTTATAGATTCTCCCCGCCTTCATCCTCTTCCGGTCTCGTTAGCCTGGTTCACAATGAAGGGCAGGGGCGGCACTCTCATGCGGGGCATTTGTCTCTTAACCTGTTTCCTGCTCCTCTTCGTCGCCGGCGCCGCGGCGCAGGATTCTGCCGCGTCTTCCGCCTCCCCCACAGCGGAAGTGCTTACGCTCGAACAGGCTGTCAGCCTGTCCCTTACAAACAATCGCACGATCAAAATCGCGAAATTGAACGCGCAGATTGATGAAGACGCAGTCGCGTGGTCAAGACCTACCGTTTCCCGGAAGTCGCCGTTTACGCCCTCGCCGCGCAACTTCTGACTCCTATCAATTTTGAATTCCTCAAGGGATCGCTCGGCACTTTGCCAGGTGTCGGACCCGTGCCCGATCAAAACATCAACTTTCACACGGCGCTGAAGCCTTCTTTTTACGGAATCATGGAGGTCAAGCAGCCTCTCTCTCAGCTCTACAAGATCAATCTGAATGTTCATTTGGCGAAATTGAATCAGCAATTGGACGACGAAAAAGTCCGCCAGCAGCAACAAACGGTCGCGTCTCAGGTGAAACAAGCTTATTACCAGGTTTTGCAGACTCAGAGCTCGCTCGACTCCAGTGATGAAAACCTGAAGAGCGATCGGGAACTCGACCGCGTCACCACTCAGTACGTCGAGCAGGGCACGGCTCTAAAGGCGGACAGCCTCGCGGCGAAAGCCCAATTAGCTCAAGAGGAATACAACAATTTGAATTTGAGCGACTCGATCGTTTCCCAAAAGAGCAGCTCAACGATTTGCTCGGACGGGACATTCGCACCGATTTCCGCGTTAGCCCCGTTTCGGACGCCACGCCGCTAGAAAGCAACCTCCAGGCGGCGCAAACGCAGGCTCTGGCTTCCCGTCCTGAATTGCGCGAAGCGCGCATCCAGATCGAGCAAGCCGAATTCAACCGGCGCATCACCAAATCCACTTACATTCCCGATGTGAGTTTCAGTTTTCACAATATTTCGCTCACCAACGTCCAGCTTCTGCCTTCGAATGCATCGTGATGGCCATTTCCATCGCGGCTATTTTCCTGGCGCTCGTCGTGCAATTCAACCACGCCGTCAAGCCGCTCCTGGTTTTCGCGGCCGTCCCGTATGGCGTCGTGGGGGCCTTGATCGCCCTCTATATCATGGGATCACCGTTCGGATTCATGGCCTTCCTGGGCATCGCCAGCTTGATCGGAGTGATCGTCAGCCACGTGATTGTATTGTTCGATTTCATCGAGGAAATGCATGAGAAGGGCGAGCCGCTTGAACGTGCCCTGGTGGATGCCGGGATTGTCCGTTTGCGTCCGGTGATGATCACCGTTGGCGCCACGGTGCTGGCCCTTTTTCCCCTGGCGCTTCATGGCGGACCGCTCTGGCAGCCCCTGTGCTACTCCCAAATCGGCGGCTTGCTGGTCGCCACCTTTGTCACCCTGCTGATGGTACCGGTCATGTATTCGATTTTTGTGCTGGATCTGAAAATCGTGAAGTGGGAAGGCCCGCTGGAATCCCCGGGAAAAACTCCCGCCGAATGAATCGGTGCTCCGCTACTTCTTCGGCGGAAAATCCTTGAATATTTTTTCGGTTAAATCCGCGATGATGATTTCCGGCTTCTCTTCCGCTTTGTTCGGGTCGCGGATTTTCTTCTTCGAAAAGGACTCCCAGATTGGCTTCTCGGTATGCGCATCCACCATGTGAAAGGAAATAGCGGCGACCACTGAAATCGAAGAACTCGGCGCGAGCCCTCCCACCTTGGCTCGTGAATACCCCGCGTTTGGATTCACCGCCGGACCGCCGCCCCCGCTGATTCCTCCCATGGTGTCGGCTTCGAAGAAAATAAAAAAATCCGGCTTTTCCTCGTCCTCCGTAAATCCTTCCGGCTTCAATTTCTGATTCACGGATTGCATGATCGCCTTGTCCAACAACACCAGATCGTCCGGACTTTGCGCGAGCACCAGGTGATTTTTCTTCCACGCATAGTGCGTATGCTCGCCGAAATTGAAATTCTTGTCCCAGGTGGCTTTCGAATTCTGCGCGCCGGCATTGCCGCACACCAGAGCCGATGCGGCCAAAAGCGCAGCTAATATCAAATTGATTCGCAATCGCATCGATACTTTCTCCAGCCCGGTCCTATGGACGGGTTGGACGGCCTGCCTGCTCCCATCGCGGCCGGATGGCGAACCGCCCAACACCCATCTTACTCCTCAACTCTAGAATCGCACTTCGAGCCGCTGACGAATTGTCACTGCTTGTTCTTTTCCAAATCCACCGCGGCGGATTCGATCAACGCCGCCTCGGCCTGCAGCACGCTCCCGGCGCGGATAATCTCCTCGTCCGCTTCTTTCCATCTCTTCTGCTCGATGGCCTCGCGGACTCCCGGAATCGTTTTCACCCCGTAGCCGGTATACGCTCCCGGCGCGTAAATCATGTGCTGATACCACGGGCGCCGTGGTAATCCTTCCGGACTCGTCAACTTCCGCTCGCTCATCACCAGTTTCTCGTTCACGGAATTGAGCGAAGCCTGCGAAATCGTCCAGGCGCCATCCTTCTGCGTTTGTCCAAGCGCCCGGTCGTAATGTTCCGCGCTCTGCGTCAGTGCGTCCGCGGCATTCTCGAGCGGCGCAAAATTCAGGTGCGGCGGCGCCTCTTCCTTCGCCGGCGGCACAAACGTCTTCCGCGGATCGGCTGCCGCTTGGAAGACTCCTTCCTCAAGTTCCCGATTTTGTTCCCGAACCGATTCTTGCTTGTCCTTCAGAAGTTTTTCGATCTCGTGCACGTATTTGTGAATCGTATCCGCAAAATCGGTGAAGTTATATGGCAACAGCTCGGCATCCGCCATTCGCATCACCGCCGTGCCGCCGGCCTGCGAAAGCGCGCGCCCGTATACAAAGTCCGTGTCCGAAAAATGAGTGTACCAATAAAAGTCGTCGTAAATGGAATGGTAGATCCCGCCGCCGCTCTCGCCGCCAAAACTGATATCCAGCGAGGCGATTCCTTCGTGATCCAGAAACGCCGCCCAGTCCGATCCCGAGCCCAAGGCCCCGATTCGCAAGTCGGCCCGCTCGCGAATCTCCTTCCTCTCCTCCGCGGTATGCGCTTTCGAAATCTCATTCAATTGATCGCGTTTCCACGCCGTCATCTTCGTTTCCGGGTCCTGTACATCTCGCGCCACTCCGTCGATAAATCGTTCGAGTGAATGCGACCCCTCCATGCTCAGGAATCCCCGGCCATTTCCATCCGTATTGATGTACACCGCCGCATGTTGCCGCAGTTCATCGCCGTGCGTCTCCACCCATTCCGTTGATCCGAGCAATCCCGGTTCCTCCGCGTCCCAGGAACAATAAATAATCGTCCGCTTCGGTTTCCATCCTTGCTTCATCAACTCGCCCAGGCCCCGTGCTTCTTCCAGCAGGGCAACCTGCCCCGAAATCGGATCTTCCGCGCCATTCACCCAGGCATCGTGATGGTTGCCGCGGATAATCCACTGTCCCGGATATTCCGAACCCGGAATCTTGGCGATCACATCGTAAATGGTCTTCAGATCCCAATTCGATTGCACCTTCAGATGCACTTTCGCCGGCCCCGGCCCCACGTGATAGGGCAGCGCCAGCGAGCCGCGCCAAGCCTCCGGCACGATTGGCCCCGTGAGTGCCGCCAGCAGCGGCTGCGCGTCGCCGTACGAAATCGGCAGCACCGGAATCTTCGTGATCACCGGCGAATCCTTGATGGCCAGCCTTTTCGCATCCTTCGTCGCCCCCACGCCCGGTGTCAACGGATCGCCGGGAAAAATGGGATTATCCGCGACGCTGCCGCGCTGCACGCCATCCACGGGGCGATACGCGCCGGCAGGAAAGACGTCGCCTTCAAAATACCCGTCTTCGTGCGGGTCGGAATAAATCAAGCAACCGATCGCGCCGTGCTCCGCGGCAACCTTTGGCTTGATGCCGCGCCAGGAATGGTAGTAACGCGCGATGACGATGGCCCCTTTCACCGAGATTCCCATACGATCGAGCCGCTCGTAATCCTCCGGAATGCCGTAGTTCACGTAGACCAGCGGCGCCGTCACGTCTCCATCGATCGAGTACGCGTTGTACGTCGGAAGCTGCTCCGTCTGCTGGTTGGAAGTCGGGTCCACCGCCAGCGCCGGCTCCTGCAGTTTGGCCGTGAATTTCGTTGGCTCCAGCAATTCCACGGCGCGCGCCTTCGGCGTCGGAAATAGGACCTCGAATTCTTCGATATGCGCGTCAAATCCCCATGCCTTGTATTGCGAGAGAATCCATTCCGCATTTTCTTTATCGTAGGGCGAGCCCACATGGTGCGGGCGCGCGGCGAGCCGCTTCATCGTTTCGCGTTCGATGTCCGGTTGAGGAATCGCCTGGAATTTCGCTTCCCAATCGCGCTCCGCCTTCGCGGCATCCCGCGAGTATCCGGCCAGGCCTTGCATCGAGTCGGCCGGCAACGCAAATGCCGGAATGCTAATAAGACAAATCGCCATCACAGCCACAAATCGCCGCATCAATTTTATCCCCCTGTGAATTCGAGTCCCCGTTGAAATCCGCTCGGCTCTAAATCTATTTAACGGCAGCGCAGGGCAAGTTTTCACCCGGAAACCCGCGCGGCGCATTATAGTCCGTCAATCGCACGGGCCAAACCTGAAACTTGATTTCATATTTTGATTTGGCAGCGGAGGCCGGGAAGCGGGCATTGTAGTTTTCTAGTTGCGTGCCGGGCCGGCAGTGATCTGGGCGGCGCGTTCGCGCAATTGCGGCAACGCTTGTTCCACGCGCGATATGTACGGGCTCTGTGGATCGAGTTTCTCGAACTCTTCGAGTTCTGCCACCGCTTTTACCGGGTCCCCCGTATTCGAGTAGAGATCGGCGAGCAGCAGGTGGACTTTGGTGGGCGCATCGGGCAGCGCATGCGCCTTCTGGCCGTATTCGAGCGCCTGCTTCCACTGTTTGGTGCTCGCAAGACAACGTGCCATTTCAAATGGCCAGCGCCATCCCTTCGGATCCTGCTCGAACGCCGCCTGCAACACGTGTTCCGCTCCGTCGTAATCCTTTTTCGTTTCGAGCAGCACCCCGAGCGGATAGTAAGGTTCGAGAAACGACGCCTTCAGCCCAATCGCTTTGCGCAGGGACCCAATGGCGTCTTCGGAAGAATTGGTCGCCACTTGCGCCATCCCCAGCAGAAAATAGGCTTCGTAATAATCCGGAAAATCGTGGATCGCTCTCTGAAAGTGCTCGATGCTGCGCTGCGGGTCGTTTTTCCCCTTTAGAAATTCGACGCCCTTCAAGAATTCGTCGTGCGCCTTCCCCGGAATTGATAATTCGCGAACCGAAATCTTGGCTCTCGGATCGTTTGGTTTTCCTTCCGCCTTCATTTGGATTCGAGCAGGGAAGGATGCCTGGTTGGGGCGCACGTTCACTTCAATCTGGGCTGGTGCGAAACCATCCTTCGTCGCCCGGACAAAATAATTGCCCCCCGTCACATGCCGGAATTCGGCTCGTCCGGTCGAGTCTGTAAGGATCGTCTCGACCATCGCGCCAGGGGATCGCACCAACTCCAGTTTCACCTGGCCCAGACTGATGCCGGATTCGTCTGTGCATTGGACAGAAACTACGCCATCTGCCGCGGGCGGTGGCGCGGCATCTGCCGGCGGCCAGAAAAACAGGCCAAACAAGAGCGCAGCTAGCAAACCGGATGCATACTTCCATTTTCTTCGCCTGGGTCGTGACAATTCAATGGTTGACGGCCGCTTGCGGAGGGAGTCGTCCATCGAGACCTGAGGCGGCGGGGTTTTCACCGGGTGGCTTCCCCGGCGATCCGTATCCAGACTGCTCGCATTCGTTTGTCCTTCACGAATCGAATAACACATCTCGCCCGGATTAAAAAGGCCTGGTGCCTGTGGTAATCGGGATGGCAGCTCGAAGCCGAAGCCCGGGATCTTTAGAAACTTCTTAACTCGTGTTTCGCGCCGTCCCGGCGTCATTCTCACGGCGCTTACTGCTTCAGTTGTGCTTGATTTACTAAGGTCTCCGACCTAATGTAGTTGGCTCCATAGGTACATCGAGGGCATCGCGCATGTTCTGTCCGCAGTGTGGTACGGAAAATCCGGCGGAAGAGAAAACTTGCCGGAAATGCACGACCATCCTGCCCCTCTCGGTAACCACCGGTGTCACCGCCCGCGCCCCTGCCGGCGAAAAGACTGGCATGACTCCCGCCGCTCCCACTCATGATTCCTCGAACGACGAGACGCTGAGCAGCACCAGAACCGCCGGAGCAGCCAGCGGTTGGTCCGCTGGAACAACGGCTGCATCCACCGGAGTCTATCGCTCCCCATTTGTTACCTTCGAGGCCGGCAACATCATCGGCAACCGCTATGAAGTGCTTCAACTGCTCGGCGAAGGCGGCATGGGCGCGGTGTACAAAGTTCGCGACAACGCAGTGGATCGCCTGATCGCCCTCAAGGTCATCCGTCCCGATCTCGCCAGCCGCCCCGAAATTCTGGCCCGCTTCAAGCAGGAGTTGATCCTGGCCCGCCAGGTGACCCACAAAAACGTCATCCGGCTTTTTGATCTCGGGGAAGCGGACGGTGTGAAGTTCATCACCATGGACTTCATCGAAGGCCGCGACTTGAAGTCTCTGCTCAAGGAGAAGGGAAAACTTCCGCCCCCCGATGCAGTGAAAATTATCGGGCAGGTCTGCCGCGCGCTCGATGCCGCTCACGCCGAGGGCGTGGTCCATCGCGACCTGAAGCCGCAGAACATCATGCTCGACGGGAACGGCCGCGTGACGGTGATGGATTTTGGCATCGCCCGCTCCGCGGAAATGCCCGGCATGACTCAGACCGGCGCGCTGATCGGCACGCCCGAATATATGTCACCCGAACAGGCCAGGGGCCAGCAGGTGGACGCCCGTTCCGACCTTTTCACGCTCGGCATCATTTTCTACGAACTGCTCACCGGCAAGACTCCGCATCAAGCCGATACCGCCCTGGCCACTCTCCTGAAACGCACACAGGAGCGCGCGCGGCCTCCCATCGAGCTGGATTCCACAATCCCGCAGGGGATCAGCGACGTGGTGATGAAGTGCCTGGAGATCGATCCGGACGCCCGCTATTCGCACGCGGAAGAGATTCTCGACGACCTGGGACATGATGCGCGCACGGGAACACGTCTTCGCCCGGTCCCTCTTGCGGCAGCGGGTTCGGCCTCCCCGACCGGTTCCACAGGTACGGAGATGGCGCCCCCAGCAGCAGGGCTGCAGCGTTATTGGAAACTGATCGCCGGAAGCGTGGCCGCACTGTTGCTGATTTCCATCGGCGTGGTCTTCCGGGGGAAGATTTTCCCCGGTGGCGGAAAGGGCGCGCCGGGCGCCGCGATTTCCCTGGCGATCCTGCCGTTCCACAATGCCTCGGGCGACGCCTCGCTCGATTGGCTCGGGCCGGGCCTGGCGGAAATGCTGCGCTCCGACCTCCGCCAATCGCCCGATTTCGCCATGGTTTCTCCCAATCGCCTCCACGACGTCCTGCGCGATCTGCGAATCACCCCGAATTCCGACATTGACCCGGCCATGATCAGCCGCATTTCTCAGTTCACCAACGCGCACACCATGGTCTCCGGCCAATTTGTGAAGGTCGGCGACCGGATTCAGGTCGAGGCCACGCTGCAGGATATTTCCCATCAGCGGAGCTATTCGATCAAGGCGGAAGCTCCCAGTCAACAAGATCTGACGGGAATCGTCGACAATCTCGCCCAGGCCATCCAGAAAAATCTCTCGGAAACTTCCGGCGTCTTCACGGCGGCTCGCCCCAAATCGTTTGCAATCTCCTCGAAGAACGTGGATGCGGTCCGGAATTACTCCGAAGGACTCGAGCTCAATCGTCAGGGGAATTATCTCGATGCCCTCAAGAAACTCCAGTCCGCCACGGAGGCGGACCCCAATTTCGCCCTGGCCTTTTCGGAAATGGCCCAGACCTACTCCAAGCTGGGCTACGACAAAGACGCCGAAAAAAACTCAGCCAAAGCGGTTGACCTGAGCGGCAGCCTCCCGCCCCAGGAGCGATTTCAAATTGTCGCCAGCAACGCCCAGCTCCAAAACAACTACGACAAAGCCATCGAAGCCTACGAAAACTTGCTCCAGCTTTCTCCCAATGATCCCCAGGTGAATTTCAATCTCGCCAAACTCTATGAAGATAAGGGCGCGTTCGATAAGGCTCACGATTACTACGCCAAGGTGCTGGCCGTCGACCCGAAGTTTGTCGACGCTCAGCTCGCCACCGGCCGCGTGGAAATCGAACGCGGCAACGCCCAGGGCTCGCTCGATTCCCTGAACCGCGCCCTCAGTCTCTCCATCGAGCTGAATAACCAGATGGGCAAAGCCACGGTTCTCCAGGCCCTCGGCATTGCCTACCGCCTGCTGAACCGGCCGGAGGACGCCCTGCAGAATTACCAGCAGTCACTGGTGATCAAGCGCCAGATCGGCGACAAACGCGGCGTGGCCGCCAGTTTGTCTGAAATCGCGGTCACCGAGGAGTCCCAGGGAAAACTCGACGCGGCTCAGAAAGACTATCAAGAAGCGCTCAAGGTCGAGGTAGAAATCGGCGATAAGGCCGGCCAGGGCATCGTGCTGATGGACCTCGGCTGGCTGCAGAAAAATCTCGGCCATTACGATGACGCTCTGAAGACCACCAAACAATCCCTGCAGATTCAGCAGGAAACCGGGAACGAAAATAGCCAGGCCCAGTGCCTCAATAATATTGGAGCGATCTACACCGACAGGGGCCAGTACGACGACGCCCTCACTTATTACCAGCAGGCACTCCAGCTCCGCGAGAAAGCAAAAATTCCCGGCCCCATCGCCGAGACCCAGCAGAATCTCGCCGAAACCAGCGCCAAGCTCGGCCAGTATGACCAGGCCCTCGGATATTATCTCCACGCGCTCGATTTGGCGCGCAACGCCGGTGATTCGCGCCTCGCCGCCATTATTTCCTCCAATATGGGTACGCTCTTCGCGTATCAAGGACGCTTTGGCGCTGCACTCGCCTCCGCTCAGGACGCCCTCAAGGCCTTTCAGCAGCTTCAAGATCAATCGGGCTGGATGGCGGAAATCCAAGGCGGTTACGGTGCCGCCCTCAGCCAGGTCGGCAACAGCGATGAGGGACGAAAAAATCTCGGAGAAGCCGTCAAGCTGGCTCGCGACCTCAAGGCCGATCCCGTCCTGGCGAAACTCCTCGATAGCCAGGGAGACAGTTATTTCTACGCCGGCGATTTCAAGGCCGCCCGCCCCGTCTACGAGCAATCCTTGCTGCTAGCGCAGCGAACATCGGACCGCGATC
The DNA here is from genome assembly GCA_041490605.1 of Terriglobia bacterium. GTDB lineage: Bacteria > Acidobacteriota > Terriglobia > Acidiferrales > UBA7541 > JBGPTK01. The sequence goes on along the minus strand of JBGPTK010000047.1, from coordinate 3,712 downwards.
GCATGCTCATCTCCCGGCTGGCATTGGCCCGCCTGGCGGTAAAAGAAGGCCGCAATGCGGAAGCCATCGCGGCTCTGAAAAAACTTGTCCAGGACGCCGATGCCGCCCGGTTCAAATATGCCTCGGCGGAGAGCTCGCTCTATTTGGGTGAGGCCCTGCTGAATTCGAGGAATTACGCGGCGGCCCGGCAGGAGCTGGAATCGGCGGCGCGCAAGAGCGAGAGCCTCGGCTTGAAGGCGCTTCTCGCCAAGTGCGATTATCTTCTGGGAGTCACGCTGCGCGCTTCGGGCAACCAGGCGGAAGCGGTCCGCCGCTTCCTGGATGCCTCAAAGCTGTTGCAAGAAATGCGCCAGGAATCGAAGAGCGATGCCCTGTTGAAGCGCGCCGACCTGAAACAGATCGCGGAAAATCCCGCCGGCCCACCCACAAAGTAATCCTCGCAAAAAAAAGAGCCGGATCTTTTCAGATCCGGCTCCCAGAAGCAGTTTCCCAACATCCACTCGCCGGCCGCCGAGCAGAACGCCCCTGCTTAGAACGAGCCGGGGGTTCCTGGGGGCACGACCTTGAAGAGCGTCGTAACCACCGGAGAGTTGTTGGTCGTGAACACCAGCGACAAGCCGTAAGTTCCCAGCGGCAGTCCATGCAACTTCAGGAGCCCGAAATACGTGTGCAAAATCAGGGCGCCATTGATATTGGGTGTCACCACAACGTTCGGATCGGTGATCGGAATAAAGGTAGGAGCAATCTGCGCAAGCGATACCAGCACTTGCGCGTTGTCCACAAACGGACCCCACGTGCAATTACCACCGGTCTTCGCCAGCCGGAACGAAACCAGGATCAGATCGTCGTCATCGAACAACCGCGCCTGCGCTGGGTCCTGCGTGGTGTTCAGCGGGAAATTGAAACCGCAGAAAGTCGCTGGCGAATTTCCACCGGCAGCCGAAGTCAGCACCCCCGCATTCACCAGGAAGAATTGAGAGAAGTGCGGTACCCCGCCGCCCACGGTGCCATCTCCGGGAATCGGCCCGCCCAGCGGGTAGATGCCCGTGGTGGTATCCACCACGCAAGTTCCGCTGTCGCACTGAATCAACCGCGGGTTCGAGAAGCTGCCCGGATCAATGAATGCTCCGATGAGAGCGGATGTCGGTGTGGGGCACGCTCCCGTGGGGGAAGCCGTCACCGAGAAGAGTGTTCCGAATCCAGCTTCGCCCAGATACGGAATCTGCGTCGCCCCAGTTGGCAAACCGGAGGTAACTGTGGCCAACAGCGTATTCAGCGCCGTCAGCGGGGTTTGCGTGGCATTTACAGACACCGTGCAGCTTCCCGTGGCATTGATCTGCATCGAAGTAAATCCAAAGTTGAACACCTTCGAAGAAGGAACCGCAGCGGTCTTCGTCACAGTGGTTGTCGGCGTCAAGGCAATGCCGATGGCAGCGAGTGGCTCGTCGTGGGGCTGACCCGTGGGAGGAGGCATCGAAGCAAAAGACGCAGGGGTGCTTGCGCATGAGCTTATATTCACTTTCCAAATCTTGCCGGTGTTGTAAGGATCGATGTGATCATCCGAATCAAATTTGGAGGTCGTGACATAGAGGGTATCGTCAGCGGAGAACTTAATGAAAAACGGCTGGTTGCCGCCCGTGAAAGTTCCGCAATAGCTGATAAACGTTCCCGTCGAGCTGTACCGCGAGATCTTATTCACCGCGCCTTTTTGTGCGATAAAAATGTCGCCAGTGCTGCTCCGCGCGATTCCCGTGGCATGGTCCAGGCTCGTGACAATTGCCGATGCCAGGGCATAGGCAGGCGCGGGCGAAAGAAACAGCTTGCCGTTCGTCGAGTCCACTGCCAGCAGATCTCCCGTGTTCGATTGGGTCAAATCTGCATCGCCGCCAAACGTGGCTCCCAGTTGGCCGCTACCCAGCACATTCACTGGCACGGTTGGCAAACTGCCTGCCAGGCTCGCGGCGGAAAACTTGTAGACTCCCGATCCCGCGAATTCATCGGTGACGTAAAAATCCCCGGTGGAGCTGAACCGCCCGCATTGCGGCTTTTGTAGACCACCGGCGATCGACTGAAATACCGTGATGTGTGTTGCGGGAATAGAGGGGTCAACTCGGAAGATCAGTCCGTGGCTTGGATCGCAAACATACAGCTTTTGATCCGGCCCATACACAATCCCTTCCAGCGTCTTGCCCGGGAACGAAGTGAGCAATGTGGCCGCGGTTGCAGGCGGCGCGAAGCTGTAAATGTGCCCGCCAGTGCCGTCTGTGACGTATATCGTCGCGGGAACCTGCTGCGCGAAAGCGGACGCGCAAAACACTAGCAAACCCAAAACCAAGAAAATCGAGCGAATTCTTTGCACGGTTATTTCCTCCTGTGTCGCTGCGGTTGTCTGAAACTCTGTTGGAAAATCGCTATGAGCCCTCGATCATCTCCTCGACGCGGGGAGAGATTCCATCTGGTGAGCGCGACCGGGCTGGGTTCGAGCAGAAGCTGGATTGACGTGTGCGCTTCGTTCGATTCGTCCGCGCTGCGACCTAAGACGCTGCGCATTGTCGCTGGCCGGTCATTGTCCTGTCAAGCTGAAACCAATGCTTTGCAGAACGGTTGGAGATTTTGATAGTCCTCTGAGTACCAAAACTCCTACGAGTACTGCATGCGAGTGTTTCGAAACGGAAGCGAATGGGTGCGGTTCTTTCCAAAATTCAGGTGGAATTGATCTTCTGCCTGTCTTTGCTGCGCGATTTATTCCTTCCCGGCTGAACCGTTCACAGCCTGCTTCGTCTCCACCAGCCGGTTGTGCCGCTTCAGCACTTCGCGCAGCCGCTCATGCGGCAGCGCGGCCACCGTATGATTGTCAATTCCCGTCATCGTCTCTGCCGCCACCATCGCGTTCACCACCGCTTCTTCCGTGGCTTCTACTGTCGCTTCGAAGAGCGGCCCGATCTTGTCATTCGGCAACATGGTCACGGCCACATTGTTCGCGGAACTTCCCGCTCCCGGATTCGCGGTCGAAAACGCGATAAAAATATCGCCCGAACCGTTTCCTGAAATGCTTCCCAGCCGTCCCAATCCAAGCGGCACGCGCCGCGCCAGCCGTTTCAATTGATGCGGCAAGAGCGGCGCATCCGTCGCCACCACCACGATGATCGAGCCTACGTCATCCATCCTCTCCAGCTTCGACGCGGAATCCTTCGGAATTTCCACTCCCACCGGAACACCCGCGATCCGCAAAAGCCTCCGCAATCCGTAATTGCACTGCACTTCCACTCCCACCGTGTAGCCGCCCTCTTTTTCCTCCAGCCTCCGCGAAGAAGTCCCCACTCCACCTTTGAATTCGTTGCAAACCATTCCCGTGCCGCCGCCAACGTTGCCTTCTTCCACCGGCCCGGAATGTGCGTTTTGGATCGCTGCCACCACATGCTCCGGCTTCACATGAAATCCGTTTATATCGTTCAAATATCCGTCCCACGTTTCCGCCACCACGGGTAGCGACCACCAATCCTCCGCCGGCGCGGGCGGCCCGTGCTCAAATTGCCAGGCGATCACGGTGTCGCGCACCACGCCCACGCTATGCGTATTCGTGATCATCACCGGCCCATAAAGAAATCCGGATTCTTCCACCCAGGTAGTTCCGGTCATCTCGCCGTTGCCGTTCAGCGAAAACCACCCCGCATATGCGGGGTCGCTGGCATGTTTTCCCCGGGGGAAAATG
>JBGPTK010000046.1:0-20351 GCA_041490605.1 Terriglobia bacterium | reverse complement strand
CATGGTGGTTTTGATTCTGGTGTTGACGGCCTTGTGCGTTCTTGCCACCATGACCGCCCTTGCCATGGAGCGCCGCAAAGACGTGGGCATGATGAAAGCGCTCGGTGGATCGATCGACCGGATCGTCGCGCTCTTCCTTTCCGAAGTGAGCGTATTGGGCGCGGCCGGCGGCCTGATCGGTTACTTGATCGGCATCGGACTTTCCCGCTGGATCGGCCAGCGCGTATTCGGCGCGGCGATCACGCCGCGCCTGGAAGTGCTTCCGATCACCGTGGCCTTGATGATCGGCATCGCCCTGGCCGGCGCGCTGCCGCTGCGCCTGCTCGGCAGGGTGCGTCCGGCAATCATTTTGCGAGGAGAATAATGGCGCCCGTTGTGGAAGTCGAGAACCTGACCAAACAATACGGCAACGTTCGCGCTCTCGATGGCGTGAGCCTGCAGGTGGAGTCCGGCGAATGGATCGCGATCATGGGTCCCTCGGGCTCGGGCAAGACCACGCTCATCAATATTCTGGGCGGGCTCGACACTCCCACTTCCGGCCGGGCGGTGGTCGACGGCACGGACGTTGCCCATCTCGACGAAAAGGGCCTCACTCGTTTTCGCGCGGATAAAATCGGATTCATCTTTCAGCAATTCCACCTGGTGCCGTATTTGAGCGCCGTCGAAAACGTGATGCTGGCCCAGTATTTTCACAGCACCACCGACGAAGGAGAAGCCAGCGAGGCGCTCCGCCGCGTGGGCCTGGGAGACCGGCTCGAGCATTTGCCTTCGCAACTTTCCGGCGGGGAGCAGCAACGAGTGGCTGTGGCTCGCTCGCTGATCAATCATCCCAAGCTGCTGCTGGCCGATGAGCCCACGGGAAATCTGGATGAGGCCAACGAGGAAATCGTGCTCGATCTTTTCCGGCAGTTGCACGCCGAAGGCCACACCATCCTGATGGTGACGCACGCCGCTTCCATCGGCAGCCTGGCCGGCCGGCGCATTAATCTGGCGCACGGGCGGCTGGCGCAATTTCCCGTCGGTGTCCGGATGGCCGCCACAGGCCTGAAATAAATACCAATGCCCATTCCGCTGGACACGCGAAAAAAACCGATCGAGATCAAGGTGAACGTCTCGACGGGCACGGGTGTGGACGTCACGTGGTCCGATGGCCACGCCAGCCACTACGATTTTCCCTACCTGCGCGATCATTGCCCCTGCGCGTTGTGCAACGATGAACGCGCGAAAAAATCCAGCCGGACGGGCGGAGCCCCCGCGGGCCCTCTTTCCGGCACTCTCTCGTCGGCGCTTTTGCCGATGTACAAACCCAAAGTAACGGCCCGTTCCGCGTCCGCCGTCGGCAGCTATGCCGTCCAAATCAATTTCTCCGACGGCCATACCGCCGGGATTTTCAGCTTCGAGCATTTACGCGAAATTTGCCCCTGCGAAGATTGCGCCCGCGAATTTCGCGGGTGACCGCCGTATCCACTCGCGCATCGTTGTTGCTCTCCAGACTTTTCTTTCCTTTCGATTAATCGTATAGTTCTTCCCCGCACCTCCTAAGCCATGTCATCTACTCCCAAGGGTCCGACTCCATCGCAAAGCACTGTGCGACCGGGCGTACAGGTCTTGATCGCCACCACGGCGATGCTCAGTTTCATCTCGTTCTGGCGCGCGGCGGCGATCGTGCTGAACGACCTGGCTTCCTCGGCCTATTACGCGGGCGGCATTGCCGAGGACGCCCTGGGCAAGTCCGCTCCCTGGTTCATTCTGGGGATCATGTTGTTTTCCTACGCGGTACGGGCCATCTATGTGGAAAGCTGCGCGATGTTCGTTCGCGGCGGCGTGTACCGCGTGGTGAAGGAGGCGCTGGGCGGAACGCTGGCGAAGGTGTCCGTATCCGCGTTGATGTTCGATTACGTGCTGACGGGCCCCATCAGCGCGGTGGCGGCCGGGCTATACCTGGTCGGCGTTCTCAACGAGTTGTTCACCTACTTTCACCTCGATCTCCATCTGGATGTGAATACGGCCGCCATGTGGTTTGCCGTGGCCGTGACCATCTACTTCTGGCGCCAGAATATCAAAGGGATTCCGGAGTCGAGTGAGAAGGCCTTGCGCATCATGCAGTTCACCACGGTGATGGTGGTGATGCTGATCGCCTGGTGCGGTTACACCCTGTGGGTTCGCGGAGGCCAATTGCCGCCCGCTCCGTTCTTGAGCAACATGCACTTCACCAAGAATGCGCTGGGCTGGCTTGCCGGCAGCCGCTTGCCGCAGACGGTGACGCTGATCGCCATTTTCGTCGGCCTGGGCCATTCGGTGCTGGCCATGAGCGGCGAAGAATCGCTCGCGCAGGTGTACCGCGAAATCGAGCATCCCAAGCTGCCGAATCTGAAGAAGACCGGGCTGATCATTTTCGTCTACAGCCTGATCTTCACATCCATGGTTTCTTTCTTCGCCGTGATGATTATTCCGGATAGCGTGCGGCCGCACTTCTTCGACAACTTGATCGGCGGGCTTTCGATGCATCTGGTGGGGCCGTTCTGGATGCGGCTGGCCTTCCACGTGTTCGTGGTGGTGGTGGGCACCCTGATTCTCTCGGGCGCGGTGAACACGGCGATTGTAGGGTCGAACGGCGTGCTCAACCGCGTGTCCGAAGATGGCGTGCTGACCGACTGGTTCCGCCATCCGCATCCGCGCTTTGGCACTTCCCACCGGATCATCAACATGGTCGTGGGGCTTCAGCTCCTCACCATCCTGATCAGCCGCGGCGACGTGACGTTTCTGGGAAACCTTTACGCGTTCGGGGTGATTTGGAGCTTCGCGCTGAAGGGCGCGGCGGTTCTGGTGCTGCGCTATACCCATCCCCAGGACCGGGAGTATCGCGTCCCGCTCAATTTCACCGTCGCCGGAAGAGAAATTCCGGTGGGTCTTGGCCTGATTACCCTGGTTTTGTTCGGGATGGCCTTCATCAATCTGTTCACGAAGCCGGATGCCACCATCGCCGGGGTTACGTTCACGGTCACACTTTTCATCGTGTTCGAAGCTTCCGAATATATGGTCCGCCGAAAAGCGAGCGGGCCGCACGTGGAACTGGATCAGTTCAACCTGGAGCAGGAAGCGGACCTTTCGCCGCAAACGGTGCGCTGCCGGCCGGGAAACATTCTGGTGCCGGTGAGCAACTATTACGCGCTGTACCATTTGGAGCAAGTGCTGCGGCGCGTGAAAACGGAACAGCAGGACATTGTGGTGCTGCACATGCGCCTGTTGCGGCGTTCCGCCTCCGGCGAATACGACCTGACGCCCGACCAGCTTTTCAGCACCATCGAACAACTGCTCTTTACTCGCGTGCTGGCCATGGCGGAAAAAGAAGGGAAACCGATCCGCCTGGCCGTGGCCTCCACCAACGATCTGTGGGATGGAATTCTGCGCGCCGCGGTCAACCTGGAGTCTTCCGCCGTTGTCGCGGGAAGCTCTTCGAAGCTGCCGATCGAGGAACAGGCCCGCAAGATTGGCCTCAACTGGGAGCGTTTGCCGGAGCCCCGGCCGCAGTTGACCCTGGAGATTTTTGCGCCGACCGGCGAAGAGCAGATTTTCTACCTGGGTCCGCACGCGCCGCGCCTCACGCCCAAGGAAATCGATCTGCTGCACAAACTTTGGCTCGAATTTGGCGATAAATTGGGCGGCGCGGAACTGCACCATCATGACATCGTTCATTTCGCCCTGTCGGAAGTGGAAAGGGAAATTGATTCCGGGCTCGAACAGGATGTCCTGCAACGCTTGAAACAGCACCTGGACGAAATTAAGACCTATCGCGCCTCCCACCCGTAGTAGTCCTTACTCCTGAAGTTTTAAAAATCCATGTCGAGGCCTGGGACGTTTCCTTCGATAGAGATTTCCTGCTGGCCCTAAGCGTTTCACCGGGCGATCTCACCGGCCGGCTTTTCGGCGCCAAATAACACCGGTTTGCTACTGGCCGCCCCAGATGAGCAGCCCGGCGGGCAAGCCTTGCTGCGGATTGGTATGGCGATTCTGGAAGAGCAGGTAGAGAAGTCCGCTTGGAGAGTAGATCACGCTTCCCCAAATGGTGCGAACCATCGGGTACTGCGCACCTTGGGGCGCACACGTGGTCCACTCAGTGAGGTCCTTGGATCGGGCGAGCTTTGGCCAGGAACATTTCATGCCGCCGGTATTGCCGCCCACGACGTCGCCTGCAAATGCCGCGTGGCCGTCCTTCGAGACGGCGAACGACATGTAGCCGGCCATGTGCTCGTTTCCGTCGTCGGGTACGGGCAAGGGTTGGCTCCAGGTGGTTCCGCCATCGTTGGAGAACACCGAATAGTGGGAGCTGATCTGCGTGCGGTCGATGCGCGCGTCGAGCATGATGCGGGGTTGCGAGCCGGCGAACGCCAGGATCACGCCGTCGGGCGGGTAGGTTGATGTGCCGGTGTCGGCTACCTTAATTGGTGAACCAGTGCCCGGGCGCCAGAATGTAAGTGTCCACAGGTTGCCGTTGTTCACTTTTTGCCAGTAGGCCAGAGCCGGGACGCCCGTGTCATCCAGCGCAAGAGATGTTGCTCTCGATACCACACTGTTTCCGGGGAGCATGGGAGCGAAACCACCCCTCCATTGGTACGGATCCTCGTCGATCCCGCCCGATGTGTAGATGACTTTCATTGTCTTGTCCTGCTCCAGCGTGAGGTAGGCCCTGCCGCCAAAGAAGGCCAGATTGGGTCCGGCAGACGTCTGGGCATTGTTAAACGCCGTCTTCACCGCCCATGTGGCGCCGTCATCATGGGAAAGCGCCATGTGGACGGTTTTGTTGTCGCCAGGATCAACCCAAGCGGCGCCGTATGTGCCGGTCTGTGCGTCCCGTGTTAGAGACAGGCAGGGCGCGGGAGGCCGCGGATCGAAATTCCCCACGGTGGCGACGACCACGGGTTCCTTCCAGCGGTAGGCGGCGCGATCCCACGATACGAACATCAGTTGCGTGTCGTCGCCTTTTCCGTCCCCGTTGGGATCGTTGTAGACATAGGCCACGGCCGGATCGCCGTTGGAATCCAGCACGGGGCTGATGAATCTGCCGAGCGCCGTATCGGGATGATTCTCCGGCCGCGGAGCGATGGTGTGGAATCCGCCCGGTGGCGGCCCGACGGTAACTTCATTGGAGGTTTTCATTCCGCAGGTCAGGCGATAAACGTAGGTGCTATACGCCGCAATTTTCGAATCGCTAGCCTTGCCATTCGAGGACGTCGCCACCGTGGGCCATTTGTCCGGTGGCGGCCCCGTTTTTCGCTCCAGGCGGCATTCACCGGCCGGATTCCCAGCCCAGGAGAATTCGATCTCGCGGGTGCTAGCCAGGTCGGCTTGTAGCGTGAGTGCTCCGTTCCGCGAGACAACAGGCGGTCTTGCGACTCTTGCGCTTGTAGCAGCGACGCTTTGCGGCGCGAAGGACTGCGCCTGCAATCGGAAGAACTGTGAGCCCGCGATCAAAGTGAGTACAAAAAGAACGCCCGCAATTCGTGGATTCATCCTTCCCCCCGTCAACGCTGCTGAGTTGCGGATTGGCTCGCCCGGTTCCCGAGATCGATCAGCGTTCCGGTCCCGCGAATTGGCGGCGAGTATATCTCACCTGTCTCAAGTTCCAAGCGGTTCCAGGTCCCGCGGCGTGTCCGGTACCCGTCTGGATATCACACGTGACAAGAAGAATCTGGCCGTGCTGGAGAAGCTACCAAAAGCCGCTGCATTCACTAGTGGCGGCTTCTTCGTTTACACTATGGGTGAGCCAAACTCTGGCTCTAGGCGGCGCGCAGTTCGGACGTGCAATGCGCGCAACGCACAGCCTGGATCGGAATCGTCGAAATGCAATAGGGACATTCCTTTGTGGCGGGAGCCGCGGCTGGAGCAGCGGGCTTTTTGGACATCCGGTTCACCTGCTGCACCAGCAGGAAAATGGCGAGTGCGACGATCAGGAAGTCGACCACGGTATTCAGAAACGATCCATAGTTCAAAGTGGCCGCGCCTGCCGACTTGGCCTCCGCCAGCGTGGCATAGGCCTTGCCCGAAAGATTCAGGAACAATCCTGAAAAATCGGTTTTGCCCACCAGCAAGCCGAAGGGCGGCATCAGAATGTCACTGACGAACGATGTGACGATTTTTCCGAACGCCGCGCCGATAATGATGCCCACCGCCATGTCGAGCACGTTCCCGCGCATCGCGAATTCTTTGAATTCTTTCAGCATGTCAGTTCCTCCCAAGCGTCCGATCCACTACTGCCGAAAAGTAGCGTTAATCAAATCGAGGCCCGAATCCAGGTCTGTCTTACGCGGCGGGATTATACAGTCCGGCGAATCGCCGGGAATGCGATTCGTGATCCGCCGCCGGGTTCCTGGCCCGTCCATGCCTAGTTATGTGGACTGGCTCCGCGTTCGCGGCGCGCGAGCAAGCAGCACCGCGCTCAGGACTCCGCGCAGCGCCAGCACACAGCCTGAGGCGGCCAGCAGCGGCGCGCCGTAGGAAAATGGCAGCCACGCAATCGCCAGCACCAGCGCCCCCACCAGCGCCAGCGAACCGGCTCGCACCCGCAGCGTCCAGCGAGGCTGCGCTCCGGTTCTTCGCATCCAGATTCGCAGCGCCCAGTAGAACAGCACAACTCCCAGGATGATCCAGAATTTTGAATGGCCCGGATGAGCGAAACGGCCGGTGAGCGCAACCAGAATCAGTAAAGCGCCCAAAAACACAAACACAATTTCATTGAAGAGCGCGAAGATTTGCGAAGGGGTCAGCATCGTTCGGACTCGAGATCGCGATATTATTGCCCACGCTCCGGGCCCGGCGCAAATGTGTTGCTGCCGCGGCGGCCCAGGAATTCCTGTCCCGATTGGCGTCTCACAATCGCGGAGTGCTAAGATAGCGCGTTTCCTGAGCTGAATCGTAAGGCGCCCAAGCAGAATCCAATACGCGGGAGAATATTTTGCACAAGGTCATCATCATTGGCAGCGGCTGCGCCGGCCTCACCGCAGCCATTTACGCCGCGCGCGCGAATTTGGCGCCGCTGGTTCTGGACGGCCACGAACCCGGCGGGCAACTTACCCTCACGACCATGGTCGAGAATTTCCCCGGCTTCCCGGAAGGCATTCTTGGCCCCGAGCTGATCGAGCGCATGCGCGGCCAGGCGCAGCGCTTCGGCGCGATTTTCAAATCCGGCGCCGTAAGCGCCGTGGATTTGAGCAAACGTCCCTTCAAGGTCACGGCCGGAAATGAAAGGTTCGAGACGAAAACGCTGATCATCGCGGCCGGCGCTTCGGCGCGCATGCTTGGCCTCGAATCGGAGCGCAAGCTGCTCGGCCACGGCGTCTCCACGTGCGCCACCTGCGATGGCTTTTTTTTCCGCGAGCGTGAAATCGCCGTGGTGGGCGGCGGCGACACAGCCATGGAAGAGGCAACCTTCCTCACAAAGTTTGCGAAGCGCGTCAACATCCTGCACCGCCGCAACGAATTTCGCGCGTCCAAGATCATGCTCGATCGCGCTCGCGCGAACGAAAAAATTCGTTTCATCACACCGGTGATTGTCGAAGAGGTGCTGGGGCACACGAAGCAGGTCGTCGAAGGGGTGAGGTTGCTCAATACGGACACGGGCAAAACTTCGACCTTGGCCATAGACGGCTTGTTCATCGGCATCGGCCACGAACCGAATACCAAGATTTATAAGGGCCAGCTCGACCTGAACGAATCCGGTTATCTGATTACCAAGAATGGCGGCAAGACCAACGTCGAAGGCGTGTTCGCCGCCGGCGATGTGCAGGACCACCTTTACCGGCAAGCGGTCACCGCCGCCGGCTCCGGCTGCATGGCCGCCATAGACGCCGAGAAGTTCCTGGAAGCGCACCACGAGGGTTGAGCAGACTAGCGCCGCCCGCTGCAGCAGGGCATAATTTCCTTTGGATGCCCACTTTCCCCAGTCCATCCCCTAGCGAATTATTGCCACGGAGCTGTTCCTGATGCTCCGAAGCATCCTGCTTCACTTGTCGGGAAGCCGGCGACTGGCGCACTTTGTCACCCACAACAACGCGAGCCGGCGGATGGCGCGGCGATTTGTGGCCGGCGAATCGCTCGAAGAAGCGTTGGCTGCGGCGAGGGCGTTGAATCAGGCCGGCCGCATGGTCAGCCTCGATTATCTGGGCGAGAACGTGGCCAATGAAGCCGAAGCTCGCCAGGCCGCGGAATCCTACGCGGCCATGTTCGATCGCATCGCCGGCGAAAAGCTCGACGCCAATGTTTCGCTCAAGCTGACGCAGCTCGGCCTCGATCTCAGCGAGCCGCTCTGTCAAAATTTGCTCGAATCGATCATGGCGCGCGCGGCGAGTCACAACAATTTCGTGCGCATCGATATGGAAGCCTCCGCCTACACCCAGCGCACGATTGATCTCTGCAAACGAGTTCGCGCCAAAAGTGATTCGGTGGGCGTGGTGGTCCAGTCGTATCTCTATCGCACCGAACAGGACGTGAAGGATCTAATTGCTATCGGATGCCGCATGCGCCTTTGCAAAGGCGCTTACAAAGAGCCGCCCGATGTTGCGTTCCCCAAGAAAGAAGATGTTGACGCGAATTACGTCAAGCTGATGCGCCTGCTGCTGCCGAGCGGCATCTATCACGGCATCGCCACCCATGATCCCAATATGCTCGCGGCGGCCAAGGATTTTGCCGCCAAGAGCGGCATCGGCCGCGAACAATTCGAATTCCAAATGCTCTACGGCATTCGCACGGATTTGCAGGAGCAACTGATTCGGGAAGGTTACCGCCTGCGTGTTTACATTCCGTTTGGCCGCGACTGGTTCCCCTATTTCATGCGCCGCCTCGCCGAACGCCCCGCCAATCTGGGTTTCTTTCTCCGCAATTTATTCCGCGGCAACTAAGGCTGGCGGTGCGCTAGCTCTTCTGGCACACGGAAACGCCATCGCGCAGAGGGATCATCACGGGGAACAGTTCGTCCGAGGAATACACCGCCCGGTTGAACTGCTGAATTCCGCGCGTCTCCTTGTCCTTGCTTTTCGCCGTCCGCGTAACGCGGCCCGACCACAGCGTATTATCGGTGATCAGCAGGCCGCCGCTGCGCAGGCGCGGCAACGCTTTTTTCAACGCCGCGGGATACTGGTGCTTATCCACGTCAATGAAGATCAGATCGAATTCTCCGGACGTTTCATCGATCAAGTCGATCGCGTCGCCCACCATGAATCGAATGCGGTCCGCCACGCCGGCGCGCGTCGCATAATCCCGCGCCCTTTTTTCGTTCGCCGGGTCGCCGTCGGTGTAATAAATCTCAGCCTCCGGCCCCGCCGCTCGCGCTAGCCAGATGGTGGAATATCCGATGGCCGAGCCCATCTCGAACATTCGCTTGGCGCCCGAGACGCGCGCCAGCAAATACAGCAACCGCGCCACCGCCGGGCCGATGATGGGCACGTCGTGCTTCGACGCGTAACGTTCCATCTCCATCACCACCGCGTCGCGTCGCGGCAACAGGCCATAGATATACTTTTCCACTGAAGGGTTAACGATTCCTGGCATGGGCGCGCGCCCTTCCTTCCTGGACTGAAGTGTAGTTACCCCGAGAGATGGGCCGGGCGCCGGCTGGCTTTTTGTTCAGAAAATATACCCAGGCTTCGCGGGTGAGGCCGTTTCTGAGGCGGACTTTTGTCACCTTTCGGACAAACAAACTCTTGCGGGGGCTATCCGGATAGAATTCTTCCTCTTGATCCAGAATTTTCAGCTGGCTATCAGGATCTTTGAGTTTGTAAATCTCTCCTGCGACTCTGTGATCGCCCACGCTGGAGGGTAATGCGCCGGGAAAGTCCTTCAGATTATAAAGTCGTGCCTGAATGCTCCCTCCCCCGGCGAACTGTGCGTCAAGTTGCTTCAGAACGCGATGAAGGCCGAATCCGCGCCTCAGGGTTCCATAGACGAACAAGTGGTCTAGCTCAGGCTTCATGAACTCTAGGATACCCCAATTCCTTCAGAAGCTCACCCAGCCACTCGTATCCCCATTTCCAAATGTAATCTAAGACGCTGGTGTTGGCAGACAGGTCCTTCAGAGGAAACTCGAACATCGCCAATATCTCGGCCTTTGATAGTTGTTTCTGGCTCCATAGATAGGCAAGGAATTCGAAGAAATTCAAATAATTGTCGAGTTGACCGAGAAGCGCGGTGTCCTTTTCCTCTTGGACAAATTGAGTGTCTCCTTCGTCAATTTTCATTCGCATTGCGCCTAGTCCGGCCTCAGCATAGAAGCGGCGGTGCATCTCAAACATCCAGCGAATGCGCTCTTGCTTCGAATTTCGGCGGAACTGCCACACGGATAGGATCGCGGCGCCAATTCCAATCACATAGAAGACGAACTCAGTCCAATCTCGCAGTATAGTGCCCCACATTTACAGCGCCTCCTGCCCCCCCACTCTCTGCCCGGTTATTTATGTTTCGCCGCGCGTGTCTCTTCTCCGAGCGATTCGCCCGGCTTCAGGGCATGTATTTCCAGATTGTTGATGTCCTGCGTCTGCTGGCGCAGTTCTTCCGGCGTTCCGGTCAGCGCCGGAAACGTCCCAAAGTGCATGGGAATCACGTGGCGCACGTTCAGCAGGCGAATGGCCATCGCCGCTTCCCGCGGCCCCATGGTATAGCGATCGCCAATCGGCAGGCAGGCAAGCTCGGGCGAATAGAGTTCGCCGATCAGCTTCATATCGCCGAATACCGTGGTGTCTCCCGAATGATAGAGCGTCAATCCGCCCGGCAGGCGCACGATGTATCCGCACGGCTCGCCGGCGTAGATCAGATGGCCGTCGTCCTCGATGCTGTTGGAGTGAATCGCGTTCACCATGGTGACCTCAATATCGCCAACTTTTTGCGTGCCGCCTTTGCTCATCGGCTGCGTGTTCAGCGCGCCCTTCGATTTGAGCCACATGGCGGTCTCGTAAATCGCCACGATTTGCGGCTTATACTTTTTGGCTAATGGCGCCACATCGCTGAAATGATCGGAATGCGCATGGCTGATCAGCATCACGTCGACGCGGTCCAGCTTCTTGCATTCTTCGGGACAAACCGGATTCGTATCGATCCACGGATCGATCAGAATCACTTTATTCGATGGCGTCGTAATTTTGAATGTGCTGTGGCCCAGCCACTGGATGGTGTTTCCCCGCATTCGAAGCATGATGGCCCCCTTGCAAGATCATTAGGAATCGCGCCGCGGATTTGCCGGCGGTACGGTCCGCAAAATCAACTTCCCATGCCGCACCAGGCCCACAATCGCAGCCCGCGCGCGAATCGCCATACTATCCCTTCCGATGCGATAGCTTCAACCTCGTCGTCCTGGTAATCGCCCGCGGAGACGTAAGCGAATCAAAGTAGTCCCCTGCGGATGCTTCCGCTCGCAACCCTGCTGCCTTGAAATGTGCTAGCATTAGTTGTTGATCAGCATTGATTCTCCCGCGGGCTTGTCCCCGCTGGAATTTGGTGATATAAACCCGGATTCGAAATTTTATTCGGGGACCAACAGTAACGCCCGAACGACGATTCTGCCCAAGGAGAGCGTTTTATGGCCTACGTAATTGCTGAGCCCTGCATCGGAACGAAAGACACGGCTTGCGTCGATGTCTGCCCTGTGGATTGCATCCACCCGCGCAAGGACGAGCCGGATTTCGAAGCCGAGAAGCAGCTCTATATCAGTCCTGATGAATGCATCGATTGCGGCGCGTGCGTTCCGGTCTGCCCGGTGACGGCGATTTTTGCCTTGGAAGATCTGCCGGAAAAGTGGTCGAGCTTCACTCCGGTCAACGCGGATTGGTATAAGAACAAGAAAGTATAGGCTTGGCCGCGCCAAGCGGCGCGTGGTTTCCCTTAAACATTGAAGCGGCAAGCCGGATCACACCTGCTTGCCGCTTTTGTTTCTCCGCCCGTCAGATTTCCGTGAGGATCGAAACTTCGCTCAGCTAAACGTCAATTCCCAGCCGCTGGCGCCCTTCGGGGGTAATCATGCTTGGATTCCACTGCGGTTCCCAAACCACATCCACCTGCACATCCCGCACTTCCGCGATTGCGCCCACCTGCAGTTTCACCTGCTCGGGAATTGCGGCGGCGGAGGGACAGCCCTGGGAAGTCAGAGTCATCTTGATCTTCACCGTGGCATCGTCGGTCACTTGCACGTCGTAGATCAGCCCCAGATCCACAATGTTGATCGGAATTTCGGGATCATAACACTGGCGCACCGCTTCCATCACTCGTTCGCGATCAACAGGCATTCGGAATCTCCTCGACCCCGCTAGAATTTCATACGCCCCGGCTGCTGTCAATCAATGCGGCCGGCCCTCTCGATGTGGGGCAATTCGGCATCGCCGGGATCATCTCCGGCGGCAATCGCCGCGGCCCAGCGGCGCCCTGCCGCTCGTAGGGCACCCAACTTCAGGCCCCCATGGTTTTCCGGAAATTGTTCCAGCTTTCGCAAACCCGCTCGCAATAGCGATTGCGTGCCCGAACGGTTCCCCCGGCGATAATGATGAAATGCCGCCGAAACTTGAATGATGCCCTGAAGAAATGTTTTCTCCGGCTCTGGCGCGGCGAGCCAGATTTCTTCCCAAGTCTCATGGGCCTCGAAAAACTGCATCGAATTGAACTGCTCGACGCCGCGCTGAAATCTTTCCTCGTCGTGTCTGGTATGCATGGTTTGCCGGGATGAAGCCGCCACCGATCCATCGTGACTCGAACACATCCAAAAAACGGCCGAAAATAATTTTCTGAAGCCCTTCCATCCGCCGGGGAATCATAGCAAACTGCTCCGCTGGTGAGGGCATGATGGATATCCAGATTGAGTTGCCGGGCGTGAAGCTGGGCGTGGTGGAAGCGGATGGCGTCTCCGTCGCCCCGTCGAATCTCGAACTCGCCAGGGAAATGGACGCTATCTGCGATCGCTTGCGCAGCGCCCACACCGTCGAGAGCGTGATGGAACTCGATTCCATACGCGCCGTGCGCGCCATGTTTCGCCTTTGGGGCATTGACCCGGCTCGCTACCGCCCCTCTTCGGAAGCGCTCACGCGCCGGGTGGTTCAGGGCAAAGGGCTCTACCGGATCTCCAACGCCGTGGACATCGGCAATTGCGGCTCCATCGAGACCGGATGGCCCTATGGAAGCTATAACCGCGCGCTGCTTGCGCCGCCCATTTCTTTTCGCGAAGGAGCGCAGAGTGAAACGTACGAAGGCATCGGCAAGCAGACCTGGCATCTTGCCGGGAGGCCGGTGCTGGCGGACGCCGCGGGAGCATTCGGCAGCCCGATCAGCGATTCCACGCGCACCATGGTCACGGAAGCCACCCAAGACGTCCTGAGCGTCATCTATGCTCCGGCCGCGGCTTCGGATGCCGGCGTGAAACAGGCGGCCGAGCGGCTGGCTCAGCGGCTCGAAAGCTTTGCGGGAGCCAGAGCGGCGCGGGTGGAGATCATTACAAAACTTTAATTATGCTAGGATGGCTGTGCTTGCCCCTTTCGCGCTATCCTTGTCACCCGGTTCTGGGGTCACGACGTGCCGAAATTTCATCTGGTATTGCTAATCCACTCGCATCAGCCCGTCGGAAATTTCGACGACGTGTTCGAGCGGGCGTACGCCCAATCCTATTCGCCGTTCCTGGAAGCGGTTTCCCGGCACCCTGCCGTGCGGATTGGGCTGCACTATTCGGGCCCGCTTCTCGAATGGATTGAACACCGCAAGCCGGAATTTTTCGACCGGCTCCGCCAGCTTGTCGAGCGCGGGCAGATTGAGATGATCGGCGGCGGCTTCTATGAGCCCATCCTGATTTCGATTCCACTCGAAGATCGCACCGAGCAGATTCACCGGCTTTCCGGCTACATCGAAAAACATTTTGGCCTTCGGCCCAAGGGCGCGTGGCTCGCCGAGCGCGTTTGGGAAGCTCCGCTGCCCACCACGCTCGCGAGCGCCGGGATCGAATACACGTTGGTGGACGATAATCACTTCCTGGCCGCGGGCTTCGAACCGAATCAAATGTACGGCTACTACCTGGCCGAAGACGTGGGCGCCACGCTGAAGGTGATTCCCGGCCTGCAATCCTTGCGTTACCTGATTCCATTCCGCGGCGTGGATGAGACGGTGGAAGCCCTCCGCAAATTCTCGCGGGAATATCCGGACGGAATGGCGGCGATGGGCGACGATTGCGAAAAATTCGGCATCTGGCCCGGCACCAACGAGCATTGCTACAAAAATGGCTGGCTGGAAAATTTCTTTTCGGCGCTGGAGCGAAATTCCGACTGGCTCGCGGTCACTCCGCCCGGCGAATATCTGGCCACGCACCCGCCGCTGGGCCGGGCCGCTTTGCCCACCGCTTCCTACATGGAAATGACGGAATGGGCGCTGCCCACCGCCGCCCGCCGGCGCTTTCATGCCATCGCGCAGGAATTCTCCGCCCGGCCCGACGTCCTGGCGTTTCTGCGCGGCGGCCCGTGGCGGAATTTCATGACCAAGTATTCGGAAGTAAATCTGCTGCACAAGAAGATGTTGCACGTCTCGAAAAAACTTCAGGATTTGACCTCGCACCGGCGGCGGGTCGCTGGTTCCGGCCCCGCGCTCGGCAAAGCGCGAACGCAATTGCTCAGCTCGCAGTGCAACGACGCCTACTGGCACGGAGTTTTCGGAGGCCTCTACGCCCCCCATCTCCGGACGGTGCTGTGGAATGCGCTCGTCACCGCCGAAACACTGATTGATGGCGTGGTTTATAAAAAGAAGCCTTATGCCGAAGCCGACCGGATGGATTTCGACCTCGATGGCCGCGAAGAAGTTTACTTTACCTCGGACCGCTACGCCGCTCTGGTCTCTCCCGCGGATGGCGGAACTCTTTCCATGCTCGACTTCCGGCCCGGCGGCATCACCCTGATCAATTCCATCGCCCGGCGGCCGGAAGCCTATCATGCCCGGCTGAAAGAGCTGGCCGTGCAGGCCGGCCGTGGACAGGGCGGCGCCGTCTCCATCCACGAACAGGTGCTGATGAAAGAGAAAGGCCTGGAGCGCCTGCTTTACTATGACCGCTGGGATCGCCATGCGTTTCGCTTGCTTCTCTTCGCCGAGGGAAAGACGCACAAGGATTATAAAAAACTGGGGCTCGACGAAGACGCTGCCCTCGCCGGCGGCATCTTCGATATCGTGAATGCCACGCCCACCGGAACGATGCTTCGCTTGCGCGACACCTGCCCGCAGCCGGGACCGAACACGTGCTCCTGGAACGCCGAAAAAACTTTTACTTTTGCGCCGGTCGACGGCGGCTTTGAAGCCGCTTGCGATGTGGCCTTGAGCCATAACCGGCCGGAAACTTATCGCGGACAGATCGGAATCGAGACCGTGGTGAATCTCCTGGCCCCCAATCTGCCGGACCGTTATTTTGAATCCGCCGGGCAACGGCACGAACTTCGCTGGTCTTCCGCAACTCCCGCTTCGTCGCTCGGCATGACCGACGAGTGGCAAAAAGTTTCGGTGACCATTGGCGCTCCCGAAGCCCGGGAGTTCTGGGTCGCCCCGATCGACACCGTTTCCGAATCCGAAGAAGGCTTCGAGCGCGTCTACCAGGGTTCTCAAATCCTGGCCGTCTGGCCGATTGAGCTTGCCCCCGGCGCTGTCTGGACCGGGCGATTGGTCCTGAAAATCTCTCCCCTCGCATAATTGACGCGCCGGCAGTAGTGCATTTTGACTGTCATCCTGAGCAAGCGTTGTTTGCGCAGCGAAGGATCCAGGGGGCGAGCCGCCCATGCAGTCTCGTTTCTTGCCACGCCAATAATCGCGCCTTGCTCGCCTCCTTCCCCAATTGCACTACTACCACCGGGCCTGACGAGTTGCCCGAACGAAGCAAGCTCTGCTAAAGTCCCCTGGGGGGTCTTCCATGGCTGTTTCCCAGGAACTACTCGACATTCTGGTTTGCCCAAAGTGCAAAACGCCCGTTAAACTGACTCGCGAAGGCGATGGATTGAAGTGTTCCACGTGCCACTGTGTGTACCCCGTGCGCGACGACACCCCAATCATGCTGGTGGACGAAGCACGCATTGAATCTGAGTAGCCCAACTTCTCTCCTCCCCGATCTGCCGCCAGGGGCGCAAGTTCTGATTGTGCGCCTGCGTTCGATCGGCGACGTGGTCCTTACCACTCCGGCGCTGGCTGCCTTGCATGCCTGGCGGCCCGACCTTCGCCTCAGTGTGCTGCTCGAGCCATCTTGCGCCCCGGTGCTCGAAGGGAATCCCGCGGTGGAAGAAGTAATTCTTTCCGGTGATTCTCTGCCCACCGTGCAGCAATTGCGCAAACGGCAATTTTCGATCGCCTTCAATCAACACGCCGGCCCCAGGAGCGCGCTGCTCACTCGATTTTCAGGCGCGCCGGTGCGCGTTTGCTGGGCCCATCGCCAATTTTCCTCTCTCTACAACGTTCTTGTGCCCGAACCCGTCCCCGTCGAAGGCGAGAGCGTGCAAATGCATACCGTCGAGCATCGTCTGCGCCAATTTTATTGGACTGGCCTGCCCGCGGGACCGATTCCGGCCGCGGCTGTTTATCCTCGGCCCACTGCCATCGCTGCGGTGCAGCAACAGTTGGCGGAAAGGGGAATCGAGCCGGGCATGCCCTATGCCGTCCTGCGTCCTGGTGGAAGATATTTCACCATGCGCTGGTCCGTGGAGCACTTCGGCGCCATCGCTCGCTGGCTGCGGGAAGCGCATGGCATCGCCACTGTGGTCGATCTCGGCAAAGGCGATCGGGAAGTCATCGCCGCCGTGCGCTATCATCTGGGGCGCGTCAGCGCTGTTTTCCAATCACTGGATTTGCGCGAATTGATTGCTCTGCTCGCCGGGACCCGCCTTTTCGTGGGGAATGATTCCGGGCCGACGCACATTGCCGCGGCTTTAGGCCTCCCCACCGTCGCGATTTTCGGCTCCAGCAGCGCTGTCCATTGGCGTCCCTGGAAAACGGAGCATCGCGTGGTGCAGAACTATTTCCCGTGCAATCCTTGCCGCGGAGACCATTGCTACGAATTTGACCAGCCGCGTTGTATTCTCTCCGTCACCGTGGACCAGGTGCGCGAGGCATGTGAAGCCTTGCTGGCAGGACGCGAATCGGCGGGCAGCACCGGCGCCATCGTCCAGCTCGAAAATTAAAAAGTAGATTGGGAAAACGAATGAAATCAGCTTCCCACAAAATTTCTCGCGCCCGGCTCGTCCGCGTGGTGAATTCGCTTCGCGGCCGCCGCATCGTGGTGCTGGGCGATTGGATGCTCGACCGCTACGTCTGGGGCGCCGCGGAACGGATTTCGCCCGAGGCCCCGGTTCCCGTCGTAAATTTCGCGAAGCAAAGCGAATGCCTGGGAGGAGCCGGCAACGTGGCGGCGAATCTGGCGTCGCTGGGCGCGCGCGTTGTGCCCTTCGGCGTGCTAGGCGATGACGAGCCGGCCGCAGCACTGCGCAGATGCGTCCACTCGCTCGGCCTTTCCGGCAAAGGTCTGGTTGCGGATTCCTCAAGGCCAACGACTTTGAAAACGCGCATCATTGCGCGCCAACAGCAAGTCGTCCGGGTGGATCGCGAGGTGCGCTCGCCAGTCGCCGGCGCTATCGAAGAGCGGCTGATTCGCAGCGTCCTCGCCGCGCTTCACTCCGCCGATGCCCTGATTATTTCCGATTATGACAAAGGCGCCGTAACCGATGAGGTTGCGGACCGCGTGTTGCAAAAGTGCCAGCGCTTCGGCGTGCCCGCTTTCGTAAAACCGAAGTGGTCGCGGCTGCCCACCTATCGCGGCGCGACCGCGATCGTTTGCAACCGCGCCGAAGCCGGTTTCCTGGTCACCCGCTCGCTCGATATTGATTCTGCGGTGGAGGAGGCCGGCCGCGCTCTGCTCGCGCATTTTGCCTGCGCGGGGGTGGTGATCACCCGCGGCGCCCAGGGCTTGACGCTTTGCGAACACGACAATCCGCGTGCGTTCCACACCGCCGCCGTGAGTCGGGAGCGCCCGCTCGGGTTTGCCGGCGAAGCGGCCCGCGATTCCGCCACGCCTGGCCGCCAGGTTTTCGACGTGACCGGCGCCGGTGACACAGTGCTGGCGACTTTGTCCCTGGTCGCCGCGGCAGGCGGCTCACTTCGCGAAGGCGCGATACTCGGCAATTTTGCCGCCGGCGTGGTGGTCGGCAAGCTGGGCACGGCAACCGTCACTCCCCCCGAACTTCTCGCGGTCCTCCGCGACATTTGCTAGATGCCCTCCAGTTTGAAAACTGCAGCCAAGGATAATTTGCTCCGCCCACCTCAAGAAGAGAATCTGCTGCGCAACTCTGCCGGGAACCTTCGCAATTGGATCTCCGCCGCCCGTTTCATTCTTCCCTGGTTCTTTGCGGCAGCTCTGTGCATCCTGGCCAAATCTTACCTGCTGGTAAATCAAAATGGCTTCCGGATCATCGCGCGATACCTGGGACGCACGGACACTGGAACCCACACCAGTCTCACATTCTGGGAACAGCTAACATTTGTTCGCAGCGAACTCTTAATTGAGCTGCTTCTCATTCCCCTTCTGCTTCTATTCCTGTTTCGTTATTTGCCGCGTCCATTGCGCGCGATCCTGATCGCGCTGCTCAGCATCGGCGTCAGTCTTGTTCTCTATATTCAGTTCCGCGCGCTCCAAGAAACCGGCCGCTTCGTTTCTTTTGAGCTGCTGATGCTGGCGCTCAGTTGGGGCTGGCACGATCCCGGAGCGAATAAAGCCTATCTGCTCACAAAAGAATTCTATATTTTCCTGGGCTGCCTGACCTGCCTGGGGATATTTCTGTGGCGGGCTTCGAAAAGCGGCAAGGCCGTAAATCTTGCGAGTGACCGCCGCTGGAAAACTGCCATCAGCTGGTATCTCGCCGGAGTATCGCTTCTCGCGGTTCTTTCCTGGATTCCGCTTCTGCCCGCGACGGAGTATCACCGCAATATCCTGTGGCGTTCGCTGCGCGCCTTCTGGCATGACGATGCACCAAACGATGGGGAATTCGATGGCCGTTCAGCGTTAGAACTCAAGAGCATATACCACGACCTCACGCACGCACCCGCGCCCCTTCGCGATCCGCGTTTCTTTGCCAAAGAAAAAGGCGCCAACCTAATCGTCCTCGTTCTCGAAACCACCCCGGCGCGTCTTTTGCCGGCGGACGATTCGCTCGCGGACTTTCCCAATTTCCGCCGCCTGCAGGCCCACTCGATCGTCGCCGAAAACCAATTCACCACCTACGCCTACACCAATCGCGCGCTCTTCTCGCTCTGCAGTTCCTGGTATCCCGCCGACAGTATCAAGACGTTCGACGAGCAGTATGCCGGCTTGCATTTTCCCGGAATGATTCAATCCTTGGCCGGCGCTGGATATGCCACGGCCATGTTTGCTCCCGCAAATTGGGAAGGCCAGCATGACCATGAAATGTTTCGCTCCCTCGGCTTCCAGCAAATCGTAATTCCGGATTGGCAGCAAGTGACCCCGCGCATTCCCACTGACGTCAGCCCGAATTGGAAAGCCTACCGCATCGCGCAGGACCTGGCCGCTCTTGCCCTGATGAAACAAGAAATCGGCGGATGGTTGGCGAAAAAACAGCCGTTTGCGGCAGTCTTTGTTCCGCAAATTGGCCACCTGCCCTGGCCCGACAGTATTCCCGCGAACCAGAATCGCAATCTCTTCGATCGGGGACGCGCGATCCTGGCAATGCAGGACGCCTGGCTGGGAGAATTGCTCGATCTTCTGGAGCAGCATCATCAACTCGATCGCACCATCATCGTCGTCACTGGCGATCACGGAATTCGCACGCGCCGCGAAGATCCGGATTTCACCGGCGGCGCCACGGACGATTACTCTTTCCACGTTCCGTTCCGTCTCTATGCGCCGAACGCGGTCGCACAGCCCGTGCATATTTCCTGGCTCACGTCTCACATCGACGTAGCTCCGTCCGTGCTCGATTTGCTGGGGATCGAATCAGGCCGGGAGCATGAACAAGGTTCGCCGGTGTGGAATCCGGAGATCGCCAGGCGAACCACTTTCTTTTTCGGGATGCAAACTTTCGGCGCGGACTCCTATTTTTCGAATGGCCGTTATTTCATGTGGAGTCAAATGTCCGGCGTCAGTTCAGTCAGCCAGTCGCCCCACTTCAGCCTGGAAAATGTCGCGCCGCTAAATTCACCCGGCGCTCGGGAAGTTCCTCGCGTAATTTCCCGCATGGTTGGCCTTCAGCAGGCCTGGATTGCCCGATTGGGCCGTGATGTGGTCAATTCACGCTAGCCATATCCTCGTGGAAAGTTTGAGAGGCCTTGGCTTGACAGGTTGCGAAAAAATGCACTCAGGTGTCATT
>JBGPTK010000045.1:0-20374 GCA_041490605.1 Terriglobia bacterium | reverse complement strand
GCTCCAATGGCCCACCAGGTTTGAGTTTGCGATCAGCACGCGCGGAGCGTAAGAATGAGTTCGAAAAATGCCGACCGGCTTTCCCGATTGCACGAGCAGCGTTTCATCGTTTTCCAGGCGGCGCAGAGATGCGACGATGGCGTGGAAACAATCCCAATTCCGTGCCGCCTTGCCGCGGCCGCCGTACACGATCAATTCCTCCGGTTTCTCGGCCACCTCGGGGTCGAGATTGTTCATCAACATGCGCATGGCCGCTTCTTGTTGCCAGCCTTTGCAGGAAATCGTTGTTCCGCGCGGCGCGCGCACTTTCGGAACTGCTGCGTGATTCTCGGTGGCAAGTTTTGTCATCAGCAATCTCTCCCGAGCCATCTTAACGCACGGGCTGTTGCTTTTGTAGAGGCGGGCTCCCATCACGCCGAGATCGGTTGCGACAGCTCCGCGAAACCTTCTCACCGGCCGAGTGCTTGAACTGAAGTGCTCCCTGCCATGGCTCTCCCTGTAATCATCCGGTGACGCCTCGACTCTCGCCTCATTGCCTGTTGGCGCAGCGATGCGCTACATTGGCCGGTAGCCAATGTCTTATCCCTCGCTCCCGCAAGCATTCCTCGAAGCGATTGACGGCTTTTCCAGCCCGCGCGCCGCGTTGCGAAAAGTGGGCGGGCAATGGGAGCCCGTCTCCTCGTCCGAAATTCTGCGGCGCGCCGCTGGACTTTCCCACGCGCTTCATCTGCTGGGGATCAAGTCTGGAGATCGCGTCGGCTTGATTTCCGCGAACCGCCCCGAATGGCATATCTCCGATTTCGCGATTCTTGGCCTGGGCGCGGCAACTGTTCCCATTTATTTTCGCGAGTCGGCTGACCGACTCGTCTATATCCTGAATGATTCCGGCGCGCGAGTGGCAATCGCAACCGGCCCGGAACAGGCGCGCCTGTTGCTCAGTTGCCGCCCCCGCTTGCCAGCCGTGGAGCAAATCATTATCGCGGATGCGGCTGAAGAGCGCGGCAAGGATTTGCTACGTTACGAAACGCTGATTGCCACCTCGGGCGAGGCGGAGATCGCCGAGTACCGGCGCCGCGCCGCCGAAGTTGCGCTCGATCAGCTTGCCACAATCCTGTACACGTCCGGGACCACCGGCGAGCCGAAAGGCGTGATGCTCACGCACCAGAATTTAAGCTCGAATGCGTTTGACAGCATGAAGAAGTCGTCGTGGGGCCCGGCCGATGTGGGGCTTTCCTTCCTTCCGCTTTCGCATGTTTACGAGCGGATCATCGATTACAACTATCTTTTCCGCGGAACGTGCATCGCCTATCTGGAGAGAATCGAAGACGTGCAACAAGCGCTCCTTGAAGTTCGCCCCACCTTGATCGCGTCCGTACCGCGGCTCTTCGAGAAGACCTACGCAAACGTCATGGCGCAGGGACATCGCGCCAGCGGGCTGAAGCGGCGGCTTTTCGACTGGAGTTTGAGCGTCGCCGACCGCGCGGTTCCCTGGCGTGCTTACGAAAAGCCGGCAACTCTGAGATTGAAGATTGCGTGGCCGGTGGCGGATTGGCTGCTCTTTTCCAAGATTCGCAGGGGACTCGGGGGGAGGCTGCGTGAAATCAGTTCCGGCGGCGCGCCGCTCGCACTCGAGTTGGCGGAATTTTTCTGGTCGATCGGCCTGCCAATTTACCAGGGGTACGGGCTCACCGAGACTTCGCCGATCGTCTCGACGAATGCGCCGGGGGCGAATAAGGTCGGCACAGTCGGCCGGCCTATCGATAACGTCGAAGTGCGAATCGCTGACGATGGGGAAATCCTGGTTCACGGTCCCTGCGTGATGCGCGGGTACTATCAGAAGCCGGAAGATACTCGCGCAGTGCTCTCCGAGGATGGCTGGTTGTGCACCGGTGATATCGGCCATCTCGATGCCGACGGATATCTGGTCGTCACCGACCGCAAGAAAGAGCTGCTGAAGACGGCTGGCGGCAAACTGATCGCGCCGCAGCCGATCGAGAACCGCCTGAAGTCGAGTCCGTTCATTTTAAATTGCGCGATTGTGGGCGATAGGCAAAAGTTCGTCTCGGCGTTGATCGTGCCCAATTTTCCAAACGTCGAGGCCAAAGCTCGCGAAGCCGGCCTTACGTTTGCGGCGAATTCGGATTTCGTCGCACATCCCTGGGTGCGCCAATTGATCGAGGGTGAGCTCACGCGTCTGTGCGCGGGCCTCGCGCAGTATGAAAAGCCTAAACGATTCGCGCTGCTGGAGAAGGATTTTACGACTGCAGCGGGCGAGCTCACCTATACGCTGAAGTTGAAGCGCCGCGTCATCGAGCAGCACTATCATGCCGCCATCGAACATCTCTACGCCGACGTTGAAGAACCTCGCCCCCATCGCCACGCTTGATCCGCAGAAAGCTTTTTGTAGCCTGTCCGAGTGTTAATCCTCTTCTGATTTGCGCTTCAGGGTTTGGCTTGCCGCGCCGGGCGAGTTAGAATGTCCGAAGGAGAAAGCGTAATGACGGATCAATTGGTGATTGCCGGCCGGGCTTTCAAGTCACGGCTGATTGTAGGGACCGGGAAATACCGCAGCTTCCAAGAGATGGTGCGCGCGCATGAAGCTTCCGGCGCGGACATGGTGACGGTTGCCGTGCGGCGTGTGAATCTTACGGATCGCTCCAAGGAATCCCTGCTCGATTACATCGATCGCAAGCGATTCTTCCTGTTACCGAACACCGCGGGTTGCTATTCGGCGGACGAAGCCATTCGCACTGCGCGCCTGGGCCGTGAGGTCGGCCTTTCCGAGTGGGTGAAGCTCGAAGTGATCGGCGATGAGCAAACGCTCTTCCCGGAAACCGAAGAGCTGGTCAAGGCCACAAAAATTCTCGTGAAAGAAGGCTTTATTGTTCTGCCATACACGAATGACGATCTGATCGTCGCTCGCAAGCTGGTTGACGCCGGGGCTTCGGCGGTGATGCCGCTCGGCGCGCCGATCGGTTCCGGGATGGGCATTCAAAATCACGCGAATCTGCGCATCCTGCGCGAACGAATCACGGAAGTTCCGTTAATCGTGGATGCAGGCGTCGGTACTGCATCGGATGCCGCCGTGGCGATGGAACTGGGCGCCGAGGGCGTGCTGATGAACACCGCGATTGCTGCCGCGGAAGACGCGGTCTTGATGGCCGAAGCAATGCGCGGCGCCGTCGAAGCCGGCCGGAAAGCTTTCCTCGCCGGCCGAATCCCCAGGAAACTTTACGCGACGGCCTCGAGCCCATTGACGGGCGTAATTCGATAGGCGCCTGGCTGGGACACTCCGTCAATAAATTCTAAAGAGGGAAGGGGCTTCGGCGCGCGAAACCTTGATTAACTCCCGTTTGACTTCCTTCTGTGGAGATCTACCGGAAGAGCGTGTGCCACAGGATGTCCACTGCCGCGTGGACCAGGCAAGAAGCGAAGATCGAACCAGTCTTCAGCCATGTGCGGCCGTAAAAAATCCCGGCAATTGTTGCCAGGATCACATATCGCCAATTCGGAAATGGCCCGTTGTTGATATGGGAGAATCCAAAAATCACAGCGGCCACAAATAGCGCGGCATATGGACTGCGCAGGGTTTTCGCCAGAAGATTCTGGATTAATCCGCGAAAAAGAAATTCTTCGGGCCAAGCCGTAAAGAACAAGATGCCCAGTCCGAACAGCGGCAGCGACCGCAACCGGGCCCAGGAGGTATCGAAGTGGATAAACCCGATCGCTTCTCCCAGCGGGATTGCAATCAGCGCGAACACAGTGAAATTGAACACCACCTCAAATGCGATGCCGCGACCCCATTCGATGGAATAGCCGATTCCGTCCAGCCGCCGCAGAAATAAGAATGTGGCCAGGGCCGCGTTCAGAGTGAACAAGATCGTCAGCGTATGCGTCAGTTCTTGAGGATAAGGAAAGATGCGATTGAGCAGACGTAGTTCAACCGGGATCCAGATTGCGATCACCGCCAAATAATCCTGCCAGGCGCCCGGCGCACGATTGCCCGCACTAGACACGAGCAGAGCGGGAATGAAAAGGTAGGCGGCGCCGAGAAGAGTCGATTTCCAGTCGAAGCTGCTCGACAACAGGGTATAGAGGGTGCACGCTGCGAGCGGAACGAGCAACGCAAGCCAAGGGCTGCGGTGACTGAACCAGGCCGATAGCGATTCGGCGAGATTTCCCGCGGCAGGGAAGAGCATTCCCACCAGCAGGATCGCGCTCGCCAGGAGTGCGAAAGCAAAGTGCCGGCCACCGTAGCCGCGCCAGGCGCCGAGAAATGCACCGATGAGCAACAGCGCCGCCCAAATTGCTACTGCGTCCACAAAATTCAGTTTCCGGTTGGCAGCCATGGCGCGATAGTCTAGCGCAGCGCTTTGCTGATTGCATGAATTCCGTTGACGCCTTCGGGCGCTCTATTTCGTGGCCGGGAACCGGAAAATGACAGCCGCACCGCCGAAAAAGCGAATTGCCTATATCGACTGGATGCGCGGGCTGGCCTGCCTGCTGATGTTTCAGACGCATTGCTACGATTCCTGGCTGGGCGGTTCGGCGCGCACTACCAAGTTCATCGGATGGTCACAGCTCTTGGGCACTCTGCCCGCGCCGCTCTTTCTCTTTCTCGCCGGAGTTTCGTTCGCGCTGGTTACCGGCCGACTGCGCGCGAAGGGTGCGTCTCCGAACGAAATTGCGATGACCACAATCCGCCGCGGCGCCGAGATCTTTGCGCTGGGCGTGCTGTTCCGCGTGCAGGAATATGTATTCGGCCTGCCCTGGTCGCCCTGGACTGATTTACTGCGCGTAGACATCCTGAACACGATTGGTTTTTCGATGATGTTGATGGGAATTGTTTGCCGGCTCGCTCGCACCCGCGCGGGAAATATCGCGCTCGCTGTGGGAACCACACTGGCCATTGCTCTCGCCACGCCGCCGCTCTGGACCACCTGGCGACCGCGCTGGCTGCCCTGGTTTCTGGAATCGTATGTGAACGGCGTCCACACATTTAATGTGCCGCAGCCCTGGCTATTTCCAGTTTTTCCCTGGACGGGATTCGCATTTGCCGGCCTTGCGGCAGGATTCTTCTTATTCACGGATTGGGCGCGTCAACGGGAGGCACAGGCCATCACTTTGTTGGGTGTGGGTGGCGCAGCGCTTTACTATTTCGCATTGTGGCTCGACGCGCGCCCTTTGCAGATTTATTCGGTATATGATTTCTGGCATTCCAGCCCCAATTTCTTCCTGGCGCGAGTCGGCATTCTGCTTGCCATCGTTCTCGCGAGTTACGCCTGGTGCCGTTGGGGTCCGGGAGAATGGGGATTCAGCCCGATCGTGCAGCTCGGGCAGGCTTCCTTGCTGGTCTATTGGGTGCACATTGAATTCGTGTACGGCCGCTTCTCGATTTTGACGAAGCGCCAACAGAGTATTCCCGCCGCGACATTCGGCCTTCTGGTGATTTTCGTCGCCATGGTGCTGCTCTCGATGCTGCGAACTCGCACCAAGGGCCGAGGCGCTGAAATCATCGCGTGGATCAGGCGCACTGTAGCGCACACTGCCAACGGCAGCTAAAACCGGCAACAAAGCTTTCTTGGAGAATTAGTTGCTCGGTGCAGTTTGCGGCTTTGATGACTTCGATGCGGGATCGCCGGGCTTCGCGGGCAGTTTGAAAATGAACTCGCCGGGGCGGGCCAGGCCCATATCCCGGGCGATGCTCTCGATGGCGGACGGATCTGTTTTCAGCGCCTTCACCCGCTCTTGCAACTTGCGATTCTCATCGTCCAGGCGCTGAATTTCCTGCCGAATCTGGGAGGCTTCTTTTTGCGTGCGGCGCATAGCGAGCACGCCGTGAGCGCCGAAAATGTCGTGAATCACCAGGAAACCAATCGCGAGTGCCCACAATTCCTTGGAGTAGCGCCGCGCAAGGTTCAGCACGCCTCGCTTGAGTTGCGCAAACCGCCCGGGAATTGCTAACTGTAAATCCATTTGCGAGCTTCCTCCGCCAGTTGCTGCGATTCTTTGACAGACGCCGCTTCGGAATAAATTCGGACGATCGGCTCGGTTCCC
The DNA here is from genome assembly GCA_041490605.1 of Terriglobia bacterium. GTDB lineage: Bacteria > Acidobacteriota > Terriglobia > Acidiferrales > UBA7541 > JBGPTK01. The sequence continues at coordinate 14,317 of JBGPTK010000045.1, read as the reverse complement.
GATGGCCGCATCAGCAGCCAGGATCGATCGTCGAAGATCAGTTTCAATCCTTCTGTCCGGTCCGTGCGAGCCACGTGGCGCCCGGCAAATTCCGTGAACTCGCCGCGCAATCGCTCCAACAGTTTCACCTGGACGTCCGGAGCCAGGTGGACATTCACACGGACGGGCCAGAATTCGCCACCAACGCGGCGGAACAGATCGCGAAGCTGATCCATGATCGACGCGCGCCGTGCCGCGATCATTTCCGCGACCAGCAGGCAAGCGAGGATGCCGTCCTTATCGGGAATATGTCCGCGGATCGTCAAGCCGGCGCTTTCCTCTCCGCCCAGCGCGATCTTATCCTGCTCGATCAGTTGGCCGATGTATTTGAATCCGACCGGCGTTTCATAGAGCGGCACGCCATGCTTGCGGGCCACCGCGTCCAACAAGTGCGTCGTCGCAACGCTGCGGCCCGCGCCCAGCTTCCACCCTCGCGTTTCGAGCAGATAATCGAACAGGAGGGCGAGAATGTGATTTGGCTGCACGAAGGAACCATCCCGGTCGAGAAATCCGAAGCGATCCGCGTCGCCGTCCGTCGCGAGCCCGGCGGCGGCGCCGCGATCGAGCACGGCTCTCCTCAGAGGCGCGAGATTTTCCTCGGACGGATCGGGCCCAGTGCCTTCGAATAGCACGTCCCGGCCGCAGCGAATCGCCGTCACGGCGATTCCGTGATCGCTGAGGGCACGGTCGAGATAGCCTGCGCCGCAGCCATGTACAGCGTCGCTGACGAACGAAAGCTTTGCAGAACTCAACACGTCGAAGCGCACCAATTCCTTCAGCCGTTCCAGATAAGGCCCGCGCAAATCGACGGGTTCGAAGTCTTCCTCGCGGCCATGGCCGGAGGCGGGCGCTTCCACTTCGCCCAGCTTTGCCGCGCGGGCTTCGATATCCTTGGTCACCTCGGGCAGGGCCGGACCGCCATCGGGGCCGGAAAATTTGATGCCGTTATATTCCGCCGGATTATGGCTGGCGGTGATGTTGATGGCGCCATCCAATTTCCGGCGCATGATTTCAAACGCGATGGCCGGAGTGGGAGTGGGACGATCGCAGAAAAGAACACCGCAGCCGCGTGCGCGAAGGATTTCGGCGCAAGCCCGCGCGAATTCTTCGGAGAAGAAGCGCGTATCATAGCCGATCAACAGCGTGGGATTGCTTTTTTTGCTGCGGACATGATCGGCGATTGCCGCGGCGGCCAAGCGCACGCCGGAGAAATTGAACTGGTCGGCCATGATGGCCCGCCAACCGGAGGTGCCGAAATGGATCGCGTTGCTCTCCATGCGCGGGTATTCTATCTTGGCTGGCGGACGCTCTACACCAGAAAACATGGAGCAGCCGGTAGCAAAGAGTAACGGCAGCGAGGGAAGGCTCATGGTCATGAAAGACAAAGTGGTTGTGCTGGTAACTTGCGCCACAGCCACGGAAGCCGAAACAATTGCGCGCGAGGTGGTTGGGCGACGGCTGGCGGCCTGCGTGAATATCCTGGAATCCCCGGTGCGCTCGATCTACCGCTGGAACGACCGGGTCGAGAACGCGCCCGAACACCTGTTGCTCATCAAAACATCAAAGAAGCTAATGAAGGCGCTGCAAGAAAGCATCGAACAAATTCACAGTTATGATGTTCCTGAATTGATTGCTCTGCAGATTGATGATGGCTCGCCAGATTACCTTCGATGGCTTGAGGATTCCATCCGCATCCCGCGCCGTACGCGACATGCCAGACCGGCCCGGGTTGCCCCCACCGCGGAGCAAATCGAGCAGATGAAGCCGCTGGATCTCCTGCCGGACGAAACATTAGCGAAGGAAGGGATTGAGTCTCCGGAAGAGCAGAAAAAAGAGCCAGGAACCTAGCCCGGAGCCAGTCACTCAAGATTCTCAGCTTTTCACCGGCCTCTCCATCTCAAACCTTTTTCAGAGCTTGTTCAAGGTCCGCGATCAGGTCTTCGGCATCCTCGATTCCCACCGAAAGTCGCACAAGCCCATCCGTAATTCCGATTTGCAGGCGCACATCCGGCGGAATGGAAGCGTGGGTCATTAAGGCGGGGAGGGAAATCAGAGTTTCCACTCCCCCGAGACTTTCGGCCAGCGAGCAGAGGTGCACATTATCCAGAAGCCGCCGCGCCGCTTCCAGCGACCCGAGATCAAATGAAAGCATGCCTCCGAATCCTCTCTGCTGCAGCCTGGCAACTTCATGCTGCGGATGCGAATGCAAGCCGGGATAAATCACCCGTTTCACTTTCGGGTGGGCTTCCAAGTATAAAGCCAGCTTTCTGCCATTCACGTCGTGCCGTTCCATGCGTACCGCCAGCGTTTTGATGCCGCGTGAAACCAGGAAGCAATCCATGGGAGCAAGTCCGGCGCCGGCTGAGCGTTGAATAAAATAAATCTGCTCGGCATCTTCCGGTCGGGTCAGGATCACCGCGCCTCCCGTCGCGTCGCTGTGGCCGTTCAGGTATTTCGTCATGGAGTGCACCACGATGTCCGCGCCCAGCGCGATCGGCTGCTGGAGATACGGGCTCAGAAAAGTGTTGTCGACGACCAGCCTGATATTGTGCGCGTGGGCCAGTTTCGCCACCGCGGCAATGTCGGTGACGATCATGGTGGGGTTGGTCGGCGTCTCGATGTAGAGCATCTTGGTATTCGGCCGCAGCGCTTCCTGCAGCTTCTTCAAGCTCGATGTATCCACGAAACTAAACTCCAGGCCAAAATGCACCAGGAGCTTCGTCGTCAATCGGAAGACCCCGCCATAGACGGCTTCCGAAAGAATCATGTGATCGCCCGGGCGCAAGAGACGAAACACGGCATCGATTCCAGCCATGCCTGTGGAGAACACATAGGCGGATTGCCCGCCTTCCAGTTTGGCCACACAGCGCTCCAGCGCTTTGCGATTAGGGTGATTCGTACGCGCGTAGTCGTACCCCTTATCCTTGCCCAGCTTCTCCTGGACGTAGGTGGACGTTTGGTAAATGGGCGCGACGATGGCCCCTGTGGCGGGTTCCGGTTCCTGGCCGACGTGGATGGCGTCCGTTGAAAATCCCATACTCTTCCTCCCGTGCGTGGCGAACAGCTCTTTAGGCCGCTGGCGCGACAGTTAACAGATGCCCTAGCAATAGTTTCCGGTTGCGGAATCTTCGTCGCGGGTATTAGATTGAAAGCGAACTTGCTTACGGGCGGCGACACCGCAGAATTGCCGGTCGAAGGTAGCGCAGACCGTGCTGGCAGTCAATTGATGGCTGCTTATCCGCAACACCGAGAGGCAGCAGTGTTGCGGAGGGAATCAAATATCAGGATCGGCTTCCGCTGCATCCAACTGAGCGGATGACAGGAGCAAGGTAACAATCATGCTTTCGACCGCAAGTAAGGCTGATTGGCGGGGGATATCCGGCAAGCTGGCAGCTTGTTGCGCCATCGCCTTGCTGATCGCCGGCCTGGCGCTGGCCCAGGCGACATCCGACGAAAAAAAACAGAAGTCCGATAATTCTCTCACCACAAAGATCCGCATCGTAATCACTGGCGGCGAGAAGGATCAGCCGATTGCGGGGGCGAGCATTTACGTTCGCTTCACGGAAACAAGATTTCTGCACAAAGATAAGCTGGTGGAGATGAATTTGAAAACGAACCTGGAAGGAGCCGTAAAAGTCCCCGAAATCCCGCGAGGGAAAACGGAAATCCAGGTAATCGCCCTTGGATGGAAGACCTACGGGAAGTGGTACGACGTGCAAAACGAGGAAGAAACGATCAAGATCAAGTTGGTCCGGCCAACCAAATGGTACTGAGATCGCTTGGCGCGAGCGAGTTTATTCATAACTCGGTTGGCTTTCCGTGGTGATGTGAAAAACTTTTGCCCAACGGGAACGATTCTTCTCCGCGCAGTTTCTCAGGCTGTCCTCAGCCCTGGTACTCATCTGTACAATGTTTGTGCAATCTGCATTAAGCGTTGATTCTGACGCGCGATCCCACGCAGGCAGCGAGCTTTTCCACAAGCTTTTCAACACATCTGTTGAAAAGTGACTCGGCAGTTACGAGCGCAACGCTTCCTCGATCGCTTCTCGAGTTGAATAGCGCAAAATCTCATTTCTCGCAGAGCCGAGTGCGAGTTCGATGCGCGTTGTGTCCATCGTGTAAGGGTACAGAAAGTACGGAATGGTTTGCGGCGAAACGCCCGAGAGTCCAAGCACCCAGAATATTCTTAGCAGGCATTGAATTTGCCTTGCGGAACGAACTCGCAGCACAGGAGTTCCAGCGAAGCGCACGCACTCGCCGAATGTGATTGGATCACCGCTCCCAGCCAAGTTGAAAATTCTTAGTTGCGCAGGCTGAAAATTCTCAAGCGTCCAGAGCAATACGCGTGCCACGTCATCCACGTGAATGAACTGGAGCAATCCTCCCTCGCCCGATCTCGGCAAGAGTGCCGGAACCTTCCAGCCAAATTTCTCGAAAGCCCTTGCCAGCCATCCCCGCCCGCTGGGGCGTCCGCGAATCGACCGCAAAATAAAATTATCCACCGTCGCTCCCGCATATATGTGAGGGCGATAGATATACAGGGCGCAGCCACCGAGTTCGGGGAACAGTTTCTGGCAGATCAGGTCGGCTTCGCGTTTATGGACGGCATACGGGAGCGTGTGTCCCTCGAGCGGCGCCTCTTCCCGGACCCGGTCGAGCGGCGAGCCATAAGCGGAGACACTCGACGGAAAAATAAAGAGTTGCACGTGGGTCGAGTCACGATTGCGCCTAGCGACCGCCTGCAGCAACTCTTGCGTGGCGGCCACATTGGTTTGCCACATTCGATGCTCGTCGACGATTTTTGTTTGCACCGGATCGATGACGAATGCCAGGTGCACCACAGCGTCAATCGGCTCGTTCTCGACGATGTGAGACAATTCCTTCCGTCCGGCGGGTGTGGAGAGGTCCAGGCGATAAAACTGCCCGGCGGCAATCTCTCTGGGCGGCGGATAGAGGTCGATCGAGACGATTTCGAAATCTTTGAGCAAGGGAGCCAGCCGGCGCCCCAGGTTTCCAGATATGCCTGTAACGAGTATGCGGCGGAGAGGCGCGCTTGGTGGACGATTGGGCAATTTTGGATTTCCGTGAAAGGCGTCGCTAATCTATCACACGCCATAATCGTAAGAGTGGTCGCTCATCGCGGTATTGGTGTTTTGTGGGTGTGCCATTCCGCGGCTTAGCATTAAGAAGCTTGTGAACAGCAGCCGCGAAACAAAGTTATCGCCTTTGCAACAACATTGGAGGCCACCCTCCGCGCCAGAAAGCAGTTCAAGTGCTTGCTTTGGCGCGAGACAAGCGCGATATTTAAGCTACCTTTAGGGGAGGACCGGCGTGCCTGATACCGTCCACACGGGCTTTGCGATGTGGCAGATGATGTGGAACGACCTGAAACTGCGACCGCTGCGGACTGCCGTCGCCGTGCTGGGTGTCGCCATTGAAATTCTCTTGATCTTGCTAATTGTTGGCATGACGTCCGGCGTCATCTCGGAATGGGCCCATCGAGTGGAGGGCGTAGGCGCGGACATCCTGGTGCAGCCCCCGAACTCCTCCATTTTCCTGGCATTAACCAGTCCCGTCATGCAGGAATCCGTGGGCCAGCAAATTGCCGGCCTCAAGAATGTGGACGAAGCCTCGCCCGTACTGGTCGCTCAGGATGCGGGCTCGATGGACATGATTTACGGGATCGACTACAAGAGCTTTAACGCGCTGAGCGCAAATGGTTTTCGTTTCTTATGGGGTAAGCCATTTAGTCAGCCGGATGATGTGATCGTGGATGACCTCAAGGCTTCCACCAAGCATTTGAATGTCGGGCAAAAAATTTCAATCCTCGGCCACGAGTTCACCATCTGCGGCATCGTCTACCACGGACGTGGCGCCCGCAGTTATATCCCGCTGAAGACGGCACAGGACCTGGTTGGCGCGGAGGGCCGGGTGTCGATGTATTACGTTCGCAGCACGGGGGACACAGACGCAACGCGCCTCTCGCTCGCCAATCTTCTTCCCGGGCACCGGGTGCTCTCGATGGCCGAATATCTGACGCTGATGAATTCGTCCAATCTCCCTGAGCTGAAGCCATTTATTCGTTCCATGGTCGCCCTGGGAGTGGTGATCAGCTTTATTGTCGTGCTTTTGACCATGCATACTATGGTGATGGAGCGAACGCGCGAAATCGGGATTTTGAAAGCTCTGGGCGCCTCTCGCCTCGAAATTTTGATGATTATGTTGGAAGAGACCCTGATCATGACTGCCATGGGCACTGTGCTCGGTCTGGCGGCCACATTCAGCGTGCGTGAGATATTGAAAATCACCACGCCGACGCTCACCATTCTCATTTCGGACGCCTGGATCCTGCAGGCCATCGCGCTCGCCGTCGCCGGTGCTTTAGCGGGAGCGCTCTATCCCGCTTATCGCGCCGCGCGCGTCGATCCAGTCGAAGCCCTCGCCTATGAATGACCCTTTGAAGGCCGGAGAAACGCAATTCTTCGGCAGGAACTCCGGGTGTGGATGGCGCCTCCGCACATGGTATGATTTTCCGGCTCGCACCGCGCCGCCTGTTTTTCCATGAAGCAACTGATTGTGAACGCAGACGATTTTGGATTGACGGCAGGCGTAAATGCTGGCATCGTCCGCGCATTCCGGGAAGGCATTTTGACGAGCACCACGCTCATGGCCAATGGAGCAGCTTTCTTGGATGCTGTCGAACAGGCTAAAGCCAACCCGAAGCTCGGAGTAGGGTGCCACCTGGTGCTTGTGGGCGATCGTGCCATTGCCCCGCGCGAGGCGGCATCTTCGCTCGTCGATCGCAATGGGCGGTTACCCGTCAGCTTGTTCTCTTTAGTGGCCAAGTTAGCCGGCGGGCGAGTTCGGGTGCGCGAGATCGAGAATGAGTTCCGGGCGCAGATCGCGTGTTTACGCTCAGCCGGCATCGAGCCCACGCATCTGGATACGCACAAGCACACGCATTCCATTCCACAAGTGATGGATGCGATGATGAGGGTAGCGCAAGAGACCGGAATTTCGCGCGTCCGCAAACCCTATGAGGACACGCAACATGGGGCGGCGGCCCCGAAGCGAAATGGAAACAGTCAGCTGCGGCAGCGCGCGCTGGCTGCCGCGGCGCGAAGCACAGCTCCGCGTTTCGGACGCCTGGTGCGGAAAACCGGGGTGCGAACGCCGGACTATTTTTACGGCATCCATCTGACCGGCTCGCTGCGCAGCGAAGCATTGCTCGAGATTCTGGAAACTTTGCCGGACGGAACCAGCGAACTGATGAGCCATCCGGGATTGTGCGATGCCGTGTTACAGCAGCTCTCCACGCGGCTGAAGCATCAAAGGGAACAGGAGCTTGCCGCTTTGATCGATCCGGCCGCTCGCCGCGCCGTGGAGCGGCAAGGCATTCACTTGATCAGCTATCGGGAGTTGAACTGACGCCATGCTTGAACAAGATGGTATGCCGCCGAAGTACTCCGTTGTCGTGCCGCTCCACGACGAACAGGAGAGCGTGCGCGAGCTCTATCATCGCCTTTGCGACGTGATGAATGGCCGCTATGAGCGCACTGAATTTCTCTTCATCGACGACCACTCCACCGACGCTACCCCGGAAATTCTTGCCGAAATCGCCGACGAAGATCCCCGCGTGATTGTGCTGCGCTTGAAGCGCAATTACGGGCAGACGGTCGCTCTAGCCGCGGGTTTCGACAATGCCGCCGGCGAAATCATCATCTCCCTGGATGGCGATCTGCAGCACGATCCCGCCGACATCCCGGCCATGATCGAGGCTCTCGAGGAAACCGAAAGCGACATCGTCAGCGGGTGGCGGCAGAAACGCGTGGACAATTTCCTGCTGCGCAGGCTTCCTTCGCTCGTCGCCAATTGGATCATGGCCAAGCTTTCCGGCGTCGACATCCACGATTTTGGGACCACCTTTAAAGTTTACCGGCGCGAGACCATCAAGGACATTCGGCTCTACGGGGAACTCCATCGCTTCATCCCCGCGCTGGCGGCCTGGAATGGAGCGAAGGTCGTCGAAGTTCCCATCAAAAATATTGTGCGGCCCGTCGGGCAATCTCATTACGGCATTTCCCGCACCCTGCGCGTTTTCTTCGATCTGATCACCATGCGTTTCCTGCTCCGTTACATGTCTCGCCCCTTGCATTTCTTCGGACCCACCGGACTGGTGGGTTTCCTGGGTGGTTCGGGAGTCCTGCTGGTCTTGTTCATCCAGAAAGTATTCTTCGGTGCTGAACTCTTCGTGAAGCATGGCCCGCTCTTGATTTTCGGCATGATGCTTTGTCTGTTCGGCCTGCAATTGCTCGCCATGGGGCTGGTTGGCGAACTCCTGACGCGCACCTTTTTCGAGGCCCACCAAAAGCCAGTCTATCGCATCGAACGGGTTGTAGGTGCCCGGCTCGCCGGCACGCCCAGTTGAATTTCCTGCCCCCCTTGCGCCGGCACGGATTGGGATTAGAATAATCCACTTGGGAGTGGGAACTCGATCGGTGGCATCTTGAGCCATTGCAAGCGCCAATTCTATATTTCACACCAAGCCGCACACCAACCCCATTCTTGCCGCGGCGGATGCGCTAGCAGTAAGAGGTTTACGCCGAATCGGGATCGAACCGTGCGCCGGTGCCAGAGAAGACGATACATGGCCGCCCGACAAGGTCAGGAACGATAGTCAAAAAGGGCCCATGCGGCCAAGGAGAAATCATGAAGATCAGTGCAAAGGTGGCAATTCTTGCAGGTTTTTGTTTCGCATTTGCAGTGGCCGCAAACGCGCAGATGGGCGGCGGAATGGGAATGCGCAGGCCGCAAGTGGAAGGCGTCTTTAATCCCGTCGTTGGCCAGGGCGCGGCATACGAAGTGGAGCATCAGGGCGGGAAAGAAGGGAAGAGCCAGATGGAAATTTCGGTCGTCGGCAAAGAGAGCGTCGACGGCAAGGACGCTTACTGGCTCGAATTCACCGTGGATAGCCCAAGGGGTGAGGGCCAAATGGTGATGAAATCGCTCCTCGTTCTCGATGGACAAAACACTCGCACGGAAAAGATGATCATGCAGATGCCGGGAATGGATCCGATGGAGATGTCCGGCCAGATGATGGCGCGTCGCGGAAATCAAATCCAGTCCGCGGATATCCGCGGCACCGCCGAGGATGTCGGCCCGGATAGCGTCACCACTCCCGCAGGCACCTTCGCCTGCGAACACTACCGCGCCAAGGATGGCTCGGCCGATTATTGGATCGCGAAGAACGTGTCGCCTTGGGGTTTGGTGAAATCTACATCCAAAGAGAATTCGATGATCCTGGTGAAAGTAATTACCGGGGCCAAGGACAAGATCACGGGAACGCCGAAACCGTTTAACCCGATGGGAATGGGCCGGCCGCAACCGAACTAAGGATTGTGATCTAGCGGAAGTCAGAAAGTGCGAGGGCGCCCGCCACCGGCGGGCGTTCTGCCTGCGTCACTGTCTACTAAATTGAATCTTCCCCATTCACTGTTTCTAATGGAGGATTCGTGCAAGCATCACCATCCCCGGAAGATAAGTTTTACCGCGCCCGGATCGCCTCTCGCCAGGACTTGACGAAAGACCTGTGGATAATTCGCATTTATCCCGGCGGCGAATTTCAGTTTGCGCCGGGACAATTCGCAACTCTGGGAGTCGAAACCGCAGGCCATCTCCTCCAGAGGCCTTATTCGATCGTATCAGCACCATTCGAGAAGGAGATTGAATTCTTCATCGAACTCGTCTCCGATGGCAGTATCACCCCATTGCTCTACCAGCTCCAGGTGGGCGATACGCTCCTCATGCGCAAAATGTCGAAAGGACGATTTATCTTTGACCGGGAAAGTGGCCGCCTAAATCACCTGTTGCTCTGCACGGTTACAGGCATCGCGCCTTTCGTGAGCTTCATCAGGACGTTTGTCCGCGACTGGAATAATTCGCCAGCCAGGCTCGAACATCTCTACCTCATCAGCGGCGCCAGTCGCTCCTCGGAATTCGGCTATCGTGAGGAGATGGAAAGGATCGCTCGAACGGTTCCCTGGCTCACCTTCGTCCCCGCGGTCAGCCGCCCTTGGGAGAATCCGCAGTGGAAGGGCGAAACGGGACGAGTGGAGGACGTCATCCGGAAATACGCGGATCTCTGGGGTCTCTCCGGAAACAACACGACAGCTTATCTCTGTGGCCACCCTCAGATGATCGAACACGGCAAAGGAATTCTCCAGAGGCACGGCTGGACGAAAGAGTCCGTTAAAGAAGAGGTTTATTGGGTTCCCGACGATTGAACATTGTCCGGTTATCGATTCTCTCGAACGGAAATCCTCCCGATTCTAATAAGAGCCTCGCTATGCCGGAGGCATCCCTTCATCGAGTTCGCGTACCACGCTCTTAATCGTCCGAAAAGGGACGGAGACGTGCACCGTTTCGCCGGGATCGTCCACGTCCACCACAATGGAATCGCCTTTCTTGTGGACACGGACATGGTTGGTCCGGTCGATTACTTCGACGAATGTGGTGTCGGGATACTCGGCTAAGCCATTCACGGCCTCGCGAATCGTATGCAGCCACGGTTGCAACTCTTTTTCCACTTCATTCCAGCGCTCGCGTGGAATGAATTTCATCCCAATCGGCGCCAAGGCGCCCGGAACAACAAAGAAGATATGCGAGCCCTTAGGGGAATGCTCATTCACGCGAACGGAGACAAATCCATCGCTGCACAGCATCGCCCCACCCACCACCACGGTTCCCAGCATTCCCATCGCAATTTTTCCAAGAATCATGTGCATGCTCCTTGTGATCTGGGGTGGCAGCTAGTCCGCTGTATTGCGGCTGTCGATCCAGACGCGCACATTGTCCGTGCCGTCATGGACAGTCACCAAGGTGGTATCGCCCATCCCTTTCAGTGCGCGAATCGCCGCCAATACATCCAGTTCTTTGGTCCCGGACGAGATGAGCGCCTGCACCACGGCCATGGGTACGATCACGTCCACTTGCTGTTTTGATTTTTGGTGGTCCAAAACGTGAATTACAAAATTGCCCGCCTGTTTCGCCACTCGAACGTCGTTCTCGCGGCTCTGTACGGTCACGAACTCGTTATCCGGTGTGTCCTTCAGGGCCTGTAGAATTGCCCGCAAATCCACGCCACTCATTTCCAGTCCGGCGCAGGTGATCTTGCCGTTATGCAGATCGCCGTGGCTAATTGTGGGGAGAATCTTCTCCGCAAGCGAAAGCGGCAGATTGACGCGCACCGACTCGCCGTCCCCCACGCTATTCACTTTCACATGCAGCCATCGTTCCGGCCCATCCGCCGCCCGCGCCACGCCAGCCATCGAGAGCAGCACCACCGCTGCCAATCCCGCCCAACCCCGGTTCATTCGCTTCATTTGAGAGTCTCCTTGTACTCCACGTCCTTGCCCGAATGTACGCAGGCTCACTCGTAGAAGTTCCCTGGAGTTTTTATTTCTTACCTCTAAAGTGGGATCGCAGGGCAGGCCGGGCCAGCCTAGCTTACCAGCAGTCGATCAAAAGAAGCATGACTGGGGTGCGTGCGAAATCGGACAGCCTAACTGTGGTGAGACTTGAAGTAGATCGCAGCGAGAGGCGGCAGCTTCAGTTTCAGCGAGTAGGCGCGGCCGTTCCACGGCACCGGATCGGCGGCGACAAGCCCGGCATTGCCCACATTTGTGCCGTCGTAAAACTCGGAATCCGAATTCAATATTTCCCGGTAGAGGCCAAGCTCGGGCACTCCCACGCGGTAGTTTTCCCGCACCACGGGCGTGAAGTTGCAGATCGCCACCACGAAATCCGCGGTATTCCTGGCCCGGCGCAAGAAGGAAAGCACGCTGGTATCCGCGTCGTTCGCATCCAGCCATTCGAAGCCCTGCCAATCGAAATCCACTTCGTGCAGGGCCTTCTCCTCGGCATACACACGGTTCAAATCCATCACCAGCCGCTGGATGCCAAGATGCTGCTTGTGCGTGAGCAGGGCCCAATCGAGAGAAATGTCCTGCCACCACTCGTTCCAGGGGGCCAGTTCGCTCCCCATGAAAAGCATTTTCTTGCCGGGATGCGCGTACATATAGCTGAACAGCAGCCGCACGTTGGCAAACTTCTGCCAGTCATCGCCCGGCATTTTAGCGAGCAGCGCGCGCTTGCCGTGCACCACTTCGTCATGCGAAAGCGGCAAAAGGAAGTTTTCGGTGAACGCGTAAATCATTGAAAACGTGATTTCATTGTGGTGATATTTACGATGGATGGGGTCGAGCGCAAAATAGCGCAGCGTGTCATTCATCCAGCCCATGTTCCACTTCAGATCGAAGCCCAGCCCGCCCACATACGTGGGGCGCGAGACTGCCGGCCACGCCGTCGACTCTTCCGCGATCATCAATACGCCCGGATGCTGGATATGCGCCACCTCATTCAGCCGGCGGATCAATGCAATCGCCTGCAGATTCTCGCGGCCGCCGAATTCGTTCGGAATCCATTCTCCCTGCCTGCGTGAATAATCCAGGTACAGCATGGAAGCCACGGCGTCCACGCGCAAACCGTCCAGGTGATACTTGTCGAGCCAGAACAAGGCATTGGAAAGCAGGAAATTTTGAACCTCGTTGCGGCCATAGTTGAAGACCAGCGTGCCCCAGTCGGGATGCTCACCCAGCCGCGGGTCGGCGTGCTCGTACAGGTGCGTGCCGTCAAAAAATGCCAGCCCATGTCCGTCGCGCGGGAAATGCGCCGGAGTCCAATCCAGCAGCACGCCAATACCCGCCTGGTGGCAGCGATCCACCAGGTACATGAAATCCTGGGGCGAACCGAACCGGCTGGTCACGGCGAAATAGCCCAGGGTTTGATAGCCCCATGATGCGTCGAACGGATGCTCCATCACCGGCAGTATTTCAATGTGCGAGAAGCCCATTTTTCTTACGTAGGGAATCAGCTCGTCGGCAAGCTGGCGATAGGTCAGCCAGCGGCCATCCGTCGTGCGGCGCCAGGAACCGAGATGCAGTTCATAAATTGAAATCGGCGATTGGAACCAATCCCGGCGCCCTCGCTCGCTCATCCAGCCCGAGTCGTTCCACTGGTAAGTGTCGATGTTGCAGACCACCGAGCCGCTCTTCGGACGCACCTCGGCGGAAAATCCATAAGGGTCGGCCTTGAGCGCCAGATAATTTCCGATGCGCGAGCGAACCTCAAACTTATAAATCATTCCTTCGTCCAGGCCGGGGACGAAGATCTCCCAGATACCCGAGGAGCCGCGGCTGCGCATCGGGTTCACGCGGCCGTCCCAGAAATTGAAATTTCCCACTACGCTCACACGCAGGGCATTCGGCGCCCAAACGCCAAAATGGACGCCGCGCACCCCTTCGATCTCGCGCACGTGCGCGCCCAATTTTTCATAATTCCGGTAGTGCGTGCCCTCGCCGATCAGGTGAAGATCGAAATCGCTCAGGACTGGAGGGAACGCGTAGGTATCATGTTCCTCGAAAAATTGGCCATCGTCGAACCGGAAGCGCACCCGGTATGCGGTCGCCGCAATCGTTTCCGCGGCGTTCTGGATCACGCTCAATGGAATGATCGCTTCGAAGACGCCATCCGGATGAATCGACGTGGCGGAAAAAAGCAACGCGGGATCCTTCCACACCACGACCACTTCAACCGCGTGCGGCCGGAAGACGCGGATGGCCAGCGCCGGTTGCCCATTGGATTCGACGCGATGCGGGCCGAGAAAATGAAATGGATCGGAATGCTCCGCGCGCAGAAGCGCTCGGACCTCGGCAGCTGCGCCTGTGGGCTGCTTTTCGCTTCCTCTGGGAGCTACATGAATTGTGTCATCAGATGCCAAAAGTTCCCTCTCCGGTTCCAGGCTCCGGCAATTGTACCCATCCCCGGTATGAATAGGTGAGAAAACAGATCATGGCACGGCCAGTAATCCCGTCATACTTGCAGAGAGCGCTGGTCAGCAAGTCCTTGGGGGCGAGGCGAGAATTCGAGTGCTCCCACACCGCGCTGAATGGCCCGAATCAGGTTCAGGCTGTTGAACCACATTGATAATGTCCCCTTCAGCTCCCATTAGAAATGTCCCCTACACTGCGACCTCCTAAGGAGGTCGGGTTGAATGAGGACAGCGATGAGTGCGAGAGAGCTTCGACGAGCAGAGGTTTTGGGGCGAGTGAAGGGCCAGACGCTGCGGCTGGTAGACGCCGCGAAGATGCTGGAGTTGAGCTATCGGCAGGGGAAGAGACTGTGGCAGCGATATCGGGAAGAAGGAGCCCTAGGGCTCCGG
>JBGPTK010000044.1:0-20618 GCA_041490605.1 Terriglobia bacterium | reverse complement strand
CTTGCATGGGATTGACCGCTTCCACGGAAAGTGCTTCTAACTGAGCCTCGACGACATGCACCGCATTCTCCGCATATTGACGTGCCTGATCGAGGTGTGTGTCATGCTCTGCGAGCATGTAGGCGATATTATTCCAGACTAGCGGGGAGGGCGCTCGCTCGAGGACGTGTTGGAATGCCTTCATTGCGGCATCATCTTCTCGAAGGCCTAGCTCCGCTTCCCCCAAACTGATATACAACCCGGGATTATTTGGCTCGATTTGGATCGCCGTTTGGAACCGCTTCTGTGCGAGATCGTACTTCTTCTGCTGCAAATAAACGTCGCCGAGATTGAGGGTTGCATATTTGTCGAGGGGATTAATTTCGAGCTGTTTCTGGAATTGGCGAATCGCATCGTCGTATTGACCTTTGCCGAGGTAGGTTTGTCCCAAATTGTTATAGGCAAATGGATCGTAGGGATTCTGCTGGATGGCCTTTTCCAGGGCAGAAATCGCTTTATCGTAGCTCCGCATCGCAACATAGGCGCGGCCGAGATCATTCCAGGCGCCCTTGTATTCCGGATCTTTTTCCACGACCGATTCAAACAACTTGGCAGCTTGGGCAAAATTATTGCTATTGAAAGCTTGGTTGGCCGCTCCGTAGAGTTCATCGGCGGTGGCGCCCGCAGGAATTGCGCCCAAACCGGGAATAGAATTCTCGAAGGAGAGCTTTTGCCCCTGGTCGGCTAGAGCCGCAGTGCGGAACGCGGCGAAATCAGCAAAGCGAGACACGCTAATCTTCGGTCCCTTTACCGTGAGGTGGCGCTCGAAAGTGAAAAAATGATTGGCGAGCGAATAAGTTGAATGGTAGTCGGCGTAATCACGCGTTAACTGCACATCGACAGGCAGTGTGGCGGTGAGTTGATCCGGCAGCTCGAGCTTCCATCTCTCACTCTCCTCCAAGGGTCCGCCAATCTTCAGTGGTTCCTTGCTGCCGGCCGCTGGCTCGTCAACGCCGGGAATCTCCACCGCTCTGGAGGAAAGATCGAGCTCGGCGCTCTTCTTGGTCAGATCCAGAAAATTCGGCGCAGAAAATTGAGCCTCCATGTTAAGCGGCTCCTCAAAGTTGTCGGCATCCTTGAAACGAAACTCCTTGATTTCCGCGTTCGGTAGCCCGCTCACAAGTCTGGTAATCGATTCCGCCATCTGCTTCCAATAGTTTTGCGGAATCTGCCGCAAAGCGATCCGTATAACGACCGCAGTGTCGCCTGTGGCGGTCACGATCACATTCCCTTCCAGGCGCCCCAGTGCATTCAATTTGCCGCTTAATTCGACGGTCTGGATGGGAGTGAAAGGCAGGAGCTCCGGCGTGCGCTCCAGCGATGCTTTTGCATTCGTGGGAATTGCCAGCGCATATTTATCGCGTAGCGGCGAGAGAAGAAACCCAAACGGCGCCACTCCCGGCGTCGCATCGGCCCAGTAATCTTTCCCACCGAAAGACATGCGGCTAATCAGGTGATCAAACTGGCCTGGCGTGGGAACTTCCCTGTCGATTTCTCGCTGGGAATTGATCAGCACAGGGTAAGCCTCAATTCCGATTGCGGAAAGCAGCGCTTCCAGCAGCGTCGCTTTGTCTTTGCAATCGCCATACTGGTTCGCCAGGACTTCTGCGGCGAAGTGCGGTTGGTATCGGCCGACACCGAACGATAGGCTTACGTACCGGATGTTCTTGGAGACGTAATCGTAAATCGCCTTCACCTTGCCGAGATCGGTCGTCTCATTGGAAGTGAGTTGGATTGCCTTAGCACGGATGGTATCCGTGATTGCGGCCCGGTTATGTTCCAGCCCCGCGTACCACTCACCCACTTGGGCCCAGCTCGTGAATGTTGAAACCAATACATCGTCGTGCGGAGGCTCGTCAGAGCTCTTCTTCTTCTCGTCGCCGGGATCGTTCGGACGCTTGGTGAACGAGGCGCGCCAAGTGTAGGTGCGCCGATCGGCAGACTCGTTGACCTCAGGCGGTTTCTGGCCTGTGGCAGTTCTAAGCTGGATGACTCGGCCGCGGGGTACATCAAGCTGGAATGATTCGTCGAGGGTGATGAGCGTTTTCGACGAGTTCCACTGCATAAAAAATTGCCCAGGGATCACTGGCTCGGACGAATCCGTATGTAAGGAGTACTCGAGTGTGTCACCAGCAGCCAGATCCGGCACCGTGATGTGGAGTTGCCGAAGGTCGGTGTACACCGGGGCGACACGTTCGACGGGGGAACTCAAATCCTGTATCGCATCAGGCCCCGCCGTGACTATGTGCCCATCGGGCTTGCTCACGCGGACGTAAACGACTTGCAGATGGTCGTTTGCCGAGTTATAGCTGAAAATTAATTGCCCCCAAGCTTGCACCCCTGCGATGCTCTGAACTCGAATCCTCGCATACTGATCTTCCTTGCCGGTGCCGTCATTTTCCATGTGAAAGCTTGTGCGCAACTGTTCGATGACAGAGGGCTCCTTCGAGTAGTCTGTATCGGGCCGGGCCGCTTCGCGGGAGATCGGGCTCTTAACGAGGGGCTTCTCGGGGTCGGTTTTTTGGGCAAGGATCGGTGACGCCAGCAAAAGCGTTGAAAGCGCGGAACCGATTGCTAACCTGGAATGCATGTCGCCAGAGAGTAACCAATCCCCCGCTCGAATTCAACTTCACATTTCGATGGTTTCCCGTGGACCTAATCCCCGGCCACTGGCTATCGCTGATCAGCTGTAGGGAAAGAAATGTCCGGCTCAAACGACCGGATGGTTTCCTACCAATTTCAAGTTGACCTGGCCGATGCCGCACTGGACATCGACGCGGATGGTCACGGCGGATTTCCCGTAGGCATCATTCACATAGGCGTCGCCGTCTTTCTTGAATCCCGGCTCGCTCACTGCTCCGATCCCGCCTTGCCCATTCGCGCGTACGCCGACCCCTTGAGGCAGTTGGATCGAGGCTTGTCCCAATCCACGCCCGATCTGGACGGACAAATCGCGCTTCCAGATTCCCGAAATGTTTCCATCTGCGCGGGGCGGCTAGAACACCGGTGGTGTCCTCATTGATCCCCCACAAAACGGCGCACCCGACACTCTGCGGTTGCCGCTTTCCTACCGGCTTTCTTCTGCAAGGAATTCCTCGCACGACTCACGGTACGCCGGGACGATGCGGGTGCGACGGTTTCAAGTATTGGAGAGTTCGGAAGGTAGGGAACTGCCCAGGGGCTCAAGTACACGGGGCCGATATTGATTTGTTCGTCAGCATGGAGGAAGAGAAGCGGTGGACTTTGGAAAAGTTATGCCGAAGGGATTGCATCCTGGACGAGCGCTGTAGGCGCGGCAGACGTTAGCCCAGACCGTCAGGTCTGGGAACCGCAGCCAAGAGAATTCCCAGCGCCGTAGGTGCGACACGTAACCCAGAACAAATTTCGGATCAAATTCCATTCCGTGTTTGTTCAGCGGGGCGAAGGGCCAATAAAGCCGGGCGCTGCGAGCCGCGCCCCTACGGGAGGCGGGCGACGCAGGTCTTGACTTTGTGTTGCCTTTATGGTACATATTAGCATGAGAGAATACGGTAAGACTCCTCGGTCAGCCGTGCCGAGCGCCCATCGCCGCCCGGCATCGCACCCTTCAAGACGCTCCAGCACTCCCTTCTCGCTGAAATTTTCGACATTCGGAAATTGTATCCTGCAGATAAATTCGGGACACAAAACGCACATTTCTAATCGCCTGGCTAATCGCCAGGGGGAATCAATGTCGAAATGACGCAAACTATTGAAATCACATGCGGTTATGAAATCCTAATCGCTCCTAAATCGTGTGTTTGGAGCCCCCTTGTTTTGCTGGGGGATTTTCGCCTCAGAACAGCCAAAAATTCGGGCGTCCCGATCCCGCATGCGGGACATCGGGATGCGGATATCGCACAGCCCTTCGAGGCTCAGGGTGAACGAGCAGAGCGCCCCTACAAGAAACCGGCGCGGCGACAAACGATTCGATTACTGGGCGGTGGGGACCGAGGCCGCAGCTGGAGCGTGGTTGTGGGCGAGGGTTTCGTTCAAATTCGGAAGGAGGCTTAAGGCGCGATCTCTTGTGGCGGCGAACTCGACGCGGTCGGGGGAGGAGATGGGCGAGGAGGAGGGCAAGGATAGGTGTTCGAAATTTAGGAATTGGCCTTTGCGCTCGATGCGGAAATCGAGGTGGGGGCCGGTGGCCAGGCCGGTCATGCCCACCAGGCCGATGCGCTGGCCCTGGTCGACTCGCTGGCCGGAGCGCACCAGCAGGCGCGAGAGATGCATGTAAAAGGTTTCGTAACCGTTGGTGTGCTGGATCTGGATCAGGTTGCCGGCGCCGCCTTTGCGGCCCGCGAAAATTACTTTGCCGTCGCCGATGGATTGCACGGGAGTGCCGGTGGGCGCGCCGTAGTCGGTGCCGAGATGCGGGCGATAGGTTTTCAGGATGGGATGGAAACGGCTTTTGCTGAAATGCGAAGTGACGGGCGCGGCGAATTTGAGTGGCGAGTGCAGAAAGGCGCGCTTGAGCGATTTTCCGTCGGGAGTGTAATAGGCTTCGCGGCTGGTGGAATCGTGAAAAAGGATGGCGCGGTAGATGCGGCCGTGATTGTTGTACTCGGCGGCCAGAATGTGGCCGTAAGAAACGGGCGAGCCGGTGGCGAAGCGCTTCTTTTCGACCAGGACGCGGAAGGTGTCGCCGGGTCGCGTATCGGTATAGAAATCCATGTCGTAGCCGAAGATGTCGGCGAGGCGCATGGCGAGTTCGGGGCGTTCACCGGCGTCGAGTATGGATTCCCAGAGCGAGCCCTGGATTTGGCCGGCTACCCCTTCGGCGCCGGTGGTGGAGGGGATATTTTGGATTTCGGCGTGGAAGCTGGCGCCCGAGGGAGCGATCCAGAGCATGCGATCGGAATCGATTTGATAGCGCACGGCGCGGAGCTGGCCCAGGACGGAGCGGCCGATGGAAAGCTCGTTGCCCGCGCGCAAGTGCCGGAGATCGAACACGCGGGCGGTGGAAGCGATGAGCTTGGAGGTGGTGGTTGCATCGACGCCGAAATTCTGCAGGACGGAATTGAAAGGCAAGCCGCGAGGGATCGCTCGCGAGGAGAAGAGCGTGACTTCGGATTGGATGCGCGCGGCTTCGACTTGCGCCAGGTGAATCTGCCGGGCTAGTTCCCTTTCGACCGTGCGGCGCTGAGCATAGGATTCGGCGATTACTCCAGCGGCGAGAATGGCGATCAGCGCCCAGCCGAAAATTTGCAGGGCTTTGTTGCGGCTGCCGTTGCCGGGAACGGACTGAACGGGCTGGAGTTCGGTATCCATTACTACTGGCCCCCTAAAGGGAATGGAGCATATAACAAGACAAATGTGTCTCCCAAGAGCATTTTTGGGATAGGGCGCGACACTATAAATACACCCGGGGGACCAAAAAGAGACACCCAGGCGCATCAAAACTGGCAAGTGTATGAAAAAGGTTGCAGATTTCTGGGCTGTAGCGGCGGGTAAGTCCAATGGATTGCCCCGGCTGCCCTTTGGTTTGGAATTTGCAGTGGCTACTGTGCCGGTGTTCGCCGGTCCGCAGCAGACGAACGCCCTCCGCAGGCTAAATTGCCGTTGGAGGTCAAGAATGGAAGGCAGCCAGTTGTTCCCGTCCGATCGTTCCGCTGGACCAACCGAACAGAAATGCCCGGAATGCGGGCAATCCTTTGAACCTGTGCAGCTTGACCCGGATAACGGTTCCGAGCAGCTTTGCGAAACCTGCTATCAGGCGCAGTTTGAACCTCTGCATTTGGCGAAGTGGCAGAGGCTGGCGAAGCAGCCTCGAAACATGCGGCCACATTTCGCGGGCCATGTGGGCAGGCGCAGCCGCCCCGCGAGCGCCGCTTAGAATTTATTGGATATTGATATTGGCTTGGCTTGGCGAATTAGCGTGAGCCGGGGCCGCTAGAGGCGACCGTCTGCTGCTCGCGCGAATTGTCTGCGAAGTAGTTGCGTTCGCGCAAGCCGCGGTAGACGCGGCCGGCAACGTCGGCGGCGCCAGGGCCGCTGACGCGATGTCCGCCACCGCGCAGAAGGACAACCACCACCATGCGGGGCTGGGACTGGTCAACGTAGGATGCAAACCATCCCAGGCGGCCGCCGGCGCTTTCATCGTTGCAGGTGCCCGTCTTGCCAAGAGTCTGCTCGCCTTCCGGATCGTAACTTCTCTTCGCGGTGCCGTACATCACCGCAGCCAGCATCCCTTCGCGAAGCTCCGGCAACAGCGGCTCGAGATTCAGTTGGCGGCGTACGCGCGGGCTGAAAGTTTGCACTTCTTCTTCCGAGCGCGGATATTGCAGGTAATACATGGTGCCGCCATTCGCGACAGTGGAAACCAGCGCGGCTAATTGCAGCGGGGTCACCTTGATTCCCTGGCCAAAGCTGGACATGCGGCCGACACCATCGCGGGGCGGCGCGGTGGGCAGAAGTCCAGGCTGCTCTTCTTCAATGTTGTAGCCGGCGCGCTGGCCGAAGCCGAGCATTTCAGCGTAGTGGTGGACGTTATCGAAGCCGAGCTTGCGGCCGACTTCTTCGAAAAATTTGTTGTTCGAGTGGGCCAGGGCTTCGGTCAAATCCATGTAGCGGCGGCGCCCAACCAGAAGCATGGTGTCGCGCGTGATAACGCCTTGGTCGAGACCGGCGATGGCGATGGTCGGCTTGATCGTGGAGCAAGGTTCAAAGCCGGAGGAGAACGCCATCTTCTGATTGACGATGGTGAGGATGCGTCCCGTGTTCGGATCCATGGCCAGGACGGAGCCATTGTACTTGCCGAGCGCGGAGATGGCGACCTGGCGGACAACCTGGTCGTCGAATTGCGGATTGTCTCCGATGGTCGGATCGACCGCCGGAGTATAGCGGCCGCGCGAGCCGCGATGAGATTTCGAGGAAGACTTGGACTTGCTCGATGAGTGCGAAGATGATTTGGGCGCAGCGGCAAGGCCGCTGCCATTGAGTGCAAAAATTAAACAGAGTGCCGTAACACTGAAACGAATTCGGGCCGGGAGACGCACCATCGTGAGATTCACCTTTGGAAACTGAAAATGACTGCTTCCTGTTTGGATGTGCCGAACTGATTCCTGTGACGTCGAAGCAAATTGTATGAACTTGCTCTACAGATCGCAACAAGAAATCACAAGACGTGTTGGAGCATTTTTCATGCCACAACGGAAGTGTTTACCGCGCAGAGCGAATGGGACTTAGCAGCCTGTGGAAAACCAGGAGACAAAATCCGGCTGAAGGGATTGACGTGTTCCGGCCAGCCAGATGTTCTTTCTTTTCAGCGCGATCGGCTATGATCAGAATTCCAGCCGCGATCTGGTGGGAGATGGCCGGGGGAGTTTGGCCGTATCACCATTGATTTCAGCAAGGTGACGGTGGCGTATGGTCTAGAACCGTACCGTTCTGGCGAGGCACAAAAGGTTACGGATGCTACTTCCTGATGCTGGGCGGAGAATAAGATCAAAGGCTCACCGCAGAGACAGAATTGAGCGTAAAAAAACAGGGCCGCCGAGTGAAATTATCCGACGGCCCTGATCGAGGTTGAATTGCTGGACTCCCGCGCGGCGCTAGCGGGCGGCTTTGGCCTTCGCTAAAGCGGGAGGCGGCGCGGGTTGCGTGGCTGGCCTCACGGGTTCGCGAGCGTGATCTTTTGCAGCGAGGGTGGAATCCTTGGTTGCCGAATCCTTTGCAGTTTCGGGTGTTGAAGCCGCGGAATTGTTGGACGGTGCCGGCAGGCCGAGTTGTTTGCGCAGAGTGGCTTCGATTTTGTCGCGGATGTCGGTGTTTTCGCGCAGGAAGAGGCGCGCGTTTTCGCGGCCTTGTCCCAAACGCTCGCCGCCGAAAGAAATCCAGGTGCCGGATTTTTCCAACACGTTCTTCGCGACGCCCAGATCGATCAGGTCGCCTTCGCGGGAAATTCCTTCGCCGTAAAGAATATCGAATTCGGCTTCGCGGAACGGCGCGGCCACTTTATTCTTCACCACTTTGCCGCGAGTGCGGTTGCCGACCACGCGATCGCCTTCCTTGATGGATTGAATGCGGCGAATATCCAGGCGGATGGAAGCATAAAATTTCAGCGCGCGTCCGCCGGTGGTGGTTTCCGGATTGCCGAACATCACGCCGATTTTTTCGCGAATCTGGTTGATGAAGATCAGGCAGGTGCGCGACTTGGAAACGATGCCGGTGAGTTTGCGCAGCGCCTGCGACATCAGGCGGGCCTGCAAGCCCATCTGCGGATCGCCCATTTCGCCTTCCAGCTCGGCCTTGGGCACCAGAGCGGCAACCGAATCCACCACGACGACATCCACAGCGCCGGAACGAATCAAGGCTTCGGCGATTTCCAGGGCCTGTTCGCCGTTGTCGGGCTGGGAGACGAGGAGGTTATCCACGTCCACACCCAGCTTGCGGGCATAGGCGGGATCGAGCGCGTGCTCGGCGTCGATGAACGCCGCTTGGCCGCCCATTTTCTGGGCTTCTGCGATAATGTGCAGCGTCATGGTGGTCTTGCCGCCCGATTCCGGGCCATAGATTTCGATTACGCGGCCGCGCGGGAAGCCGCCCACTCCCAGGGCCGCGTCAAGCGAAAGGCACCCGGAAGGAATCACGCTGACCGGCACCAGGATGTCCCGGTTGCCCAGGCGCATGATGGAGCCCTTGCCATATTGCTTTTCGATCTGTGCAATCGCCGATTCCAGCATTTTGCTTTTTTCGTCCACCATCGTCCCACCTCTCCCGTAACGATTCTAAGCCGGTCCCGCGTTGCGGGCAGCGGCAAAATTTGAATTTCTTGGGCCTGTGGAAATCCGCCTAGTTATTACTTTGATACTCGTGCCCGGGAGTGTACTACAAAGCGGCTCATTCCGTCGCGTTCTTCCCGAGCGCAGGGCAGTCTAGCACAAGGCGAAGAAAAAGCAAAGAGTATTTGAGGCCTGCGTGAGATGCCACGTAGGTTTCCGATGAGCGTGTTGCACGCCCGAGTGGATTATTTCCGGGTGTGCTGTCACTCGGGCGCAACCGCTGGAGTGCCAGGCGGGCCATAGCCGCCCTTGACTGTCGCCGCAAAAAGAACCGTCCCCACAATTCCGATTATTCCCGCCACAAAAAAAGGGGTCTGCGGGCGAATCCTCCAGAGCACACCTCCTATTGCTGACGCGGGTGTAATCGAGAGGCTCCGAACCAGGTAATAGAGACCCACGGTGCGCGCACGCAAATTGTGCTCCGCCAGGTCAACAATCATGGCTTTGCGGGACGGTTCACCGATCTCCCGAAGACCTCCGATGACAAAAGCACAGACGAGCCATTTGAAATCAGGGGCTACAACCACCGCTACCGGGAAAAGCGCGAAGAACAAGAAAGTGGCTATCACAAAAGGTTTACGGCCTAAACGATCTGCCATCTTTGCGGAGGGAATATAGACGAGAATTGCAGTTGCCAGTTGAGCGGCGACGAGGACTCCGTATCGCGGGATCGTCACACCCGCAATGTTCGTGACATAGAGCACGACAAAGATATCCGCCATCCCTTCGCATGTGCGAATCGCAATATCGGAAACGAGCAACCGCTTGAGCGTGGCGTGAAACGAGTTCCAAACACCCCACAGCCTTACCGAATCCCTGCCAGCGATGGGTACCTTAATGGTCCAGAGGAGCGGGATGGTGATCCCTACAAAAGCGATTGTGATTAACAGACCTGTTCGAATACCGGCTTGAAGACCAAGAGCGCCAATCATGGCCCCGCCAAGAAGGGGCGAAACCACCATGGGGATGCGCTTCAACATCGATTGGACCGTGAAACCCATCGCACGCCGGTCCCGGGGAAGAGCATCACCGATGGTTGCGAAGATGGCAGGCGACGCCATGGACTGCCACGCCATGGCAAATGCCAACCCCAGAAAGAGAAAGGGCCAAGAGGGACTGAGTAGGTAGACCAGATAGCCAGTCAGTGCGGCAACCAGAAAGGTCAGAAATGCCCGGCGGCGTCCCCAGCGGTCGGCTAGCCAGCCACCGGGGTACTGATATAGCGCATCAAGAAAATCCTCCGAAGTGCCAAAGAGCCCGACGACTGCCACGCTAGCGCCGAGTGATTCCAGATACTTGGGGAGAAACTTTTTCCAGAGTTCTTCGCCCAGACCAACCAAGAACACGGCCCCTGAGGCGGCAACGACATTCCGCTCAATGCCCAGAGATTCTGCAAGTCCCCTGCGGGTAGCTGCTTTCAGAAAATCTTCTCCATGCGCCGATGTGTATCTCTTTCAAAACTTCAGGCCGCATCCTTGAAGGCTCCGCCAGGCTTCCCACGCTTCACCATCTCCTGGCAATACGCGTACAACGCGTCGTAAACAATCCACTCTGCCGCATTAATTTCGTGGTCGCTGCTGAAGCGCAAGCGTCGAAATCCTTCGGCGACCGCGTTCAGTCCAGCAGATTCGGGTTGATGCCATAACGTATTGTCGGTATCAGCGCCGTTGACGATTTTGCCAAGCAGTTGCAGAGCCGGGTCTGCTGTGAGGTCAAATTTCTTGAGAATCGCTTCGAAGGAACATTCCTTTCCGTGGTGTCCGAGTTCTACTCCAGGAACGTCGAACGGTGTCGCGCTTATTCTGTTCGCCTCGGGGATTACTTGTTCTGCAGGCACAAAATGAAACTCCGCGTAAGGGTCCACAAACTTCTTGATAAGCCACGGGCAGGCTACTCGATCCACTTTGACGTGTTCGCGTGTGATCCACTTCATGCTGTTTTCCTCCATTCTCTCCGGCAATCGTTCGCAGCTAGGGAGCAAAAGAATAGGTCCATTTCATGGCGAAGCGGGCCTCCCGAACTTGTGGGGGGTTCGCTGGCGCAATGCTGGCGAACTGTGTTCCGACGTTGTAGATGATGTAAAGATCGCTGTCCGGGCGATAGTTATACCTCAGGCGCAAATTGGCGCTGATCGCTTGCGCGTTTGAAGTGTCCATTTGAATGAGGCTGGTAAAAGTGAGAAACCGGCTAAACGAATAGTTCCCTTGTAAGCTCGCCAGCACTACGGAGAAATTCCCGTTGGGCAGCGGCAATCGAAATCGATCCCACATCCCGGAAGCGGAAACCGAGAACTTCGCAGCCGGGCGATAGTTGGCCCGCACGCGAAGTTCATTCAGAGTCCCTCCGTAATAGCTGCCAAAGCGTTCGAAGAGGTTGTAGGTAAACCGGCGATCTTGCCCCGAGCCGTAGGTCAGTTGGTGACGCGTGAAGTGATACAGGCCGTTGGGGATGAACACGTTCTTGTAAATGTGAAAGGGGGTTGTAATTCGCTGTGTAAACACATTTACGATATCGTCATCGGTATAGCCGCCGTTGTTGAACTCCGCCCGAAAAGTGTTTTGCCATTCCTGCGTGGAGACCTGACCCTGGGTATCGGGCGCGTGGAGAATAAATCCCTCGAATTGCAGCTCGCGGACGCCACTGATTCGTGGCCGGACTTTGAAGGTTAGATCGCCATAGGTTTCGTTCGAATCCGTTCTTTCAATGAAACCTACTTCCGGGTTGAAATTTGGGCCGGTTTTTCTCCTTTCCACGATCCCATCCAGCCAGTTCGAACGGTAAGACAGGGAAGCGCCAATATCGCTCGCCCCGCTTGCGTTACCCGGCGATCGAGTACCGGCCATGTGGGCGTCCACAAACCAGTCCTTGAAGAAGACCAGACGCGTGTCGACGCCTCCGGTCTGATTGAAACTGTCCAGGTGATTGCCCGATCGTTTATCAATCCCCATCACTCCGACATAGGAACCGGCCCACAACGACTCCTTCAACCGCGCGATTGCATAGTTTGCAAAAGGATTCGGACCACTGGAGCCTGTATGCACATCCATAATGCCCAACTGCGTGCGACCGAACGTTCCCGTGAGCCTGGCTCCGCCGTTGATGGGCACCTGTTGGCCAGTCACCGGATCGATCCCAATCTGACGGCTGAAAAACAGTTGGTCCTGATCGCCGATATCAAAATTGAACACGCCCGCATTCTCCAGGAAGAATTGGCGTTTCTCGGGAATCAAGATTTTGAAAGGCGTGAGATTAAACGGCGCGAGATCGACTTCGGTGTCGGCAAAATCCGTGTTTCCCGTGAGGTTCAAGACCAGCTTTGAGCCAAGTCCATACTTGATATCCAGACCGCCCGTCAGCGGGAATTTGGGGTCCTGCCCTGTCTGCTTGTCGTAGCTGGCCAGACCGTATGGTTTTATGATGAAAAGTTTTCCACTCCCGATGTCCTTGATGCCCCTGAGCTCTCCCGCCTGGGAAACCTTGGTGATTCCAAAAGTTCGCCGGTAAGCGCTCCAGAGATCCTCTTCATTCTTTCTGCGGACAAAGCGTTTGAAATTCAAACCCCAGACGACATCCGTTGAGTGCGTGAAATTGAGGGTGGTGAAGGGAATTTCTATCGTTGCGGTCCATCCGTCAGGAGTGATGCGCGCCTCAGATGTCCATACGCCGTCCCAGCCGCGGTCGAAATCGCCCCCATCTGAGCTTCCCTGCTCCTCCACGACCAGACCATCGTTTTGAGTGCCAAGGGGATTGACCTCGAATACGTAAGCGTCACGGCGATCATGGTTCGAATCGATCAGAATTTCGAAATGATCGTCCAAGTCTTGACTGACATCGCGGCGGAGTTCCGTCGCGATGATCCGCGAGGGTTCGGAGTCATAGCAATGAATCCCGAAATATACGGCGTGCCGGGTGTAGAGAATTCGCACCTCGGTCTTTTCGGTTGACGGTTCACCCTCATGAGGCTCTCGCTGCCGAAAATCGGTGATGGAGTTGGCTGATTGCCAGAGCGGGTCGTCAAGAGTCCCGTCAAGCTTTGGAGCACGGTCAACGCGTACAGCTTCCGCTCGGCGTGCGTCTTCCTGCGGGAGAGAACGGGTCGCGCTCGGGAAAGCTCGTGCCCCGACACTCCAGGGCAGCAAAAACATGGAAATCGGAAGAACTAATAACAGAGCTCCGGACGCGTCGGCGATATTCCATTCAACGTCAAGAAAGTTTGCCATTCGCCCGCGCTCACGTGTGGCTCTTGTGTCCAAAAGAATCCGCTCCGAAGCAGAGCTGAGAGGAAGCCCTAGTTACCAGTTACTGCCTCATAAACGACCATGCGCGCAACGGCTTTGCCATCAGCTTCCTGCTCGGGCGCATACACGCGATGCGTTTCCAAATCTACAGCCAAGCTGTGTACTTTCTTCTGAACCGGGAAGTCTTCCAGCTTGCGGTAGTGGTCTGGATCGTCCATTTGGAACACCGAGATGGCGCCGCTCGAACAGGCAACGTAGATTCGTTTCAGGCCAGGATCGAATTTGATGACGTCAGGGCCACCAGCCATCGGAAGGAACGCGATGGGCTGGTGAGTATCGAGGTTGAAGACGGTCATAAGCTCATTGCCTTCACAGGAGAGGAATGCGCGATGATGCTCGGGGTCGAGCGTCATCCCGTGATTCCCCTCGCAGCGCCCCACCGGATAACGCCCCACAACTTCATCCATAGCTGGATCAATGACCGCAAGAATATTCTGATCCTGCAGATTGACGTAGACTTTCTTGGCGACGGAATCGTATTGCGGCATCCCTGTTTCACTCTGAAAGTGAAGCGTCTGAACGATAGTATCCGTGCGCACATCCACAATAGCTTCCGCTTTGCCTCGTTCATCAGAGACGTAGAGCTTGTGGAATGGTGCAGCGTAGGCGCTGCCATCCGGCTTGGCTTCGGTGGGAATTTTCTTGATTACTTTCATTTGACGGATGTCCACCACGCCAACGGTGTTGTCGCCAGCGTTCGACGTGTACGCCTTTTTCAGCTCCGGGATGTACTCAACGCCCTCGGCGCCCGGCGTGTCGGTCACGGTCGCCACGACTTTGTTCGTGCGAAGATCGATGACGTACATCTGTCCCGCCGCCAAATGCGCAGAGAGTAGATAGTGATCCTCTGCGTCTAACGTCAGGTAGTCAAAGCGCTTCCCAGGTGGACCCGGAAGATCGAACTCCGCGACTTTCCTGAGTGTCCCTTGATTTGTTCGAGAAGCGATTCTCGAAACTACCGTCAGACTGAGCAGGACAAGCGCGAGCAACAGGAACTTTCGCATCGCTATCCCCCTTAGCTGTTGCGAATTCCTATTTGATTGCTACATGATTCAAGGCAGCCTTGATTCCCTCCGCAACCGATTCCGGACTGCCAACCGCCCAAAAGTGCATGAAGAAAAGCCGCGGTTGTTCTGTGAGCATGTGGCTGTGCAGCGCGGTCACTGAAATGTGGTGCGCCTCCAGTTCCGATATGATCGGACTCACCTCTTCGGCGGTCAGAACGAAGTCGCCCGTCGTGGCTACGTTTCCGGAGTCTGCTGCCTGAAAGTTTATGGCCTCGGCCACGCCAGCCGCCGGTGCGATGGTCATTCCACTCAAGGTAATGGAGTCTAAGCGCGGCACTCCGTACGAAAGCACACCGCCTTTGAAGATCCCTTTTCGTCCTACACTGTCCTCGACTGTCTTCACCCAGGCGGGGGCAGTTGCTTCCTCGGCCGCAGCAGCGGGTTTTTCGAGCGGCGTTCTTGAAACCGCCAGAGCCGCGCGCAAGGAAGCCGCGAGTTGCGATGCCGGACCGTGTCCCATGTAATGCATGTACATCACGTGCGGCGTTTCATCGATGAGATGGTTGTGCACCGCAGAGATTTCAAAGCCTGCGGATCGCAGTTTTTCCATTACCGGGTTCAACTCGTCCTCCAGCAGGACTAAATCGCCCATGACCATCGCATTGCCGTTTGTCCCAGTGAAGGCAGCCCACGAGCCGAGAGCGAGTCCCGGCTTGAGAACCAATCCGTGAACGGAAACATGTAGATCGGCTCTAGGAAATCCGACCTTATACACATCACCAATCTTTTGGCCCGGCCTACCCAGCACCTCGTCGATTTTCGTTGTATCGAGGCCCTGAGCTGAAACAGCCATTGGCAGCACTAGAATGAAAGTCAGGATCAATAGACGTCGAATGGAATTCATGACACTCCTCCTGAAGAGAACTCAATATTCATCAATATCACATTCCGGAAACCGAGTGATACAGCGCCTCAATAAGTTGAATCCCGCGCTGGAGGATTTTGCTATCGGGGATTCCCTGCTTGGCCCAGCCGTTCAGCACTTCGTCAACCCCAAAGCCCTCTTTACGGCCGAATTTCTCATCGAGGAGATCAGCGTCGTGAATGATTTGCCCGATCACCCCCACCTTCTTGTCACGAATTCGAAATGTCTTTTGCAGCGTCTCGAACGTGCAGTCCTCACCCCGGTGGCCGAAGCCCCCGTGAAACATGTCAAAAGGCACAGTGGAGCGGGGAACGCGTTCTTCCGGCGCAAACGCAAACCGCGCCTTTTTGTCAATGAATCGTCGAATCAACCAGGCTGAAGCTGACCGGTCAATTCCAGGCCGGGGCCGTGTAACCCAGACTTTGCCCGCATATTCCCTTCGATTGATCTTGGCTGGTTCTCCTGTAGATGCCGGAGACGTGTCCGCGCGTGTCAGTAGCTCGTCCACTCGCTTCTGAAGAGGGCTGTTGAAGAAATCGATTTCCACAATCTCCAGAAAATGGGCCCTAAGGCGACTCACACGGCCCGACGCCCGCTTCTGGGGCGAGATAGAAGAGAGTTTCTGTAGTTCCCGAATCAACTCTTGGTATTCGCGAGCACGCGCCTCGGCAAACCGCCCTATCAATTGAGGAGTCGATAGGTTGTCAATTGATTGAACCTTGACGACTGAGGCTTCGCCGGCATATTTGCGAATCGCCGTCGCCAACCACTCAAACCGTTCCTGATTTGTTGGATTGTTCGGGAGCAAGTAGCCGGAATTGCCGAGCGGAACAGCGCCATAGCGCTGCAGCTTCCGCCAAACTTCCACTCTTTGGCTGGCCCGCTTTTTGGGCAAGGTAAAGGTCAACAGCAACCAAGAAGCGCCATTCTTGCTAATTGATACGGTCATTTCTTGTAGATGTTATACTCATAACTCATAGTAGTCAATCGAGTCGGCGGGGTGCATCTGTCAAAAGAGGAGGATGCGCCCAGCTCTTCTCATTTCTTGGGCAGGTCGGGTTGCCTGGAGAACCAGCCGGCGCTTGGAGTGGAATCCCAGAACATTCTTGCGGTGGGAAGGTATTTCGCCATCTTTCCGGTCGGAGCGGCGGGCGATGCGAGTCGATCCCATGGTCGCTCTGCGCTACGAGTGAGCATTTCAACTTTCCCCACTCTTTGCTTTTCTCTGCGTTTCCACATCCCTCTGCGTCAATCCGCGCCTCTGCGGTAAAAAGTTTTTGCAGCGAAAGCTGACTCACCGCAGAGGCGCAGAGAATCGCGGAAGGACCTATTCGAATTGTTTCCGGAAATTAGCGAACTCCTGTTTCAGCGCGGCGATTTCTTTTTTTAGGCTGGCGATTTCGGATTCGGCGCGGGCCAATCGATCGCCGGTTGTGCCACTTGCGCTGGCAGGAATTTCGCGCACGGGCGCGGCTTGAGCTTCGGGGATTTCAATGTCGCCGGAAAGAAGATGCGTGTAGCGCGCTTCTTTGGTGCCGGGCTGGCGGGGGAGCATTTTGACTAGCGGAGGATCGTGTTGGATCAGACGCTCGAGCGTGGATTGCACTTCGCTCAATTCCTCGAAGGGATGCATGCGGCTGGCGCGGCTGCGCAGCTCGCCAGGAGTTTGCTGGTTGCGGAGCAGCAATTCGCACAGGATGGCGGTTTCCAGGCGGTTGAAATTGAAAAATTCCTGGAGGCGATGCTCGTACTTCCGGACGCGGCTGTCGAAGTTGTCGGCGGGGCCGGCTAATTCTTTTTCGTTCAGTGTGCGCAGGGCCTGTGTGACGGCGGCTTCATCGAGGTTCATCACCGGATCGCGATTCGATTTCTGGTTGCAGGCATTGACCAGTGCGTTCAGCGAAAGTGGATAGTAATCAGGCGTGGTGATTTCCTTTTCGATCAGAGCGCCCAGGACGCGCGCTTCGATTTCAGTGAGCAGAATGTCCATCGGATGGAATGATACACAAGGAAGAAGCAGTTCCCAAGATGCAGGTGCGCGGCGAGCGAGCGCTCCGTAAGAACGGAGCCGGTCGAGGACGACCGGCTCCGTTCGTAATTAGTGGTGCATGAAGGTGGATTGGGCGGAATCAAGTTTGCCGTCGGCACCGCTGGTTAGCGCGACGAAGACGGGATCGGTTTTCAGGGACGCGAAAACGGCGTCCACTCGGGCTTCCATCATTTCCTTGCTGCGCACGGCCTGGTAGCGCTCGTATTCGAAGAAATGACGCTTCAGCAGCGAAAGCGCCTTTTCGCGCTGGCCGGTTTGCGCGTAAATCGCGGCGAGGTTGTAGGAAGCCGGAAGCAGCGATTCATTTTCACGCGCGATTTTCAGGGCCTCTTCACCTTGTCCATTGCCGGCCATGTAAGCAGCGGCGAAAACCAGGTTGTAAGGATCGGTGGGATCGAGCGCCAGGGCTTTGTGTACGTAGAAATCCGTTTTGGCCGCATCTCCTTCCGAATTCCAATAGACGGCCAAATTGCGGTAAGCCAGCGCCAGCGGGTAGGTCGCCACGGACGCTTCCATCAGCGCCAGACCTTTTTTGAATTCGCCTTCGTGAATGGTCATTTTCCCCAGGCCGTGCAGGGCCACTGCGCGGGAAAGTGGATCGGCGGGCATGGCCAGAATTTCGTCAAATGTTGCGCGCGCCAAATCCCATTGGCCGGTTTCGTGGCGATACAATTCGCCGAGATAGCGCAGCGGAGCCGGATCGGCGGGATCCATGCGGTGCGCTTCGGAATAAAGGTGCTCAGCTTCCGCATACTTGGCGGCGTTTTCCGCTTTCAGGCCGGCGCGCATGGTGCGATCGATCTGCGCGCTTTTGGCATGATCGAAAACGGGCGCGTCAAAAAGCTGGCCCACATCGGTGACGCCGAGTTTCTTCAAAGCTTTCCCCGCGTCCTTGGCCTTGCCAGGGAAAAGGCACTTCTGCTCGAGTACTGCGCGATATTCCTGAATGGCGTTCTGGTTGTCACCGGACTTGGCTTTGTTCTTGGCGTCTTCCAACTGTTCCTTGAGGGCGCTTTCGCGCTTCTTGATTTCGCTCTCGACGAGCTTTTCCACCTGATCGACTTTGAGGTAGCCGTCCCTGTTCTCCGCTTTGCCCACGGGAGTTCCGTCAGCGGTGGCGAGCACGGCGACCGGCAACTTATCGTTGGCCACAAGTTTCTGCCCGATGGGAGTTCCGGCGTCAACCACACCCATGGTGACGCATTGAGTGGCGTAGAGAGCGAGCGTGCGCGAATTGAGCAAACTGGATCTTTTCACTTCCTCGGGGCCAGTGGGAAACCAATAGAGCACCAGGCCCGCGCTGACCGGCGGATCTTGAGGCGTAATCAGCCGCCACGGCACATGATAGACCTGCTCCACGGGCGCCGAGCCGGCCGAGCCGGAACTCATTCCGCCCATGCCGCCACCACCACCGCCGCCACAGGTGGCCCAGCTTTGCGGGGCCGAGGCCAGCAAGAGCAGAATCAAAATGACGGACATGAAGCGAGCGATGGGTGTTTTCATGGGTGGAATTATAACAGATGGAGCATTCATCGATCCTCACATTGGGCCAAAGTGTCAGCAGGGTGCTAAGCGATTGGGATGCAGGGAGAGTGCGCCGAGTTGGTCACAAATGTGAGGGAACTGGAGCCGAGGAACAGCAGGCTGATAAGGTTTCTGAATGTGGAAGAAGAGGGGCTGGACAAAATGCTGTAGTTATGCAATGTTCCGTATATGAAGTCCAAGGAGAAGCCGGATCTCCGCTCCGCTTTCAAGCTCTTCAATCGTCTGGAAGTCCTTCGCGTGGAACGAGGTTTGAGCCGGCAAGATCTGGCCGATGCCATCGGCGTAAACTATCAGACCATCGGCTACCTGGAGCGCGGGGATTACAATCCGAGCCTGGAAATCGTGGTGCGGTTGATGGAATATTTCAAGCTGCCGCTGAATGCGATTTTTTCGCGCGAGGCTTTCAAGCCGTTAAGCGAGGAGGTTTATGGTCCCCTCACAAAAGATGATGCGGTCAGACGAGGTGATAAGCGTGGATCGAATCGAAGCTCATAGATCCTTTTATGCAAGTTTGGTTACGGCCAATGCCGGTGTGCCGCTCGGCGGCTCGCGCCTGGCCGCGGCGTTTGCATCGACGCCGCGGGAGCGCTTTGTGGGGCCCGGGCCGTGGCGCGTGTTCACTTCGGCCGGTTACATCAATACACCTTCAGACGACCCGGCTTTCTTGTATCAAGACATCGTCATCGCCCTGGCGGAAGAGGGACAAATCAACAATGGGCAGCCGGCCTTGCACGCGTATTGCCTGGCGGCGCTGGCGGTCAAGGAAGGAGAGGCGGCTCTCCATGTAGGAGCGGGAACGGGATACTACACAGCTTTGCTCGCCAAACTGGTGGGGCCGGAAGGATCGGTATCCGCTTATGAGATCGAGGAAAAATTGGCCGCGCGGGCGAAAGAAAACCTGGCGGAATTTCCCAATGTGAGCGTGCATCACCGCTCCGGCGCGGCAGGACCGTTGCCGGAATGCGACATTATTTATGTGAATGCGGGAGCGACCGCGCCGCTCGATGTTTGGCTCGATGCCCTGCGGCCCGGCGGGCGTTTGCTGTTTCCGCTAACGCCGGCGGAAGGGCCGGGAGGAATGCTGCTGGTGACGCGCGGCGCGAACCATTCCTTCGATGCGCGAACTCTGCTGCCGGTGATGTTCATCCCCTGCGTGGGGGCCCGCGATGAGGAGACTGCCAAGAAATTGTCCGAGGCATTTAAGAAGGGCAACATGCGCGATGTGCGCTCGCTCCGCCGCAAGACGCCGCCGGACAAGACCTGCTGGTGCGCGGGACAGGGCTGGTGGTTGTCGACAGCGGCGAATAAAGCCTGAAGTTGGTGGGGACGGCCTTCAGGCTGTCCCGCCTTTCATCAAATCTCTCTTTGGAATGTTGTGGTTGCTAGCGAGTCAGTCGTACTATCTCCCGTGACAAAAAAAAAGGATGCCGCCCTGAAGAGCGGCGCTACACGGGCATAGTGCGGACGGAGGGTGGGATGGATCGCGGGAGTGAGATGGATCGCGGAGATTGGATCCTGCTTGGCGCGCTCACGCTGATTGCGTTTGTGATTCATCTGGCGTTGTACAAAGGCTATGGCTTTTTCCGCGACGAACTTTACTTCATCGCCTGCAGCCATCATCTGGCGTGGGGATATGTGGATCAGCCGCCGGGAGTAGCGGTGGTTGCGTGGGCTTCGCGGCGCATGCTGGGCGACACACTCCTTGCCGTCCGTATCGTGCCGGTGCTTTTCGCAGCGGCGGAAATTTTGCTGGTGGGATTGACCGCGAAGGCGATGGGCGGCAGGCGTTATGCGATCCTGCTGGGATGCCTAGGAGTGCTGGCCGCTCCTGAATTTTTCGGCACTTATTTGAACACGGACATGTTCATGGCGTTGGGCTGGACGGCGTGCGCGTATGTGGCGACGCTGATTCTGGCGGGCGGCAATCCGCGATTGTGGATTTGGTTCGGCCTG
>JBGPTK010000043.1:0-21334 GCA_041490605.1 Terriglobia bacterium | reverse complement strand
CAAATACTTGAGCAGTAGAGATTTTCTGGATCGCTCATTAAGAGTGGCCAGTCCATCGCAGTACAACAACCGGTAACAGTTTCAGCAAGCCGTTCAGCCGCCCCTTCCTTCTTCGCCGTCATTCCGAGCCCCACGCCGAACTCGCCCCGCCGCATAAAATTCAAAGGGGCGAGGAATCCAGAGCAAATCTCAAATACTTGAGCAGTAGTGGTTTTCTGGATCGCTCAGTAAGAGTGGCCAGTCCATCGCAGTACAACAACCGGTAACAGTTTCAGCAAGCCGTTCAGCCGCGCCCCCGCCCACTCCTACGCTACCTCGGCGCGCGAGCAGGCCCCCGGCTTTCCGCTTGACAATCACCGTACCTCCGTCCATCTTTATTGGCTTTGTGTGGGGCATTTTCTAATCCTGCGCGCAGGCGGGCGGGGTCGAATCCGGTGAAAGTACGCATCTGCTTCCACGATAAGTGCTTCGATGGCGCTGCTTCGGCGGCGATCTTTTCGCGCTTCTACCGCGAACGGATCAACGCGGACGCGGAATTCCTCTATACCGGAATGACTCACAAGGCTTCCAAGCCCTTCGAACCCGGCACGTTCGACGGCAACGAAAACGCCATCGTCGATTTCAAGTATTCCAGCTCGCCGTCGCTTACCTGGTGGTTCGATCATCACCAGAGCGCATTTCTCACCGCGGAAGATGCGGAGAATTTCCGGCGCGACCACTCGGGCAAAAAGTTTTACGACCCCACCTACAAGTCCTGCACGAAATTTCTAAGCACCATCGCGCAGCAGAAATTCGGCTTCGATCCCAAGCCGCTCGCCGAACTGATTCATTGGGGTGACGTGATCGACGGCGCGCAATTCGCTTCGCCGCAGTTTGCCGTGGGACTGGCCGAGCCTGCCATGCAATTGGCGTTGGTCATCGAGGCCGCGCCGGATTCCAATCTGGTGCCGCAAATCATTCCGCAACTGGCGTATCGCTCCTTGCCGGAGATGGTCAAGCTGCCGGTCGTCGAGAAATATCTGGCCCCGCTTCTCGAACGGCATCGAAATTCGATTGAGGTGATGCGCCGGCGAATGGAAGCGCGCGACGGCGTAATTTATTTCGACGTCAGCGATCTCGATCTGGAGGGCTATAACAAGTTCATTCCCTATTTCTTGTTTCCGGATTGTTTGTATTCCGTGGGTGTGAGCGCTTCCCCCTTGCGCACCAAAATCTCGGTGGGATCGAATCCCTGGAATGACGCTTCCGCGGAAAAGAATCTGGCTGCTCTGTGTGAACGCCATGGCGGAGGCGGCCATGCGCGGGTAGCGGCCATTTCGCTCGGCCCGGGGGAAGTGGATCGAGCTCGCCAGGTCGCCAGGGAAATCGCCGAAGAACTGCGCCGCCGCTAGTGTCCTGAGCCGGAAATTCTTCGCCTATTTTTTAGGGGGCCGGCGCTTCCACGGTTTTTGTGCCCCGATGCTTTCGATCGGGAGGAGTCTGTGTGGCAACTCTGATGGGGGGCGTTTGTGTAGCGCCGCCCTTCAGGGCGGCATCATTTGATTTGCCCGTTCAATTCCCGCGACAAATCCTTCCGGAAGGATTGACCGCCCTGCGCCAGGACTGCTATAAATAGATAATTAATCGCAAGCCGGCGAAGCTTCCTATCCCTCGCGGGCTTGCGATTCTCTCGGTGGACTGGGGCATCGAGGCTGTGGGCCGCTAGCTCAATCGGTAGAGCAGTTGACTCTTAATCAACGGGTTCCAGGTTCGAGTCCTGGGCGGCTCACCACTTCTTCCGAACATCCTTTTTCCTTTTGCTGGCTTATCTTAAAAGGTATACTCTATTAAGAATGACTTGGCGCGTGGAGTTCTTTGTGCAGGAGCGTGGGGATGCGCCGGTGGAGGATTTTCTGGCGGCGCTGCCTTTAAATCAAAGGGCCAAAGCCCTGGCGGTAATCAAGATGTTGGAACAAGAGGGGCCGAGTCTGCCGTTTCCGTACTCCTCGCGGGTCAAAGGGAAGTTGAGGGAACTGAGGACTCAACAAGGAAAGCACAAATTGAGAATCCTGTATTTCGGAGATGCCCATAGGCTTTTTGTTCTTCTGCACGCATTCGTCAAGAGAACCGCACAGTTGCCCGAGGAAGACATTCGCGTTGCGGAAGGAAGGATGGAGTTTCATAACCGGCGCCTGGAAGGGAGGCAGAAGTGACTTCTCGGTGGAATCGCTTTTATCAAAAGCAAATGGAAGATGAACCGTTGAGAGATCTCGTCGAACGGGAACTCGCAAATCTTCAATTGGGAATTCAGATCGCCAAGCTGCGCCGCGGGGAAAAGCTCAGCCAGACCAAACTGGCGGCGCTGGCGGATATGAGCGGGCCGAAAATTTCAGCCATTGAGAACCAGCCTCGGAACCTGACGATAGCCACCCTCATTCGTGTTGCTCACGCGCTGGGAAGCAAGGTTGAGATCAAACTGGTGCCTCAAAAGAGAGGGAAGCAACGCGCGCGCCGCCGCCCAGCCCGCGCGGCCTAGAACCTTTGCCTCGGCCTTTGAATCAGCTCATGGATTCGTGCTGGGAGGCAGCGCGATTTTGACGGCGAAATTGCACTGGGGGAACGGCAAGCGAACAGTAAGCAACGAACAGGATCGAAAACCAGCCGCTACGGCGCAAGAACAAGCCAGACCAATCAACCGCTCGGCATTCGCCAATGTGGCAACGGGTCCCAGGTTCAAGTCCCGCGCGGCTCACCACTTCTTCCGCAGCTTCTTCGTCTAACTGATTCCTGGCGCGGGCATTCTTGCGAGGCCGTTGACGGTACATAGCAATTATGCGATAATCCAAGGGAGTCAGTTGAGAGACAATTGAGTGCTGATTTCACGATTGAGTACGTGGAGCTGCCGAACCGGCGGATACCGGCGCGAGAGTTTGTGGATTCGCTGGATGACAAAGCAACCGCCCGGATAGACGCGTTTATCGAGCGCCTTCGCATCTGTGGCAACCAGATGCAGGGGAAGTTCGTTAAAAAGCTCACGGATGACATATTCGAGCTACGGGTCAAACAATTCGACCGTATTTTCCGGGTTCTCTTCTTCTACCAACCGGGGATGCTGATCGTGATTACATCAGGTTTTCAGAAGAAGACAGAACAGACTCCGCCAGGCGAGATTACGAGGGCAGAGCAGCTACGGAAGCTCTGGATGAGGCATCGAAACCGTTACACAGGGTCACAGAGGGAAAGGGAAGCTATCCGGAAGGAGTCGGGACTATGAAACAAAACGTCAATCGTGACCGGCACAGTAAAATTGTCGAGCAGCGTGCACGTAAGAGCGCCACCTACCGTAAGACCTTCGCGCGCACCCTGCAGCAAATTGACCTGGCCCTGCTGGTCCGTGAAATGCGCGAGGATGCAGGGCTGACTCAGGCTGAACTAGCCAAGAAAGTGGGCACAACGCAATCGGTGATCGCCCGGTTGGAAGACGCCGAATACACCGGGCACTCGCTCACGATGCTGGAACGCATCGCTGCGGCCTGCGGCGTGGCCCTGAAACTCCACGCCGAGAAGAAGCCGCATTTCGACCGCGAAGTCGCCCTGGTCTGACTTTGAAGCAAGTGCCTGTTAGTCATGGACGGAGGGCTCTTGAATCTCAGCTTCTTGGGTGATGCGTTGGATCATTGGAAGGGCGCCTTGTTTGGGCCCCTCCAAGAAGCGGGCGTTTTTCAGGAATTTGCTGCGGACCCGATGGCTAGCGATCTTGAGTCGTGGAAACCGGGGGACTTCCAACTTTTAGCTCAGCTGCTGAGGATTCAATCCGGCCAAGTAATTGCACATCGCACTAGCCTTCGAGACCGCAAGGGCTACTTTAGCGAAATCTCGCACCGTGGTGACCTTTTCCTTGATCCAGATACAGGCATAGCGACTTCGCACGTCTCGGGATTGCGCGCCCGCCGGTACGTGAAGCCTTGCGAAGTAAAACAACTCCTCGATACTTCCAGCGGCCGGCTTGTAATTGTTTATCAGCATGTCGGCCACTCCAAGGTCAGCGGTCGCGTTGATAGAGTCCTGAGTGCTTTGCAACATGAAGTCGGCAAGTTCAGCTGGTGTTCTTATGAGTCGGGAACTGTTGCCATGCTGTTTCTCGCACGTACGCCGGAACGACCCGGACTCGTTCGGAAGCATTTTGTTAGTTTCTTGGGACGTCACGCCGATGGCAGAATTCGAGGCTCTAAGTCTTGAACAGCATGCGCGTTCATGACGACGGTCGCGGGGAATACTAAGGGAACAGTAAGAGATGAACAGGGTCGAAAACCAGCCGCTACGGCGCGAGAACAAGCCAGACGAATCAACCGCTCGGCATTCGGCGTTGTGGCCACAGGTTCCAGGTTCAAGTCCCGCGCGGCTCGCCACTCTTTTTCTACAAGTTAGCCTCTTCGGATTTCTCCCAAATAATAAACTGTGCCCAATTTTGTACCATACCCGGCGCAAATTCGGTCCGGCTCAGGGTATGCAGGGCCTGCCGATTGGCCTCCATCCGAATACGTGAGTTGCGCTCCCACGTGGTGAGGGAGACGTGCCCCGCCAGAGCCATCACGGTGGAGTCCGGCCCCTGTGACTGGGCTAGGTGTGAACTAAAGGTGTGCCGAAGATCGTGGAAGCGGCAATCCGCGCCCAAGGCATGCGCACAGCGCCCACTAGCAATCGCAGCACAATTTTGACGAGCGGATGACTTCCCATCCTTCTCGCAAAATGAGTGGGGTAAGAGCAAGAGCAGCTACCGGATCGGCCCACGATTTGCCCCAGATGGCGTTAACCGCCAGGCCCGCGAGTGCGATCCAGGCCATGTAACCGCAGAGGGCCGATTGCGCAGCATCAGCCTTCAGGGCGGCGCTCAAAGTGACGACTGCCAACTGCTGTTTGCGCCTCGCAAGCCAAGGCATTACAAGTGTGGCGGCCAGCAAGATTCCGATTCCCACTAGGCTCCGATGCGCTTCACGATATCCAAGAAAATTCAGAACGGAAGTCAGTATTACCAGTCCCGCTAGCGCGTAAAGCAATCCTCCCGCAATCCGAGCGGCCCTGGCCTCGTTGAGTGTGAACCGAAAACGGCAGAACACGATAGCGGCCGAAAGCAGCTCGATCAAACTGTCTCCGCCGAAAGCGAAAAGGGCCGGACTGTGGGAAATCCAAGCCGTCCTCAGAGATACCACGGCTTCTATGGTCATCCAGATGATTGTGAGCACTTGAAGTTCGAGAACGCGCCGGGAGGCATCGGGCAGCCCGGATGATGTGGTCGCGGTCATGGACGAGTTCCAATGTTGCGTTCATTCGATCTTGCAGTAGCAATACAGAAACTGCTGGGTAGCGCCGAATGGCGTGCGGTGCAGTTCTGTGGAACTTTCCACCAAACAGAAGCGCGCGCCAAATTGGCCGTGCAGAGTTTCGGCCTCATAGCGAATAACGTCGAGACCACTGCATTTTGTGGGACCTTCGGGTCCGAACGTACTGATAATTACGTGGCCGCCTGGCCTAACGGCGTTCGCGACGTTGCGGACATACGCAATGCGTTGCTCCGTCGAAGTAAGAAAATGGAACACTGCACGGTCGTGCCACACGTCATAGGCGAACGGTTCCAGTTGCGCCTGGGTGATATCGGCGGCCAGCCACTTGATCCGTTCCGCGGCTGAACCCAACCGCTTTTTCGTCACGTCGATCGCAGTTTGAGAAATATCAAGGACTGTGATGTTTTCGTAGCCCCTTGCAAGGAGGTCGTCCACCAGCGTGGATTCGCCGCCGCCAATGTCAATGATGGAGGCTGAGCGCGCATTTGCCGCCCGCTCGATCAGAGCAAGCGAAGTTTCGAGGTGCGGACGGTACCAACTGACCGCTTCGGGCGCTTTGGCCGTATAGATCCTTTCCCAATGTGTTTTTGCATCCATGATGCACCCACCACCTTCAGAGCCGGGCCGGTCAATCCGCTTTACCTGCTTTCGCTCTTTTGAAAGCGCTCTCGGAATAGAGCTCGAAATCCTGGCCGGCTGCGGCAAGCTCGAATCCCCCGGTAAATTCGTTGTCGTTCAAGATCGGATAGGTTTCCCGCGCTCCTCAGCCGGCCGGGATGTTTTCGATGGCCTCGGTGGCAAACACCATCTTCTTGCCATCCGGCGCAATACTCTCCTCCACATACTGGTTGACGAACCCCTCCCAATGAAACTGCCGAAACCCATGTTTTTTCCGGTTGCTGCCGCAGCTGAGGAACCCGAGCTTCTCGTCCCTCTCGCCCTTGGGATTCTTTTCTTGAGGCGGATAGACGGATTTGCCTCTCACGCGGATGAACGTTTCGTTCCACGCCAACTCGTATTCGCCTTCCACGGTGCCGGAACCAGGTCTGCCGTGGACAGTTCCCTGCCAACTGCCGGCGAAGAACTGAACGGCCGAAAGCTTGGTGATTGCCTTGAAGGCAGGCATCGCCAGAAGCATTTGTGCCAGTACTATTAGTGCGGCACGGTTTTGCATGACGACTCTCCGCTGCGAACCCCAGTTGTCGAATGTCCGGGACCGGCTGCTCTTTGTACTTAACCGGATTGTAGCGCAGGTGTTCCCGTTGCAACGCAAGAAACTGCGGGTGCAACGCAGTGCGGAACTAGGCCTGAGCGCCGGGCTCTGCGAATCCGCGATAGACATAAGTCATCGGTTTGGGCCCCGGCATATAGGAATTGTGGAGATCCGCAATGCGAAAGCCGCCGCGAGAGATCAAGGCGTCGATTTTCTTGTTCAAGCAGCAACCTCCTCCGATGCGCTTCCAAATTGGAGTGAGGCGGTTTTGCCACCACTGGATTTTTGGTTCCGGCGCCAGGCCGTGTTCCAGAAAAAGCAGACGGCCGCCGGGTCTGAGGATTCGTTTCATTTCTTGCAACACGGTAAGGTCCTCCACGATGGAACATAGCACCCAGGTCATGACTACCGTGTCCACCGAGTGGTTTTCGAGTGGAATCTTCTCCGCGGTTTGATTCAGCAGCGTTACCGGAAAAGCTGCGCCATCCGTTTTTCGCCGCGCCATCTGCAGAAGTTCGCGAGATGGCTCCACTCCATACAGGTGCGCTACGTCGCGAGAATAGTGGGGTAGGTTCAGGGCGGAGCCGATCCCTATTTCCAGAACGGTTCCTTGGGCGGCCGGGAGCACCAACTGCCTGAGCTCCGTTACGTCCTTTTTCCGGCAAGACGCGTCAATCAGCCTGGGCAAAACATATTTGGAATAGAGACTCATCGAGTTCGTCCGATAAAAGTCTATCTCACGGATTCAGAGAACTCGGCTTTCTGAGTGCATCCCACATGAATCCCGGGCTCTGATCGACGGCATTGTACATTGGAGGCATGGCTGAAATCGAGATTTTGGAGAGTAGAGCTGTCGTGTGCCGTGGGCCAAGACTCGAATATTTCACCAGCGGATGGAACGCTCTCGAAGGTCTGGTGGGCCGTTCTTCAGACTGTGCCCAATTCCGCGGCCGGCGTTTATGTCTGGATCAACCGTGGTCCCAGCCTGTGACCGGCCAATGGATTGACCTCCCGGGTCCACAGCACGGAAGAATCGATCTCCACAATCGATCGCCGGCCGGTAAGCGCCATTGCTCGCTCAAACTCCTCGCGCAGAATTTGAATCACGCGCTCCACGCCCGCCGCGCCGCCTGCGGCCAGCGCGTATGCATACGGCCTCCCCACCAGCACAGCCTTGGCGCCCAGCGCGAGCGCCATCAAAACATCAGTCCCACGCCGGATGCCGCTATCCAATAAGACCGGGATCCGGCCCGCCACGGCTTCCACCACGCCAGGCAGGGCGTCAATCGCGGCAGGAACCAGGTCCAGGTTTCGGCCGCCATGATTCGAGACGATCAAACCGTCCACGCCGGCTTCGACGGCGCGCGCAGCGTCCTCGGGGTTCAGTATTCCTTTTAATATGACCGGAACACTCGCGGCTGTGCGCAGCCAATCCACATCGCGCCAATTCAGCGTTGGTTCGAACAATCGGTCGTAGATATTACTTCTCCGCGCTTTCTGTCCGGTAGCTTCTCCGTTCGAATTCTTCCCGGGCAAGAGGACGTAATCCAATCCTTTCGGCAGGTAGAATCCCGTCTGGCTGTAGCGGCAACCCAACACCGGCGCATCCACCGTCAGGCAGATTACTTTGCAGCCCGCAGCAATAGCGCG
This sequence comes from Terriglobia bacterium, assembly GCA_041490605.1. Taxonomy (GTDB): domain Bacteria; phylum Acidobacteriota; class Terriglobia; order Acidiferrales; family UBA7541; genus JBGPTK01. The sequence goes on along the minus strand of JBGPTK010000043.1, from coordinate 13,150 downwards.
CTCCACCATCGCGCGCGCAAAGCCTCGATCGCGCTGCATGTAGAGCTGAAACCAGAGCGGATATTGAGTATTCCGCGCAATCTCCTCGATCGCCGTGGTGCTCAGCGAGCTGACGACCATCGTGGCTCGCGCGGCGCTTGCACCGCGCGCCGTGGCCAATTCACCCTCCGGATGGTACAACCGCTGGCAGGAGATGGGCGCCAGCAGAATTGGAAATTCCAATTCAGTCCCGAATAGGGAAAGCCGCGTGTCAATTTCAGAAACATCTACCAGGACTCGTGGCTTCAGTCGCATCCTTTCGAATGCTAAATGGTTTTCGCGCGCCGTAATCTCATCGGCCCCGCCCGTGCGAATGTAATCGAAAGCCATTTTCGAGAGGCGCTTGCGAGCCAACCCCTCGAATTGCAACACGTCAACCCGAGGCAGCTCATCTGCGCCGCCCAACCCGAAGGTCTTTTTCCATCTGCTCATGGTTTCGCCGCTCCATCGTAAGGCCGAATGCTGCAATCTGACTGCCTGAATTCCGTTGGGAATGCCCTGTTTGCAATTAAGTCTACTAGCGCCATAGTTTCCCTGTTCGATTTCCATGCGCCGCCTGATCCGGCCCGGCAACCACTGTTTATCTTCACTATCCATCACCAGGAATTTCGGTTGGAGTTGCTGCGCCCGCCATGTACAGTTTTTCAAGAGGGGCGCGGCGCGCAGCCCGGGAGCCGGTTACTCTTTTCTCTAGGCGGTCTTGTGCTCGCTGAACATGGCCGATGTCCGCGGCCTCTTCATGGAATTATTCTCAATTCGAAACGCGCTGAATCAGTGGGAATATTGATGGGCGAAACCCCTGGTCTGCCATGCGGGCTGGCGGTTTCAGCAGTTCGTTTCTCACGAAACAGTTGGCAGAGCGTGAAGGTGCGAGCCGATGGCGCCGCCAGATCTGAAATTGGATTCGAACGTCGAGGGAATTCAGAACATGAGCCAGATCACGCAAGAGCGTAATGACAGTCATGTATTGACCCTGGAGGAAATCGGCAATCTCGCGGCGGAAGGCGGCAAGCCGGTCGAGACGCTGATGAATGTCGTCGCCTTGATCGCCAGGCGGTTCCATACCGACGTTTGTTCCGCGTATTTGCTGGAACCGGATCGGGCCAACCTCGTTTTGGCCGCCACCCTGGGGTTGCGTCCCCAGTGTATCGGCACGCTTCGCATGGCGCTGCACGAAGGTCTTGCAGGCCTGGTCGCGGAACAGGTGCGCCCGGTGGCCGTGAACCAGGCCAGAAACCATCCCCGTTTCAAATACTTCAGCGAAGCCGGCGAGGACGCTTACCAATCCTTTCTAGGAGTCCCGCTGATCGACCGCGGCGTTCTGCAAGGTGTTCTTGTGGTCCAAACCGTGGAGGCTCGCGTCTTTCGAGATGATGAAATTCGTATGCTCACCGAGGCCGCCGCGCAGGTGGCGCCGGTGGTTAGCGAGGCCCGCACGCTCGACCGCTTCGTTGCCCCTTCCCAGGAACGGCTCTGGGCCCTGGCTCGCAATCTCTGGTGGAGTTGGGACCACGATACCAGCAGCTTGTTTCGCGACCTGGATCCCGCCCGCTGGCGGCAGCTCAACCGCAATCCCATCGCGCTGCTCAACGAAATGCCTTTGGCCGAAATCGAGCGCCGCGCGCAGGAACAGGTATTGCACAGCCGGATCAACTATGCCTATCGCCGCCAGCGGGAATATTTGGATGCGGATCGCACCTGGGGCGCAAGGCACGCCGGCATTTTGCGGCCTCGTCCGGTGGCTTATTTCTCCGCCGAATTTGGGTTGCACGTATCCATTCCGGAATATTCCGGCGGACTCGGCGTTCTGGCCGGAGATCATCTGAAGAGCGCGTCAGACCTGGGTATTCCGCTGATCGGCATCGGCCTTTTTTATGGACAGGGATACTTCCGCCAGCGCCTGGACCGCAATGGGTGGCAGCAGGAGGAATATATCCACACCGATGTCAGCCAGATGCCCATGGAGCAAGCCATCGGGACAAGTGGCGAGCCCGTGAGAGTTCAGATCGAGACTCGCAGCGGCTCCCTCCGGGCCAAAGTCTGGCGCATGAAAGTGGGGCGTTGCGATCTTCTTCTCCTGGACACCAACGTGGAAGGAAATGCTCCCGAGGATCGGGAACTCACTTCGCGCTTGTACGGTGGAGACGGGCGCATCCGGATTCGCCAGGAATTGCTGCTGGGCGTCGGAGGTTTCCGCGCGCTCAAGGCCATGGGGATTACGCCGGGCGTGCTTCACCTGAACGAAGGGCACAGCGGATTCGCCGTCCTCGAAGCGATTCGCGATCGCATGCACGACGAGGGTTTGGGATTTGAAGAAGCCTCGTCCCGGGTTTCCGGGGAGGTGGTATTCACCACTCATACTCCGGTGCCTGCCGGCCACGATCGCTTCACCCCGGAACTGATCGAGGAGCATCTGGGGCCCCTGCGCGAGGAACTCGGTTTCTCGCACGAGAGATTCCTGGGCCTCGGGCGCGAAAACCCCAACAGCCACCAGGAGGAATTCTGCATGACCGTGCTCGGCCTGAAGCACTCGCGGCGAGTGAATGCCGTTTCGGCCCTGCACGGCGAGGTCTCCCGCGCGATGTGGACGGGACTCTATCCCGGCAAGCCTCAGCACGCGGTCCCCATCGGGCACATTACCAATGGCGTGCACGTCCCTTCCTGGCTGGCGCCGCAGATGTTTCGCCTGTATGACCGCCACCTGGGGACCGGCTGGCATGAGCACAGTGGCGAGGCCCGCATCTGGGAAAAAATTGAAAATGTTGATGACGGCGAGCTTTGGGAAACGCATCTTAGCTTGAAATCGCGGCTCATTGAATTCGTCCGCCAGCGGGCCGTGGAACAAGCGGAGCGCCGCGGCGAATCGCCGGAAATGTTGCAAAGTCTCAGCCGCGTGCTCACCCCCGATGCCCTCACGGTTGGCTTTGCCCGCCGCTTCGCTACCTATAAACGGGCCAATTTAATTCTGGCGGATCTCGAGAGGCTGGCCTCGATGGTGAACGATCCCAAGCGGCCCGTGCAGTTCGTCTTTGCCGGCAAGTCCCATCCGCGCGACGAGGCCGGCAAGCGATTGCTCCAGCAGATTGCGCAGTTGATGCGCGACCCGCAATTCGCCGATAAATTCGTCTTTGTCGAAGACTACGACATGAACGTGGGACGTCACTTCGTGCAAGGCGTCGATCTCTGGTTGAACAATCCACGCAGGCCTCTCGAGGCCTCGGGCACCAGCGGCCAGAAAGTGGTCTTGAACGGCGGCCTGAACCTATCCGTGCTCGACGGCTGGTGGGCGGAAGCCTATGACGGCCTGAACGGTTTCGCCATCGGAACCGGAAGAACTCACTCCAATGTGGATATTCACGATTCCCGCGATGGCGAGGATTTGTACCGCACTCTGCGCGAAGAAGTGATTCCGCTCTATTACCAGCGCGATCGCGACGGCCTTCCCCGTGGATGGATCAAGCGCATGAAGCGCACCATCCGCACGCTGGGCTGGCGATTCAATGCCGATCGCATGGTGATGGATTACACGCTGAAGTGTTACATTCCCGCCGCAGGCGGCACCTCCAGCGACATGCGCTCCTAATGCCGTCTCTCGGAATCTGATTTGGGGCGGTCATGTAGCGCCGGGCTTAAGCCCGGCAGGTGTGCTGGTGCTATTTGCGTCCCGACGCTTTTAGTCGGGAAGCCCCTGAGGGTTGGACGCTCGCTGCAATTACAGTGCTAACTTCCAGCGACATGCGAACGTAGTCCCGGCGCTCTGAATCTAATTGGGGGGCGGTCATGTAGCGCCGGGCTTAAGCCCGGCAGGTGTGCTGGTGCCTCCTCGGACTCTTTCCGCCCAGTCGTCAGCACCACCCGGAACCGCGCTTTGCCGCTCATCATCCGCTGGTAAGCCTCCTCCGCCCGTTCCAGCGGAAAAATTTCCGTCATCGGCTGCACTCCCTTCAGCGCGCTGAATGCCAGCGTATCCTGCGATTCAATCGCATTCGCCGATGACTTTCACCTTGGCCCTCCCACTCCCAGCGTTGTATCTTCATCCCGTGCCGCGCCCCTCCGGACATTCTCCCACACCGGGCTTGATCCTCGGCCTCATCATCACCCTCGCCGCGGTGGTGGCCTATTCCTGGTACATCACTCGCCAGATTTCCGGCCTGCGCGAATTGCAGAATAATCTAGCCGGCCGCAGCCGCAAGGATTCCCTCCAGCTCCTGCGCGTGCAAAATGACCTCAACTCTCTCGGCCTCGCCATGCGCGACATGCTCGATAACGACGAGCCCTATCCCCTCACCGCCTGGTCCGCGCAATTCCAGCGCATTCGCGACGATCTTGCCGATGCGCTTCGCCGGGAAGAACAGTTCGCCGTCGCCCGGCGGACTCCCCAACAGAGTGAGTTGCTGAATTCTTCTCTCGCGCAATTCTGGGACGCCGTGGACCGCACCTTCGCGCTCGCCCGTGACGGCAAAGACCGCGAAGCCCGCGATCAAATCCGCCTTTCGCTGCAGGCCCGGCAAGCTTCGCTCAGCACGTCCGTCTCCCGCCTGCTGGTCGAAAATAACGAACGCGAAGAACAAGCCGCCTTGCAAGTAAGTCAGATTTACAATCGCGTGCAGCGCCAGGTCTATTGGTTCCTCTCGGCAACTCTCGTTGCGATCTTGCTCACCAGCCTTTACCTGATCCGCTCGAACCGCCGCATTTTTGCCCAGCTTGCCGCGCTCTCGAAACAACGCAGCGAACTCGCGCAAAAGCTGATCTCCACCCAGGAATCCACCTTGCGTTATATTTCGAGAGAGTTGCACGACGAGTTCGGCCAGATTCTGACGGCGGTAGGCTCCATGCTGGCGCGCTCGGGAAAACGCATTCCCGAGGATTCTCCGATCCGCGCGGAATTGCGCGAGGTTTGCGAGATCGCGCAAACCACGCTCGAAAGCGTGCGCAGCCTTTCCCAGGCCTTGCATCCCGTCATGCTCGATGAATCCGGCCTCGAGAGCACCATTGATTGGTATCTGCCCACGGTGGAACGGCAAAACGGCATTGTCATCCACTACGAAAAATCGGGCACGCCGTTTCCTGTTGGCGGAAGCTCCGCGATCCACATCTATCGCATCTTGCAGGAATCCTTGAACAATATCGCGCGCCATTCGGGAGCCCGGGAAGCCTGGGTGCGCTTGCATTTCCTGAAAGATAGTTTAGAACTGGAAGTGGAGGACCACGGCTCCGGCTTTAACGAGCACACGGCCAAGCGGGGAATCGGCCTGGTCGCCATGCGCGAACGCGCGGAACTGCTAGGCGGCATTCTCGAATTCACGCAGCCACCGCAAGGCGGCGCCCGCATCCGCCTGCGAGTTCCCACCGCCGCCGTTTCCTAGGACTGATGCCACAAATGGTTTCCAGTATTCTACGCAAAAATCCACTCAGGGGTCATTCCGAGCGGAGCGAGGAATCCAGAACAAATCCCCCATGCTCGAACACAACTTATTTTCTTCTTCGCGCCTTCTCTCTGCCTCCGCGCTCTCTGCGCCTCGGCGGTAAAAAAACAATCTCATATGCTTGCGCCTTTCCATCCACTGTGGCCAAATTGCATGGGCTTGGCGGGAAACGAACGAAAGTAGGCTGGCCCTCAAATGCCCGATAAAATATCGATTTTGCTGGTAGATGACCACAGCCTGGTGCGCCGCGGATTCCGCCGCATGCTCGAAGACGAGCGCGACCTCACCGTCGTCGGCGAGGCCGGCGACGGCGACGAAGCCATCCGCCTCGCTCGCGAATTACAGCCCCAAGTAATCGTAATGGATTGCGCCCTTCCCAAGACCAGCGGCTTGATCGCCACGCGCCGCATCCTCGAAGCTTCTCCCAAAATCGCCATCCTCATGCTGAGCATGCATTCCGAAGACACGCTGGTGCACCAGGCGTTCGAAGCGGGCGCCCGCGGCTACATGCTCAAAAATGCCGTCGATCTTGAGCTGGCAACCGCAATCCGCCGCGTGGCCAAAGGCGATCTGGTCCTCGCTCCCCAGCTCGCGCGGCCGTCTGCCTTAAAAGGCCAGCGCAACGCTGGGCTCACGGTTCGCGAACTGGAAGTCCTTCAACTCATCGTTGGCGGCAAATCAAACAAAGAAATCGCGGACCATCTCGACCTCAGCGCGAACACCGTCTCCGTCCACCGCGCCAATATCATGGACCGCCTGGGAATTCATAAAACCGCCGAGCTGGTGGTCTACGCGATCCGCAACGGACTGGTGAATCTTTCGTGAATCGCCGGTCATTTCTTCTCGGGGTGCTTGCCGGCCTCGCATCCGTTTCCGGCCAGCGGCTTGCCAACGCGTGGCCCCAGTCCGCGCCACAATCTTCCAATCCAGGATTTCGCCTGGTCGACGTCACCGCGCGCGCCGGAATCCAGTTCCAGCACAATAGCGGCGCCTTCGGCGGAAAATTTCTCCCCGAAACGCTCGGCTCCGGCTGTGCCTTCCTCGATTACGACGGCGACGGCTGGCAGGATGTCCTGCTCGTCAATGGCATGGATTGGCCCGGCCATAAACGCAAACGCAGCGCGCTCAAGCTCTATCGCAATAATCGAAATGGCAGTTTCACCGATGTTACCCGCAGCGCCGGCCTCGACATCGAAATGTACGGAATGGGCGTGGCGGTGGGCGACTACAACAACGACGGATTTCCCGGCATCCTCATCACCTGCGTCGGCCAGAATCGCCTCTTCAAAAATTCAGGCAAGGGCGCGTTCACCGACGTCACTCGCTCCAGCGGCCTCGACAATCGCCAGGCATTCAGCACCTCCGCGCTGTGGTTCGATTACGACCGCGATGGCCTGCTCGATCTGTTCGTCTGCAATTATGTGAAATGGTCCCCCGAGCATGACGTCTTCTGCAGCCTCGACGGAAAACAGAAATCCTATTGCACCCCCGAAGCCTATCGCGGCGAAACCTGCTGGCTCTTCCACAATCGCGGCGACGGAACCTTCGAAGACGTCACCGCCCACAGCGGAATTTTCGACACCAGCTCAAAATCTCTCGGCGTCGCGCTGCTCGATTATGATCAAGACGCCTGGCCGGATCTTCTGGTCGCCAACGACACGCAGCCCAATAAGCTGTACCTCAACCAGCGCAATGGCACGTTCAAGGATATCGCCGTCGAAGCGGGCATCGCATTCAGCGCGGAAGGGAAAGCGCGCGCCGGGATGGGCGTCGACACCGGCGATTTCGAAAATTCCGGCCGCCCCGGAGTTGCCATCACCAATTTCGATAACGAAATGATCGGACTTTACCGCGCCCTGGGCAACGGAGCCTACGACGACGTCGCGCAACAATCCGGAATCGGCGCCGCCTCCAAAAATACTCTGGGCTTCGGCTGCGCTTTTCTCGACGCCGATCTCGATGGCTCTCTCGACCTGGCCATCGCCAACGGCCACATCGACGAAACCGTCCGCAATATTCGCGGCAACGTCGGCTACGCGCAGCCGCCGCAGCTTTTCCTGAATAATGGCCGCGGCGATTTCCGCGACATCGCTTCCGCTGCCGGATCGGAATTCAGCCAGCCGAAAGTGGGCCGCGGCCTGGCCTGCGGAGATTTCGATCGTGATGGCGACCTCGATTTGCTGATGACCACCAACAACGGCGCCGCCTATCTCTACCGCAACGACCAACTCGCCGGAAATCACAGCATCCGCTTTCATCTGGTCGGCACAAAATCAAATCGCGACGCCATCGGCGCCCAAGTCCGCATCTATTCCGCCGGCGCCAGCCAATCCCGCCTGGTAAAAAGTGGCTCCAGCTACCTCTCCCAATCCGAGCTCCCCGTCACCTTCGGCCTCGGCAAGCGCGACAAAATCGACCGCCTGGTAATCGATTGGCCCAGCGGCCGAACCGAAGAATACAAAGACCTGGCCGCCGGCCGCGCCTACCAATGCCTCGAATCCAAAGGCATCACTCCTCAATCCAGTTTCTAGGTGGCGCAGCCACTACTGCGTCTGTGCCCGCACAACGAACTGTAAGGGCCGGCTTCACACTCTGCGGAAAAATCAAACCGCAGGTCATTCCGAGCCCGTATTATGGGCGAGGAATCCAGAGAAAACCCCAAATGCTTGAGAAGCAGCTGGTTTTTCCGTCGCTCATCCACGGTGGCCATCCCATCGAAGAGCAGTTATCGACTTTTTCCCCACCCTGTTCAGCCGCGCCCCACCTTATTTTCGCTCCCCTCGCGCCTACGAATGATTCCTCACAGTGCCTCCAGCCCGGGAATCAGAATGCAGCGATTGCTCCAATCTCGTTTTTCTTGAAGATTGTTCCCGACATTCGAATACTGCTGTAAGATGCCAGCGATCCTCAAAGGAGATTCGATGCGACGCTACTCACACTTGGCCATCGTAGGCACTCTTCTGCTGGCTTTTACGCCCCTTCTGCAATCCCAGTCCGCCAAGGACGCAGTTCTCAAGCCGGCTGACATCTCTCCGGCTCTTTTCCCGGAGAAAGTTTTTTACCGCGGCAGGGTAACCACCACCCAGCTCCGCAATACTGGCGGAGTCCGCTTTGCGGACGATTTCTATGTCCTGGCCGGACTGGCGGATGTATCCGGCTATTCCTCGGGCATCCAGGGAAAATTCCAAGGCTACCTGATTACCGAGGTTCCGCTTGAGATCGGCGGTCAGCAACTAAGCCCCGGCTCTTACGGCATCGGCTTTCTGGCAGCCGGCCAGTTCGCCGTCACGGACCTCGGCGGCCACGATTTGTTTCAGACGGCATCCACGAAGGATGCCAAAATGCCGCGCCCCGTTCCGCTGCAAGTAACCCCGGCCGCTGGCCCCGGAACGTATCGCCTCTACCTCGGCCGTAATTATGTCGAATTCAAGCGAGCGCACTAAGTGGTAGTGGTTCTAGTGGCACAGCCACTCTTGGCTGTGCGTGAGCTGCGAAAGAGCTCCTGTTGAAGTCATCCCGAGCGCAGCGGGGGATCCCGAGCAAATCCCAAATGCTCAGTCCCCCGCCTTCGGCATCGATAGTATCCATTTCAAAGGAAAATTCTAAGCATCGGCCCGTCTAGTATTTTTACATTATTGCGCCCCTTCCGCTTTCTGAGTAAATTCGCCCCCTAAATAAGTAGTCTCAATTGCGAAGTTGTTGGGCTTTGAGGCATCCTCCGCCAGCGGTCCCCACCCGCTGGCTACTGATCGGCCCCAGCCAGGCCGTCTCGAGCGGCCTGGCTGGGTGCATCTCATCCTCAATTTCGTAGGCGAATGATCCAATTGGGTTCATCATCTCAAACCGGAGGCAATCGATGAAATTCAGCAACAAGATGATCGTGGTCCCGGCCCTGGTGCTCCTTCTGGCGGTGGCGGTTTTGAGCACTGGCGCGAAGTCGGAGAAAGTAACCATAAAGGGTTACGTCCTGGATTCCGCCTGCGCGTTCACAAAAGGCCTGGAGAAGCCAATCAGCAGGGATTGCGCGCTGCTCTGCGCGAAGAATGGTTCGCCGCTGGTGATTTTGGCGGATGATGGAATCGTCTATTTGCCGATCTCGGACACCACCCCTGCGGTGGGACAAAACGAAAAGCTGCTCCCCTTCGCCGGAAACAAAGTCACCGTCACCGGAACCGCCTATGACCGTCGCGGCTCGCGCGCCATCGTAATCGATAAAATCGAGCCAGCCCCTGCCGCCAAGTAGCGCCATGTTCCATTTCTCCTCGGTGTTTTCGAGCGAGACGATGGTAAGGTCTGGCAGCCTGCGAAAGAATCCACTTCGCCGTCATTCCGATCCCGCTCCTGCGGGAGAGGAATCCAGAGCAAATCTCAAATGCTTGAGTAGCAGCGATTTTCTTCGTCGCACATCAAGGGTGGCAACCTATGACTAAGCAAAAAAAAGATCAGCCACTCAATCCCGCGAAAGAGCCCCTCGCCGCGGCTTCTGAAATTCCCGCCACAAAAATCAAAATCCACGAAGACGCGGAAGCCACCGGCGACACGGCCGCCGCTTACGATTTCTGGCGCGCCAATTCCGGCCGCCAAAAAGTCCCCGGCATCATCAAATGTTTCGGTGCCCGCCCCGATTTCCTGCGCATGGTCGTCGAATTCTCAAATAAAGTTCATTTCGCCGAAGGCCACCTCACCCGCCGCCACAAGGAGATGATCGCCAGCTACGTCTCCTACCTCAATCGCTGCCCCTATTGACTCGACAGCCACGCCCACTTCCTGCGTGTCCAGGGAGCCCCCGATCAATGCGTTACCGCGATTCTCGAAGGCAAGCTCGACGAAGCCGGCCTGCCGCTCGCCGAGCGCGTCCTGCTCGACTACGTGAAACTGATCACCGAGTCCGCCCCCCGCTCCACCGCTGCCGACGTCCAAAAGCTGCGCGACGCCGGCTGGACCGAAAATCAAATCTCCGAAGCCGTCTACATCACCGCCATGTTCGCCTTCTTCAATCGAGTAGCCGACGCCTTCGGCGTCCCCTCCATGAATTACCTCTCCACCGGCAAAATCTCTCCCTAACCGGGTGCCACGCTTTTCGTTTTTTGAAGGGTGCGGATTTTGACTTTGAACCTCCGCACGTCTCGAAGCTTTGAGCCTGCGCCACCCTCCCGGCCAATCCTTATCCGCCACAAACTCATCTGGTCTGGTTTTCCTCCCCATCACTGGTCTAGTTTCACTCCGCCCTTGAAAGAAACTAACGGGAAGGTTGAATCGGGCCGATAGACAAGTACGGCCCCGCGCGGGCGCGTGGATTGAAACAAATGCCGATTTTCTTGAGGGGTCTTTATGAAACGTTTTTCAGCCAATCGATTTCACTTGATCGCGTTTTGCTGCACTCTCACGATGGTAACGGGCTGCGGTACTACTTCACAAAATTGTGGCACCACCGAGACTTGTAGCGACACGGAACTGGTCTCCGTAGTGGCGATCAGCCGGCACGGGATTCGTTCTCCGATTACTGATCAAAACGCCATAAACGTGTATACCCAGCAGACACCGGGTTTTCCAATGTGGACATTTCCCGCGGACACCGCTGGCAATCTTTCCACCATGGGCCAGCAGAATGCGGCCCGGCTGGGGGCGTGGTATCGCGATTTCTACGCCGATCAGGGACTCCTGCCTGCGAGCGGATCTTGTCCCGCGGCGGGGACGGTGTACGTCTATGCGGATGTCTTCGAACGGACGTTTCAAACGGCGCAGGGTTACCTGGACGGCATGTTCCAGTCCGAGGCAACGCCCCACTGCGGAGTCCAGATAATTCAATCGAGCAGATCACGGGATCCCTACATCGCCACGGCGGCAGCCGGAGTGTGCCCGATCGACACGGTGGCGGACCTGGCCGCGTTTACTGCCAAGACAGGCGGCAATGCCGCCACGCTGATCAATAATTACTCGGCGCAGCTACAGACGCTGCAGGCTGTCACCCAATGCTGCCAACTCTCGGAGTGTGTGACAACGGCAAACCCAACGCCCACCTCCTGTTCGCTGCTGGACCTTCCGACCACGGTAGCAACCATTGGATCGGTGGCCTTCGCCAGCGGAAGCCTGTTCGACGTCGCCGACAACTTAACGGAGACGTTCGAGATGGAATACGCCCAGGGGATGCCCGACACGAACTGCGTGACGACCGCGGGGTCGCAGTGCGTCGGCTGGGGAGCGATTCCGCCGGGTAGCTTGTCTGAGATGACAAAACTTCATGTGCTGAACATGGTGGACCTCACCTGCCAACTCCCCTCGTTCGCGCAGGTAGGCTCATCGAACCTGATTTGGCAGGTGGTGGGGACGATGGACCAGACGCTGACCGGCGTGAAGAACGCAGACATGCTCGCGCCAACTGAAAGCAAGTTCACGCTGTTTGTCGCTCACGACGAGAATCTTTCCGCCATTGCCGGATTCCTGGGGGGCCTGACATGGAAAGCAGATGGTTTCCAGCCAAACGATCCGGGCCCGGCCGGCGCGCTTGTCTTCGAGCTGCATAAAATAAAGCAGAGCGGACAGCTCATCGTAAGGATCTTCTACGTGATCGCGTCGCTGGACCAGATGCGAAATGGCACAACTCTCACGCTGCAAACGCCTCCGCAGCGCATCCCCCTGCCAATCCCCGCGTGCGGTGGCTTGCTGGATTGCCCCTACGACCAGTTCAAGACCTTCATCACCGCAAATGTAAACCAGCAATGCCTGGTCACGCCTGCCTGGCTAGCCACACATTAATAGGAATGACGTCAACGAACTGCGCCCCTATGGGAACGGAAAAGGTTGCGTTGATGGCGGCCTGGCCTTCTTCGCATCAGCCGCGCCCGTTCTTTTTTGGCGGGCTTGGTCCCGCCGCGCCCAAAAATCCACTCGCCGCATTGCGCCCGCGCCACCCGCCTTCCCTATAAATCCAGTCCTCCGCTCCGCGTTGCTCAGGAGCGGATCATCGTCAGCAGCATCTTGAATCGGCTGAGGGCCTTCAGCGAGTGAGGTTGATTTGCGGGCATCAGAACCGCTTCGCCTGCCGTCGCCCGTAGTGGCTTGCGAGAAACCGTAATTTCCGCTTCGCCCTCCAGCAGATGCGCCACTGCGTCGAACGGAGCTGTATGCTCGCTTAAGCCTTGGCCCTCATCGAAGGCGAACAGCGTGACTGTCGCCGTCGCGCCCTTGACCAGCGTCCGGCTGACAACCGCTCCTTCCTGGTAATTCACAAGGTCGATCAAGCGCACCACTTCCGCGATGGGCATTTCCCGCTTACTCTCTGCCTGCTGTGAACTCATCTTTGGCCACCTCCACTGCCGCCACGATCTCATCTTACCGAATCGCTTCCATCAACACATGCGTTATTGTCCGGCAGGCGCTGCACCCTTCGGTCTTAAGGGTGCGGATTTTGCCTTCGCAGTTCCGCCCGTCAAACTTATTTGGGGTCATTCCGAGCCCGTTGTATGGGCGAGGAATCCAGAGTTGATCCCCAATGCTTGCGTAGCAGAGATTTTCTCCGGCGCTGGCTTGATTTGAGATTCGGGCGGGTGCCGCACCCTTCGGTTTTAAGGGTGCGGATTTTGACTTCGCAGTTCCGCCCGTCAAACTTATTTGGGGTCATTCCGAGCCCGTTGTATGGGCGAGGAATCCAGAGTTGATCCCCAATGCTTGCGTAGCAGAGATTT